>WHTQ01000028.1 GCA_009377645.1 Micromonosporaceae bacterium | reverse complement strand
CGCCGGTGTTCGCCACCCGGGTCGGGACGGTCGCGATCGTGATCTGTTACGACGCGTGGTTCCCGGAGTACGTCAAGCCGCTCGCGGTCCGGGGTGCGGAGATCATCGTCAACATCAACTCGATCTGGGCCGGCGGGCGGCACGGCGGGATCGGCGACCAGGCGGCCAAGCGCCGGTACTGGCGCCACATCCCGACCGCCCGGGCGCTGGACACCCAGTCGTACCTGATGGCCTGCAACGGATGCGGAAGCCACAGCTTCGGTGGCGAGGTCGGTACCTGGTCGCGGCTGGGCGGCAGCCGGATCGTCGATCCGGCGGGGGTCACGATGGCGCGGGCGCCCGCCGACCGGGCGGCGGTGATCGCCGCGACCCTGCGCGGGTCCAGGCTGCGGCGGGCGCGGCGCAGCATCGGCCTGCTCGCCGACACGTCGTCGTCGCCCGGTCAGGTGGTCGGCGTGGTCCAGGAAGGTCTCGACCGCCAGGTTGTCGAGGGAGAGGGAGAGGGAGAGGGAAGCTGATGACACCAGAGGGACAGCGGCTGCTGGACACCATCCGGGCCCAGCGGGGCAAGCCGATGGCCATGCACGAGGTGCTGGCCGAGCACGATCCGGCCTTCCTCCGGGGCTACAACGACGTCTACAACGCCGCCCAGTCCGACGATCGAGGGCTGCCCGGACATGTGCGGGAGCTGATGGTGATGGCACTGGACATTGTGGTGGGTGGCAGTCCCACTGTGGCCCGAGCCCACGCGCGCAAGGCCATCTCACTGGGGGCCACCCAGTCGCAGGTGCTCGGCGCGGTCGAGCTCGCGGCGCTGGTGATGACCGGACGAGCGCTGTCATACCTACCGACTGTCTTCGAGCACGAGTCCGCGTGAGTACCGGCGACCGACCGGCCACCCACTCGGCGGCGCGCCGGGCCAGCGCCGTAGTACCATCTGTCCGCCCTGGTCTGGACGGCGCAGTGGAGGTGTGGTGAGCGGTTCCACGACGTCGACCAAGCAGACGATCAGCACGGTGGAGCGGGCGGTCGAGGTGCTCCTGCTGTTCACCCGGGTGGAGTCGGACAGCCTGGGGGTGACCGAGATCGCGGGGGAGCTGGGCATCTCCAAGACGGCCGTGCACCGCATCCTGAACACCTTGCGGACCAGCGGGCTGATCTACTTCGACCCGCTCACCCGCCGCTACGCGCTCGGGCCGGCGGCGCTGGCGTTGGGCAACGCATACCTGGCCCGGATCGACATCCGGGACTTCGCCCTCGAACCGATGCGACGGCTGGTCGAGCGCACCCGCGAAACCGCCACCCTGTCCATCCGCACCGGTGCGACCCGCATCTACCTGGACCAGGTGACACCACATCGCGAGGTGAAGATGACTGTGCCGCTGGGGCAGCAGTTCCCGCTGCACATCGGCGGCTCGTCCAAGGTGCTGCTCGCGTTCCTCGGCGATCTGGAGCGGGAAGCCTACCTCGCCGACCAGCGGGGGAACAAGGCGTCCGCCGACTCGCGACCGGACACCGCACTGCTGCGCCAGCAGCTGACCGAGATCCGCCAGCGCGGGTACGCCGTGTCGTTCGGTGAACGGCAGGAGGGCGCGGGGTCGGTGGCCGCGCCGGTCTTCGACCGGGACGGCGGGGTGGCGGCGGTGATGAGCGTCTGTGGTCCGGCTGAGCGGTTCCGCCCGGCGGTCGGGCAGATTTCGGCGCTCCTGCTGATGGAGACGGCCGAGCTCTCACGGCGGCTGGGTTATCCCCACCGCTGAACCGTTCCCAGGCTGGCGGCGATGAGGTCAGGGGAGGCGCATCTCGCCGTCGGGTGGGAGTACGACGTCGAGGTCGTCATCAACGCGTCCGTCGACTCCGTGGCGCGCTGCCTGCCCCGCGCCCTCGGAGTGCTCGAGCCGCTCGATGCCGAGACCACCCGCCTGGTCGGCAGCACCAGCAACCCGGTGTGGTACGCCGAGCAGCTCGCGCCGGTCCCAGCGCCGTACCGAATCGTGCGGTGCCCCGAGCTCCAGGCGGCCGCGCGCGTCCTCGGGCAGCGGATGCTGGCGGCGGGTGGGAGTCCACGTCCCTGACCTTGCAACGTCGGCCTAGCCGTCCGGAGCCCGGACGCCACCGATGTCGAGCATCTCCTGCACCGTGCAGACCTTCACGCGCGGCCGGCCGTGCCGCGCCCCCTCGCGGGTCTCGTGGTCGTCGACCCGCAACCACTCGTCCCACTGGAGGTACCGCCCGCCCGCCCGCTCGAGGGTCGCCAGGACGGCGGCCGGGTCAGGCTCGGGTGGGCTGGTGAGCTTCGGTGCGTCGGCCAGCAGCGTGCGTACGGTCTCGGCGGCGTCGCTCTTGTTGGTGCCGATCACACCGGTCGGCCCGCGCTTGATCCAGCCGGCGACGTACACGCCGGTCTGGTCCGGGCCGGTCACCCGCCCTGCCTCGTTCGGCACGACCGAGCTGGTCTGGTCGAACGGCAGCCCGGGCAGCGGCCGGCCCGCGTACCCGATCGCCCGGAACACGGCCTGGGCGGCCAGCTGCTCGGTGGCGCCGGTGCCGGCCAGTCGTCCGGTCCCGTCCAGGGTGGTGCGCTCGACCTGTACGCCCGCCACCCGACCGTTCCCGACGATCCGGGTCGGGCGGGTCCAGAACCGGAGGTGGACGCGGCGGGGCGCGCCGGTGCGCGGACGCGCGACCCAGTCCCGCAGGACGGTCACGTTGCGCGCCGCCACCCGGTCGTGCTCGAGGATCTGCGCGCTGGCGGGATCGAGCTCAAGGTCGGCCGGGTCGACCACCAGGTCGACCCCGTCGAGCCTGGCCAGCTCACGCAGCTCCGGGGTGGTGAACTTCGCGTGGGCCGGACCCCGCCGGGCCAGCAGGTGCACGTCGGTGGCCTGGTTGCCCCGCCACGCCTGCAGCACGCCGGCCGGCAGGTCGGTCGCGACCAGCGCGTCGGCCGAGGTGACCAGCATCCGGGCGACATCCAGCGCCACGTTGCCGGCGCCGACCACGGCCACCTCCGGCGCGGCGAGGAACCGCTGGTCGGCCGCGTGCGGGTGCCCGTTGTACCAGGCGACGAAGTCGGCCGCGGCGAAGCTGCCGGCCAGCTCCTCGCCGGGGATGCCGAGCTCGCGCTCGTTCGCCGATCCCACCGCGTGGATCACGGCGTGGTAGTGCCGCCGCAGGTCCGCCGCGGTCAGGTCGGTGCCGTAGGCAACGTGGCCGAAGAAGCGTGCCTGCGGGGCGGCGAGGATCTCCGCGAGCTTCTCGGACACCGACTTGATCTTCGGGTGGTCGGGCGCGACCCCGTACCGGACCAGCCCGAACGGCGCGGGCAGCGCGTCGAAGATGTCCACGCTGACCGGCTGGCCGGCGTCGAGCAGCGCACCGGCCGCGTACACGCCGGCCGGCCCGGACCCGATGACGGCCACCCGCAGCTCACCCATCCCTAGATCGTCGCCCAATCGGCGGCGAGTTGTCACCACCCGTCCCACGCCCGGCGCGCCGCCCGGACGCGGGCGGGCGGATCGTGCCGACATGGGGGTTGTAACCCGGTGTCATGCCACGGTCACGCCCGCCGGGCGGGCCGGTGCGGCTGTCGTTAGCCGGCCGGCTGGCTGGCGGCCGGTTCCGGTGCCGGGTCGGGCTTCTGCGTGCCCCGCATGCCGACCCGGCCGATCACCGTGGCCAGGACCGCCACCAGGGCCGCCCACATGAACATCTGTTGGCCGACCCGTTCGAACAGGGCGATTCCGAGGATCGGGCCGAGGGTGGAGCCCAGGCCGAACATGCCCTGCATGGCACCGAAGTACCGACCCCGCAGGTGCGCGGGGGCGACCAAACCCGGATAGGCATAGATGGTTGGCGCACCGATGATTTCGGAGAGCGTCCACACCAGGGTGCCGAGGATCAGGAAGAGCGGGATCATGTCGATCGCGTAGATGCCGTACCCGATCGCGAGGAGGGCGAAGCCGCTCATCTGGGTCAGCCGCAGCGGCCAGGTCTGTACCCACCTGGTCGCCACCACCTCGCAGGTCACGACGATGAAGGCGTTGACCGTGACGACCGCGCCGTACCACCACGTGCTGAGCCCGGCGCCCACAATGGCCAGTGGCAGGGCCGCTGTGTACTGGGAGTAGACGACGCACAGCAGCAGGAAGGCGGCCAGGAACACCAGGTATCGCCAGTCGTCCAGGAGGGCCAGATACCCGGAACGGGGCGGTCGCTCCTGGGCCTGCTCGGGAGCCGACGGGCGCACCCGGCGCCCCCGCGGCAAGGCGACCAGGGCGATCAGGCCGTAGGTCAGGGCGGCCAGCGCCTCGGCCCAGAAGAGCAGGTCGTACGAGACCGACGCCAACGCCACTCCGATCAGCGGCGCTGCCGTGGTGCCCAGATTCAGGCACAGCCGGTACATCGCGGTCACCATCACCAGCCGGCTGACCGGAGTGAGCTCGGTGACCATGGCTTGGGCGGCCGGCCGGTAGAGCTGGCTGACGGCGCCCACCAGGATCGCGACCAGCAGAAGCAGGAGGTAAACCTTGAAGTAGAGGATCGCGACGAGCAGCAGCGCCGAGCCCATCATGCTGATCAGCGTCACCGTCCGCGCGCTCAGCCGGTCGCTCAGCCAGCCGCCCGCGAAGGTGCCGGCCACCGCGCCGGCGCCGTACAGCCCTAGCGCCAGGCCGGCCTGGCTCGAGGTGTATCCCCGATCGGTGAGGAACAGCACCAGGAAGATCTGCAGGAAGCCGCCCAGCCGGTTGACGAACACGCCAGCCAGGACCGCCTTCACCGGACCAGGCGTATGGCGCCAGGTGGCCAGAACACCCAGGGGACCGGTCGCGGCCTCCTCGGCCGGTGCGTCATCGGCTGTGGTCTCACTGCTCATGCGTGATCCGCCTTAGGTCGTCGAGCCCGGTGCCGGCCGTGGCCGTCGGTCGGAGGCTCCTGCGGGGAGGCTGGCTACGGTCCGCACCACGATCCCTTGTCTCATGAGAGGCGGATGAGAGTGGTTCTTGATACGGCGGCGTGACGGCAGCTCGGTGGGAGCGGTTCGACGGGCTGTCATACGAATGACTCGACCGGGCATCGACGTATCGAGTCCTCGTGACTGTATCAGGGGCCGCCGCGGCCCGCCTCTCATGACGAAAGGCAATCGTGAGCGAACCGTCAGCGACCGCAGCAAGGAGCATCTGATCATGCAAGCCGGATCCTCACAGCCGACCGAGCGGGTTCCCGAGGACTTGATGCAGAACCCGTACGAGATCCTAAAAGCCTTTCGGGACATGGGTCCTGTCCACGAGGTCACGTTCGCGCATGGCGCCCGAGCGTGGCTGGTCACCCGGTACGACGAGATCCGCGCGCTGGTGTCCGACCCGCGCGTCAGCAAGGACGGGCGGCGGATGAACGAGCTGTTCGCCCGCCACTCCGGCGCTTTCGTTGAGCAGGAAGGGGAACCGGGGGAGGAGGCGGCCAGCGTCGGGTTCGACGACGACCTCGCCACCCACATGCTCAACAGCGATCCTCCGCGCCACACCCGCCTGCGCGCGCTGGTGAGCAAGGCGTTCACCGCGCAGCGGGTGGAGCGGCTGCGCCCCCGCATCGAGCAGGTGGCCGATGAGCTGCTGGACTCGTTCGCCGGCAAGCCGGAGGTCGAGCTGGTCAGCGAGTTCGCAGTGCGCCTGCCGATCACCATCATCTGCGACCTGTTCGGGATCCCGCAAGCGGATCGCGAGGACTTCCGGCTGTGGGGCACCAAGCTGGTCGGCGCGGGCCAGGATCCGGAGGAGGTGGCCGACGCATCGAAGAAGGTGGTCGACTACGCGAGCGCGCTCATCGATGCCAAGCGCGCCAACCCAGGTGACGACATGGTCAGCGCCCTGGTGCGGGTCACCGACGACGGCGACCGGCTGACCCACGGCGAGCTCGTGTCGATGATCTTCTTCCTGGTGGTCGCCGGCCACATCACCACCATCTACTCGATCGGCAACGCGGTCTACAACCTGCTGACCCACCCCGACGAGCTGGCCAGGCTGCGGGCGGACCTGTCTTCGATGCCCGCGGCCGTGGACGAGCTGATGCGCTTCGACCCGGCCGCCTCGGTCGGGACCTTCCGGTTCACCACCGAGGAGATCCAGGTCGGCGACGTGGTCATCCCGGCCGATCAGATTCTGGCGCTGTCCTGGAGCTCCGCCAACCGCGACAGCGCGCACTTCCCCGACCCGGACCGGCTCGACCTGAACCGGCGCCCGGTGGGCAGCATGGCCTTCGGGCACGGCATCCACTACTGCATCGGGGTCCCGCTGGCCAAGCTGCAGATCGAGATCGCGCTGACCCGGCTGCTGACCCGGTACCCGGACCTCCGGCTCGCCGTCGATCCGGGGCAGCTCCGGTGGGAGAACAGCGCCCTGTTGCGTGGCCTCGAGGCGCTGCCGGTGTCGGTTTCCTCGGCCGTGCCGGACAACGACGCGGGATGAGCCAGGGCTAACGGGCCAGGCTCAGCCGGAGCCGGCGCGCAGCGCCGACTGGATCCTGGTCGCGGCGTCCTGGACCAGGCCGGTCAGGTGCTCGATCCGGGTGTTGTGCAGCGGTGCGGTCGCCGAGACCGCCGCCGCCGGGAGCGACTCGGCGTTCAGGATCGGGGCGCCGACCGCGAGGTAGCCCACGTGCATCTCCTCCACCTCGGTCGCCACGCCCTCCTGCCGGGCGCGCTCGAGCGCCCTGGTGAAGTGCAGCGCGGAGGTGATCGTGTGCGGGGTCCGGCGCGGCAAGCCCTCCCGCAGCACGTCGGTGACCGTCGCCGGGGAGGCGAACGCCAGCAGCGCCTTGCCGACCGCGGTGCAGTGCAGCGGCATCCGGCCGGCGACCTGGGTGTGCCGGGTCGGCTGGCGGTACGGGGAGAGGCGCTCGATGACCAGCGCGTCCAGGCCGTCCAGGATCGCCAGATGGATCATCGCCTTGCTCTGGTGGAGCAGCTCCTGCAGGTACGGCTGGGCGGCCTCGCGCAGGATCCGCTGGCGCGGGACCAGCTGGCCCAGCTCGAACAGGCGCAGCCCGAGCCGGTAGCCGCCGTCGATCCGCTCCAGCATCCCGGCGGCGGCGAGCACGTGGCAGATCCGGTGCACGGTGGTCTTCGGCAGGTCGGTACGCCGGACCAGCTCGGCCAGCGAGAGCCGCTGGTCGTCGGCGGTGAACGCGTCCAGGATGGCCTCGATCTTCCCGACCACCGAGCGCAGGTCGCCCCGGACGGGGTCGCGGGAGCGCGGGGAGCTACCCCCGGATGGCGCGGCGCTGGCGGGCATGCCTCGGGTGGCCCGCCCTACGCCTGCTCGTCGAAGAACTTCGTGACGATCGCAGCCACCTCCTCGGGCATGTGCTCCATCAGCGGCACCATCCCCCCTTGCACGATCTCCAGCCGGCTCTGCGGGAACTGCTCGACCAACCGGGGCACCTCCGGGAACGCGACCGGGTCCGCCGTGGCGCCCAGGCACAGCAGCGGTCCGCGGTAGGTGGTGCGGCCCTCCATCCGGTAGCCGCTGATCGCCCGGTGGCCCTCCTCGGCCTGGTCCTCCTGCAGCAGCACGTCCCGCACGTACCGGTCCAGCAGGTCCGGCCGGGCCGGTGGGTAGAAGCCGCTGCGCCGGACCCAGATCTCGGTCAGGTGCCGGCCGTCGTCCTGCAGCTCGACCAGGCTGAGCGGGTGCATGCCCGGCCGCCGCCGGCGGAACGCCTCGTCCACGTACGGGGTGCCGGACAGCACCATCCGCCGGACCCGCTCGGGAACCCGGGCGGACACCTCGACGGCCACGATCCCGCCCATCTGGTGCCCGAGCAGGTCCACCTGGGGGAGGTCGAGCGCGTCCAGCAGCGCCACCACCGAGCCCGCGTACCGCTCGATCGAGTGGTCGGCGATCCGCTCGGAGGCGCCGAACCCGATCAGGTCCGGGGCGATCACCCGGTGCCGGTCGGCCAGCAGCGGCATCAGCTCGCGGAACTCGTCCCAGGACCGGGGGGTCTGGTGGAGCAGGACCAGCGGGTCGCCCGCGCCCAGCTCCACGTAGTGCACCAGCCCGTCCCGGGTGCGGGCATAGTGGGGCGTGAACGCCGGGTCGATCATCCGGAGACCTCACTCTCGCCGCGTTCTCACTGCGCAGCGACGGTCCGGTGACGCTGCGGGTAACCGACATCGTAATCGCGCAGGGTGGGCCACCGGGCCAGGGCGGTCCGCTGAACGGGATGGCGCGGTAGCCAACTCCGGGGCACCCGCCGCACGCTGTGCGCATGAGCCGCCGATCCGCTCCCGGCGGGGCGCCGCCCCGCCCCACCGCGGCGACCCAGCGGGCCTGGGGCCAGATCGACCAGACCCGGCTGCGGGACCTGCTGCTGGCGATGGTCTCGATCCCCAGCCCGACCGGCGACGAACGGGCGCTGGCCGAGCTCCTCACCCGCCGGCTCGCCGGCGCCGGGCTGGCCGCGGCGTACCAGGAGATCGACGCCCGTCAGGGCAACGCGGTCGGCCGGCTGGCCGGCGACGGGACCGGCGCCGACCTGCTGCTCTACGCCCCGATCGACACGCTCACGGTCGGCACCGAGGCGGAGGACGTGCCGCAGGTCGGCCCCCGGCTGCGGCCGGACCTGCGCCCGGAAGGGGTGCTCCAGGGCGACCGGGTGGTGGGCCTGGGAGCGAGCAACCCGAAGGGGCACGCCGCCTGCGTGGTCGCCGCGGCGGAGGCGGTCGCCGCCGCCGGCCTCCCGCTGCGCGGGTCGCTGCTGGTGGGGCTGGGCGCCGGTGGGATGCCGACCAACCGGCGCGACGGGTACGTGGACCGGGCCAACTCCGGGCAGGGCAACGGCTGCTCGTTCCTGCTGGAGCAGGGCGTGCAGGCCGACCACGCGATCCTCGCCAAGCCCGGCTGGTCGGTGTCCTGGGAGGAAGTGGGCCTGTGCTGGTTCACGGTCCGGGTCTTCGGCACGTACAACTACGTCGGCAGCCGGCAGCGACTGCCCTACCGGAACCCGGTGGTCGACGCCGCCCGGCTGATCGGGGAGCTGGAGCGGTGGTTCCCGGAGTACACCGCCCGCCACACCTCCGGGCTGGTCGCCCCGCAGGGCCACGTGGCCTCGGTGCGCGGCGGCTGGCAGCGGACGGCGGCGATCTGCCCGGCGGTGTGCGAGTTCACTGTGGACCTGCGGATCAGCCCCCGCACCCGCCCGGTGCAGGCGCACCGGGAGTTCGCCGCCGCGGTGGCCGAGGCGAGCCAGCGGCTCGGGATCGAGTCCAGCTGCGAGCTGACCCTGTCCATCCCGGGCAGTGCCACGCCGCCGGACGCGTGGATCGTCCAGTCCTGCATCCGCGCCTGGGAGCAGGTCACCGGCGCCCAGCACGAGCTGGACGAGGCCGCCCGGACCACCAGCGGCGCCACCGACGGCAACATCCTGCGCAACCGGGGCATCCCGACCGCCCGGATCGGGATGCCGCGGGTGGCCGACCCGGACGGCGCGGAGGTCGACTTTCCGATGGGGATGAACGCGGCGTCAGTGCCGAACCTGGTGCGGCTGACCCGGCTGCTGGTCGCCGCCACCGTCGACGCGCTCACCCGCCCGCGCGAGGAGGTCTGCGGGTGAGCGAGCTGCGCTGGTGGGAGCGGGTCTTCGAGGGCGACGACGCGCTCGCGTACCGCTCGTTCCGCCACCGCCAGCAGCGTGGCCGGCGGCCGGCGCTGCTGGTGGTCGACGTGGTCAGCTGCTTCGTGGGTCCGCCCGATGTGGACCTGCCCACCGCGGTCGCGCAGTGGCCGGGCGCGTGCGGGCCGGCGGCGCACGCGGCGCTGCCGGCGATCGGGCGGCTGCTGGCGGCGGCCCGGCGCGGCGGAGTGCCGGTGGTCCACCTGCGGCCGCTCGGGGCGGACGCCCGGCTGCTCGGCCCGACCGTCAAGGGCGAGCTGGATGGCGAGTTCGCCGGCGGCCGGCCCGGGGCGGTCGAGTTCCTGCCGGCCGCCGCGCCGCGGGACGGCGAGCTGGTGGTGGCCAAGCCCCGGGCGAGCGCGTTCTTCCATACCCCGGTCGCCACCTACCTGCACTCGCTGCCGGTCGACAGCGTAGTGGTCGCGGGATGCACCACCTCCGGCTGCGTACGGGCGACGGTGGTGGACGCCTTCTCGCACGGGTTCGCCACCTTCGTGGTGGAGCAGGCGGTGTTCGACCGGTCCCGGCTGTCCGCCGCGGTCAGCCTGTACGAGATGGACGCCAAGTACGCGGACGTGGTGCAGCTCGACGACGCTACCGGCTGGATGGAGGGACCATGACCACGAACCTGTCCGATACCGCGCCACCCGCCTGGCAGCACGACACACCCGACGGGCCGGCGCCGACTCACGCCGGTCAGGACTGGTCGAGCTGGCCGACCTACCACAGCGCCACCCACGGCCTGCGCAACTACTGGTACCCGGTGCAATGGGCGGGGCGGGTGGGCCGCAAGCCGCTGCCGGTCCGGCTGCTCGGCGAGGACATCGCACTGGTGCGGGAGGGCGACCAGATCTACGCGCTGCACGACCGGTGCCCGCACCGCGGGGTGCCGCTGTCGCTGGGACGGCGGCAGTTCCCGGGCACGCTGAGCTGCGTCTACCACGGATGGACCTTCAAGCTCGACAGTGGAGACCTGTGCGCCGTGCTCACCGACGGCCCGGACTCGCCGATCTGCGGCCGGCTCAAGGTGCGCACCTACCCGGTGGCGCAGCGGCTCGGCCTGGTCTGGGTCTACCTGGGCGACGGGCCGGTCCCGCCGGTGGAGCGGGACGTCCCCGCCGAGCTGGTCGAGAACCGGTTCGTGATGGGCGGGCGCAGCGACATCCGCAACGGCAACTGGCGGTTCGCGGCCGAGAACGGGTTCGACGAGGGGCACGCCAAGTATCTGCACAACACCGCCCTGTGGCGGCTGTTCAAGGTGATGCCGGCCTGGAACCGGACCCGGGTCTCGCAGGAGGGCCCGTGGCTGGTCCGGGTGCAGGACGAGCTGCACTGGGAGGCGGAGTATCCCGGGCTCGGGGTGTGGACCAACAAGCGCTGGTGGCGGCGTACCCCGCTGCCGGACCGGCCCGGCAAGGGGAAGCGGGTCAACCCGGTCATCGACGCGATGAACATCCCCGGGTTCGTGTCGATCCGGCTGCCCGGGCTGCTCCGGGTCGCGTACCCGAAGTTCATCCACTACGAGTGGTACGTGCCGGTCGACGCCGACCACGTGCGGTACGTGCAGATCATGGTGCGGTTCGAGACCGGGCTGCGGGCGGCGCTGTTCAAGGTGTCCTATCTGGCCGCCATCCGCTGGCTGTTCCACGGCCAGTTCACCCGGCAGGACGCGTGGATGGTCGACGTGACCGACGCGCCGCCGGAGCGGCTCTACCGCCCGGACGTGTCGATCACGGCCTGGCGCCGGATGCTCGAGAAGGCCCAGCCGGCCGTCCAGGAGCCGCCGCGGCCCGCGCCCGCCGTCCGGCTGAAGTGAGCGCGGGGAGCGACGCGTGCTGGTGAGCGGAGCGGTGGTGGTGGGCCTCGCCGTGGTCGGGTCACTGCCGCCGGTGCGGCGGTGGCTCGGCTGGCTGCTGCTGCGGACCACCGGAACCGTGGTGCGGACCGAGCGGCCGGACACGCCGAGGGAGGAACAGTGAGCTCGCTGATGCTCGGGGTGGGTGCGTCGCACAGCACCCTGATGAACACCCACTGGCACGAGGTCGCCGGACAGGAGCCGGCGCAACGGTTCCGGCAGGGGCTGTCGGACGCCCGCGACCGGCTCGCCGCGGCCGACCCGGACGCGGTGATCGTGATCGGGTCGAACCACTTCCGCGGCATGTTCCTGGATCTGATGCCCGCCATCACGATCGGCGTCGGGGAGTGCGTCGGGGCGGGGGAGGCCGGCACCCCGGCCGGCCCGCTGCCGGTCGACACCGACCTGGCCCGGCACGTGACCAGCTCGCTGCTACGGGAGGAGTTCGACGCCGCCTTCTCGCTGCGGCTGCAGGTCGACCACGGCATCACCCACAGCCTCCAGCACCTGCTGCCGGAGCTGGACGTGCCGATCCTGCCGGTGGTGCTGAACATGTTCGCGCCGCCGCTGCCGTCGCTGCGGCGGTGCTGGGCGCTGGGGCAGGCGCTGGCGCGGGCGGTCGGCTCCGACGGCGCCGGCAAGCGGGTGGCGGTGATCGCCTCCGGCGGGCTGTCCCACCGGCTGCCGTGGCCGAAGTGGTTCGCGACCTTCTCTGACGACGACCGGTTCCTGGTCGAGGCGTGGGTCCACGGCAGACACTCCTGGCAGGAGTACGAGGTGCGGCGGCGCGAGATCATCCGGGCCGCCGAGCCGGACATCAACGAGGAGTTCGACCGGCGGTTCCTGGCGCTGCTGACCGGCGGGCGGCTGGCGGAGCTCACCGGCTACGACAACGACCGAGTGGAGGCGGAGGCGGGCAACGGCGGGCAGGAGATCCGCTCCTGGCTCACCATGGCGGCGGCGATCGGGCCGTCGCGCGGGACCACCCTCGCGTACGCGCCGATCCCCGAGTGGCTGACCGGCATGGCGGTGGCGCTGGTCGAGCCCGACCACGGCCGTTCGTCCGAACTGGAGGGCCTGGCATGACCATCTGGACCGAGCTCGCCGACCTGCCGTTCCGGGTCGACTTCGTCAACGCCGGCGGGCTGCGGACCCGCACCCTGCGGGCCGGTTCCGGGGACCCGGTGGTGTTCCTGCACGGCACCAGCGGGCACCTGGAGGCGTTCGTACGCAACCTTCCCGCACACGCGCGCCACTTCAGCTGCCACGCGCTGGACATGCTCGGCCACGGCTACACCGACGGCGGCGACTTCCCGTACCGGATCGGCCGGTACGTGGCGCACCTGCTCGACTACCTCGACGCGGTGGGGGTGCAGCGGGCGCATCTGGTGGGTGAGTCGCTCGGCGGCTGGGTGGCGGCGCGGGTGGCCAGCGACCACCCGGACCGGGTGGAACGGCTCACCCTGGTCGCGCCGGGAGGCACGGTGGCCAACCCGGCCGTGATGGAACGGATCAAGACCAGCACCACCGCGGCGGTGACCAGCGACGACATCGCGCTGACCCGCGAGCGCCTGGAGCTGCTGATGCACGACCCGGCCAAGGACGTCAGCGACGAGCTGGTCGCGATCCGGCACGAGATCTACCACCGGCCGCAGTTCCGGGCAGCGTTGCCGCGGCTGCTCTGTCTACAGGAGATGGAGAACCGGCGGCCGGACCTGCTGACCCCGGAGCAGCTCGGCCGGATCGCCGCCCCCACGCTGATCGTGTGGGGCGCCCAGAACCCGTTCGGGGACGTGCCGGAGGCGCAGCGGTTGCACGCGGCGGTGCCGGGCTCCCGGCTGGAGATCTTCGGCGAGTGCGGGCACTGGCCGCAGCACGAGCACCCGGACCGGTTCAACCGGCTCAACCTCGCGTTCCTGCGCGGCGAAGGCCCGCCGTGACCGGCGAGCGCCGGCTGCGGGTCGGGCAGCTCAGGTGGGAGTGCGAAGAGGTGCTCTCGCTGGTGCTGGTCGACCCGGACGGGCGCGAGCTGCCACCGTGGGAGCCGGGGGCGCACGTGGACCTGCACGTGGGTGGGCAGGTCCGGCAGTACTCGCTGTGCGGCGACCCGGCCGACCGCGACCGCTACCAGGTGGCGGTGCTGCTGGCCGCGGACAGCCGGGGCGGCTCGGCGTACGTCCACGAACGACTCCGGCCAGGCGAGCTGGTGCGGGTGGGCGGGCCACGCAACAACTTCCCGCTCGACTGGTCGCCGCGCTACCTGTTCCTGGCCGGCGGGATCGGGATCACCCCGATCCTGCCGATGGTCCGGGCGGTGGCGGCCGCCGGGCGGCAGTGGCGGCTGGTGTACGGGGGGCGGCGCCGGGCGACGATGGCGTTCCTGGCCGAGCTGGAGTCGTTCGGCGACCCGGTCGAGATCGTGCCCGCGGACCGGTCCGGGGTGCCCGACCTGGACGCCCTGCTGGGCACCCCGGCGCCGGACACGCTGGTCTACGGTTGCGGCCCGGAGCCGATGCTGGCCGGGACGGAGGCCCGCTGCGCCGCCGGATGGCCGGCCGGCAGCCTGCGGCTGGAACGGTTCCGGCCCCGGCCGGCTTCGGAGGCGGCCGGCCCGGAGCGCGGCTTCCAGGTGGTGTGCCAGCGCTCCGGCGCCGCGGTTCGGGTGCCGCCGAGGGTCCGGATCGTGGACGCGCTGGAGGAGGTCGGGGTCTGGATCCCGAGCGCGTGCCGGGAAGGGATCTGCGGCACCTGTGAGACCCGGGTGATCGAGGGGACACCGGAGCACCGGGACTCGCTGCTGTCGGCGGCCGACCGGAGCGAGGGCAAGCTCATGTACCCGTGCGTGTCCCGCTCGCAGTCCCCCACCTTGGTCCTCGACGTGTGATAGCAGGAGGTTGACATGAAAGCCACCCACCGGTCAGTGCCGGTATCGGGCACCCGGCTGGCGTACTACACGTCGGACCGACCCGGCCCGCCGGTGGTGCTGCTGCACCCGTGGTTCGGGTGCCCGCAGTTCTGGTGCCCGACCGTCGCCCACCTGGCCGACCGGCGCTGCTATGTGGTGGACCTCTACTCCCCGGCCGGCGGCGACTGGTCCGCGGTGGCCAGCCCGGAGGGGCTGGCCGGCGCGGTGCTGGCGATGCTGGACGCCGAGCGGCTCGACCGGGTGGACCTGGTCGGCAACTCGCTCGGGGGGATCGTGGCCCAGCTGCTCGCGAGCACCGCGCCGGACCGGGTACGGCGGCTGGTGCTGGTCGGCACCGGTGCCAGCACCGACGGCGTACTGCCCGGGTTCGGCGAGAAGGTCAGCCAGTGGATCGCCGGTGCCTCCCGTGCCTCGGCTCCCCGCGCCGAGGTCGCGGAGATCGTCGACATGCTGGTCACCCGCCGGCCAGACCCGGCCACCTGGGAGGGGTTCGTGGAGGCGGTGTGGCGCACCGATCCCGCTTACCTGGCGGCGGTGCTGGCCGCCGCCCGGTCGCTGGACCTGACCCCGCGGCTGCCGCAGATCGCCGCGCCGACCCTGGTGATCCGGGGCGGGCACGACTGCGCGCGGACCCCCGCCCACGTCGCGGCGTTGGTGGCGGGGATCCCCCGGGCGCGGGCGGTGGAGCTGCCCGACGCCGGCCACGCTGCGATGGTGGACCATCCGGAGGAGTTCTCCCGGCTGGTCGCCGCGCACCTGGCGGGCTGGTGGCCCGATCCACCGGAACAGTCCGCGAGCACGCGGTGACCAGCGGTTCCGTTCCACTGACCGGTATGTCGATCTTGCCGGCGAGCGGGCCGCCACGGTTGAGTACGTCCACCACGAGACCGCGGCGGGACGGCATCACCGGTAGCACAACTGATGACCGGACGACGAAGAGAGGTCCGTCATGACAGACAAGCATCGGCTCGGCCTGGCGGCGGCACTGGCCGCGCTGGCCCTGGTGGCCGCCGGGTGCGGCAGCGACGGCGACGGGGGTGGCGGCGACGGTTCCGGCGATGACGGCCTCGGCTCCCTCACCGTGGCCGTCGGCACCGCCCAGACCTTCGAGTTCCTTCCGGCCGAGTTCGGCCTGGATCTGGGCGTCTGGGAGGAGCGCGGCCTGCAGGTCGAGAACCTCTACGTGCAGGGCAGCGGGCAGGTGGCGCAGGCGATCGCCGCCGGGGAGGCGGACATCGGGGTCACCGCGGGAGCGTCCGGAGTGGACGCGATCCTCAGCGGGGTGGAGTCGAAGATCGTCGGACTGATCGGCGCCGACTTCCGGATGATGGTGCTGGTCGTGCCGGAGGGCTCGGCCATCCAGAGCATCGACGACCTGCAGGACACGGTGGTGGGGGTGACGTCGGCCGGCTCGCTGACCGACTATCTGGCCCGCACCATCACCGTCCACCAGGGCTGGCCGGAGGACGCGATCCAGCGGGCCAACATCGGTGGCCTCTCGGAACAGCTGGCCGCCCTGGAGTCCGGCGCGACCGACGCGTTCGTCTGGTCGGTCGAGGCGGGGTTCGCGCTCGAGGAGGAGGGCAGCGGGCAGGTGCTGCTGGACTTCGGCCAGATCGTCACCGAGAACGTGTTCGAGGACATCGTCGCCAGCCAGCCGGCGATCGACGAGCGCGAGGACGCGGTACGGGCCTACCTGGAGGGCTGGTACGAGACCGTCCGGCACATGAAGGACAACCGGGACGAGACCGTCGCGGTGATGGTCGAGGAGTTCGAGGTGTCCGAGAACGTGGCGGCGAAGACCTACGACCACGACATCGACAACCTCTCCACCGACGGCACCATCCCCCAGGCCAACCTGGAAGGGCTGGCGCAGTCGGTGGTGGAGCAGGGGATCGCCGACGAGGTGCCCGCCATCGACGTGTTCTGGGACGACCGCTTCGTACCGGTCGACGGATGAGGTTGCCGTGACCACCGGCGTGACGGCAGGCACGGCCGCGGAAGCGACCACCCGCCCCCCGGCGGCTCCGGGGCCGCGGCGCACCGCGCCGCGGTCCCGGGCCACGGTCGCCGGGATCGTCGCCGTGCTCGCGGTGTGGTTGCTCGGCTGGGAGCTGGTGGTGCGGGCGGAGCTGCTCAGCCCGCTGTTCGCGGCGGCACCCACGCAGGTCGCCGCCGCCGCGGTGGAGCTGGCCACTATGCCGGAGGTACGCGCCGCGTTCCTCGCCGCGATCTGGATGTTCCTGGTGGCGTTCGCGATCGCCGGAACCGCCGGGGTGCTGGCCGGGGCCGCGATGGGCCTGTCCCGAGTGGCCTACCGGGTCTTCCACCCGGCCGTCCTCGGGTTGTTCTCGACTCCGAAGATGATCTTCATCCCGATCTTCATCCTGCTGGCCGGCTTCACCGAGATCTCCAAGATTTCCTACGGCGCGGTGTCCGGCTTCTTCCCGGTCGCGGTGACCGTGACCGCCGGGGTCGGCATGATCGACCGCCGGCTGCTGCTGGCGCTGCGGTCGATGGGGGCGTCGCGGTGGCAGGCGCTGCACACCGCGATCGTGCCCGGCTCGCTCCCGTCGGTGCTGACCGGGCTGTGGTACGGGATGAAGCACGCGCTGCTGGGCGTACTGATCATGGAGCTGTTCGCCTCGCAGCGGGGGATTGGCCACTACATCGGGCTCTACTCCTCGACGCTGCGCCCGGACCGGGTCTACGCCCTGGTGTTCGGCATGGCACTGTTCGCGATCCTGCTCGGCTCGCTGTGGCGCTGGCAGGAGGCGCGGCTCAGCCGGTGGCGCCGCACCGGCTGAACGACCGATGGGACGGCAATGCAGACAGTAAGGGCACCGATGACCAGGACCGAGCCGGCGATCACCGCCAGCGACGTGTCGATGTGGTACGAGACCCAGCGTGGCGAGCAGGTGAACGCGCTCGACACGGTGAGCCTCGACGTGCGGCGCGGCGAGTTCCTGAGCCTGATCGGACCGAGCGGCTGCGGCAAGTCCACTCTGCTCTACATCGTCGGGGGGCTGCGCCGGCAGTCCTCGGGCCAGGTGAGCCTGGACGGCCAGCGGGTCACCGGACCGATGCCGACGAAGGTCGGGTTCGTGTTCCAGGACTACACCCTGTTCCCGTGGCGGACGATCATCGCCAACGTGGAGGTGGGGCTGGGGTTCCGCGGGGTCGGACGGCGAGAGCGGCGGGAGATCGCGACCGAGAAGCTGGAGCTGGTAGGGCTGCGGGGGTTCGCCGACGCCTACCCGGGCGAGCTGTCCGGCGGCATGCAGCAGCGGGTGGCGGTGGCCCGGGCACTGGCCATGGACCCGGAGATCCTGCTGATGGACGAGCCGTTCGGGGCGCTGGACGAGCAGACCCGCACCGTGCTCGGCGAGGAGCTGGCCCGGATCCTGGAGAAGACCGGCAAGACGATCGTGTTCGTGACCCACAGCCTGAGCGAGGCGGTCTTCCTGTCCGACCGGGTGGTGGTGATGTCGGCCCGGCCCGGGCGGGTCAAGGAGATTCTGGCCGTCGACGCCGCCCGCCCGCGGGAGTCCGGCTTCGCCACCGCACCGGAGTTCACCCAGACCCGCAACCGCCTGTTCGAGCTGCTCCACGAGGAGGTACGCGCCGCCGCGCTGGCCGAGATGCAGAGTGGGGGACTGGATGCGTAGCAGGCGCAAGGAGCTGCTGACCGTCGCCGCGATCCAGCTCGGCCTGGCCGCGGTGCTGGTCGGGCTGTGGTTCTACCAGTCCCGCCCGGGCCGGGTCTCCCGGATCCTGCTGCCCCAGCCGGAGGACGTGCTGGCGCAGCTGCCGGAGATCGTCCGGGAGGCCGGCTTCTGGGAGAACCTGCGGGTGACCGCCCTGGAGGTGGCGGGCGCGTTCACGCTGGCCGCGATCGCCGGCCTGACGGTCGGGCTGCTGGTCGGGCGATGGCGGCCGGCCGCCCGGATCGCCTCGCCGCTGCTGGTCTGGGCGCAGACCGTGCCGATCATCCTGTTCTACCCGATCTGCATCCTGATGTTCGGCATCGGTCCGATGTCCAAGGTGGTCTTCGGCGGCGTCTACGGCTTCTTCCCGGTCGCGGCCACCACGGTGATGGCCCTGACCACCGTCCCGAACCGCTACCTGACCGTGGCCGAGTCGCTCGGCGCCAACCGCCGCCAGCAGGTGGCGAACGTGCTGATCCCGGCGGCCCGCCCGCTGGTGCTGTCCGGAGTGCGGATCGGTGCGGCGCTGTGCCTGATCGGCGTGCTGGCCGGCGAGATCCTCGGGTCGACCCGGGGGATCGGCTACCAGATCGCCAGCAGCTCGGGCGGGTTCCGCACGGCCGAGCTCTACGCGTACATCATCGTCGCGCTGCTGCTGGTCGCCGCCTTCAACATCGCCATCACCCGCGCCGACGACCAGCGGGCGGCCCGGGTCTGATATGGACATCTTCACGCTGACGATCGGTGGCGAGCCGGTCGCCGCCTCGGACGGCCGGACCGAGTCGTGCCTGGACCCCTCCACCGGTGCGGTGTTCGCGGCCGCGCCGGTGGCAAGCGAGGCCGACTGTGCCGCCGCCGTGGGTGCTGCCGCGGCGGCCGTCCCGGGCTGGCGGGACACGCCGGTCACCGACCGGGCGCAGCGGCTGCGGACCCTCGCCCGGACCCTGCGGGAGCAGGCCGACTCGCTGTCCACCCTGGAGAGCACCGACTGCGGCAACCCGATCCGCACCAGCCGCAACGACATCGAGTACGCCGCCGCCGGGCTGGAGTACTTCGCCGGGATCGGGCTGGAGCTCAAGGGCGACACCATCCCGGTGACCGCCGGCGGCTGGCACCTGACCCGGTGGGAGCCGTACGGGGTGGTGCTGCGGATCACCGCCTTCAACCACCCGCTGATGTTCGCCGCCTCCCGGATCGCCGCGCCACTGCTGGCCGGCAACTCGGTCGTGCTCAAGCCGGCTCCGCAGGCGCCGCTGTCCACACTGGTGCTCGGCCGGATCGCGGCCGAGATCCTGCCGCCCGGTGTGCTGAACGTGCTGAACGGTCCCGGCCCGACCGTGGGCGCCCGGCTGGCCGCCGACCCGCGGGTCCGGCGGATCGGCGTGACCGGCAGCGTCGGCACCGGCCGGGCGGTGCTGCGGACCGCCGCCGCCACCATGGCGCAGGTCAGCCTGGAGCTCGGCGGCAAGAATCCGATGATCGTCTTCCCGGACGCGGACCCGGTGGCGGCCGCGGACGCCGCCGTCGAGGCCATGAACTTTGGCTGGCAGGGGCAGTCGTGCGGCTCGACCAGCCGGCTGCTGGTGCACCGGTCGCTGGTCGGCGCGGTCACCGAGCGGGTGGTGGAACGGGTGCGGGAGCTGCGGGTCGGGCCGGCCCTGGACCCCGCCACCGGGATGGGTCCGCTGATCTCCCGCGCGCACCAGCGGCGGGTGCTCGGGTTCCTGGACGAGGCCGTCGCGGCCGGAGCCCGGGCGCTGACCGGTGGCGGCCGGCCGGACCGGCCGGAGCTGGCCGGCGGGTTCTACGTCGAACCGACCGTGTTCGACGCGGTACGGCCGGAGCTGCGGATCGCCACCGAGGAGGTGTTCGGGCCGGTGCTGAGCATCCTCGGCTGGGACGACGAGCAACAGGCGCTGCAGCAGGCCAACGCCACCCCCTATGGCCTCACCGCCTGCCTGTGGACCAACGACCTGGACCGGGTGCTGCGGCTGGTGCCGCTGCTGGAGGCCGGCTATGTCTGGGTCAACGGCCGCGGCCAGCACTGGCTCGGGCTCCCGTTCGGCGGCTACAAGGACAGCGGCCTGGGCCGGGAGGAGGGCATCGAGGAGCTGCGCAGCTACAGCCAGCTCAAGAGCGTCAGCCTGCTGCCGGGGGCCGCCCGGTGACCCGGTACGGCTCCGACCTGGTGGTCGACCTGCTGGCCGGGCTCGGCATCGACACGGTCGCGTTCAGCCCGGGCGCCACCTTCCGCGGCCTGCACGACTCGCTGGTGCGCCACCCCCGCCGGATCCGGGTGGTGCCGTGCCTGCACGAGGAGATCTCGGTGGCGGTGGCGCACGGCTACGCCAAGGCCTCCGGGCGAATCATGGCCGCGATCGTGCACGACGTGGTCGGGCTCCAGCACGCCACCATGGCCATCTACAACGCCTGGTGCGACCGGGTGCCGGTGCTGGTGCTCGGCAGCACCGGCCCGATCGACGCCGCCCGCCGCCGGCCCTGGATCGACTGGCTGCACACCGCGTCGGTGCAGGCGACCCAGGTGCGCGACTACACCAAATGGGACGACCAGCCGGCGTCGCTGGCGGCGCTGCCGGAGAGCCTGGTACGCGGGGTGCAGGTGGCGCTGACCGAGCCGTGCGGGCCGATCTACATCTGCCTCGACTCGGTGCTGCAGGAGCAGCCGGTCCCGGACGGGCTGGCGGGGATCGCCCCCGGCCGGTACGCCCCGCCCACCCGGCCGGCGCCCGACCCGGCGGCGGTCGCGACCCTCGCCGACTGGCTGGTGGCGGCCCGGCGGCCGGTGCTGCTGGCCGACCACGCCGGCCGGGACCCGGAGGCGTTCGGGCTGCTGGTGCAGCTGGCCGAGACGCTGGCGGTGCCGTTCGTCGACCGGGAGCGGGAGTACAACAAGGCCGGGCTGAACTTCCCCACCCGGCATCCACTGAACCTGTCCGGCGACGACGCCGCCCAGCTGTCGGCCGCCGATCTGGTGCTCGGCTTCGAGGTGCGCGACATGTTCGGCGCGGGGCACGCGGTGGAGCCGGACGGGCGGGTGCTGGCCCGGGTGCCGGAGACCGCCCGGGTGGCCCACGTCGGGTTGGATCACCTGATCACCAAGGCGTGGACCAGCGACTTCCAGCGGCTCTACCCGGCCGACCTGCGGGTCACCGCCAGCGCCGCCCCGGCGCTGGCGGCGCTGCTGCCGCAGGTGCGGGACCGGCTCGCGGCCGGACCGGACGCCACTGCCGCCCGGGTGGAGGAACGGCGCTCGGCGCTCACCGCCCGCAGCGCCGAGCTGGCGCGCGGCTGGCGGGAGGCGGCCGGGGCGGCTGCGGTGTCCGGAGTGGCCGGCGGCGACGCCGAGCCGGTGCCGCGGGCGCACCTGGCGGTGGTGCTCGACCTGCTCACCCGGGACCGGGACCGGGTGCTCGCCAACGGCCACCTCGGCAACTGGGTGCACCGTCTGTGGTCGCTGGACCGGCCCCGGCAGTACCTGGGCGACAACGGCGGTGCCGGGCTCGGCTACGGCCTGGGTGCGACGATCGGGGCGGCGCTGGCGCAGCCGCAGCCCGGCACGCTGGTGATCGGCGTGCAGTCCGACGGCGACGCGCTGATGACCCCGAGCGCTCTGTGGACCGCCGCGCACCTGCGGCTGCCGATCCTGTTCGTGCTGGACAACAACCGGGCGTACGACAACTCGGTGGCGCACGCGCTGGTGCTGGCCGGAAGCCGGGACCGGGACCCGGCCGGCGCGGTCTACGGCACGCTGATCGACGACCCGGTGGTGGACTTCGCCACCCTCGCCCGCGGCTTCGGGATGTCCGGCCAGGGGCCGGTCGCGACCCCGGGTGAGCTGCCCGCCGCGCTGACCCGGGCGCTGGCGGTCGTCGACGCGGGCGGCCCGGCGCTGGTCGACGTGCTCACCTCCCGGACCCACCACGGACCCGGGAGGTGACATGGCGGGAGCTCATCCGCAGCCGCTGGACGGCCGCCACCGGGTTCCTGTTCTGCCACGGCCTGGGCGTCAGCACGGTGGTGCTGCCGCTGCTCGCGCTGGCCGCCGGGTTCGGGGCGCAGACCGTCGGCCTGCTGGTCGCGGTCTCGGCCGCGGCCCAGATCCTGGCCCGGGTCGGGCTGACCCGGGTGCTGCACCGGTTCCCGGAGCGGCAGCTGGTGATCGCCTCGGCGGCGCTGCTGTGCCTGTCCGGCGCGGCAGTTCTGCTCTCGGAGTCGCTGGCGGCGTTCCTCGCCGCCCACCTGCTGCAGGGCATCGCCCGCGCCTGTTTCTGGGTGGGGCTGCAGGTGCACGTCGTGCGCCGCACCGACGACCCGCTCCGGCCACTAGTGGTGGTGCACTTGGTCGCCGGGGTCGGGATGGTCAGCGGTCCGGCCACCATCGGCCTGCTCGGCGGCTCGCTGACCGGCACGCTGGTGGCCGGGATCGGGGCGACCGCCGCGGCCGGGCTCACCACCCTGGGACTGGACCGGCTGTCCGCCCCACCGCCCCCGGAACGGTCCGCCCGGGCCGGGGTGTGGCGCCGGCCCGG
This sequence comes from Micromonosporaceae bacterium, assembly GCA_009377645.1. Classification (GTDB taxonomy): domain Bacteria; phylum Actinomycetota; class Actinomycetes; order Mycobacteriales; family Micromonosporaceae; genus Natronosporangium. Next base: position 25,721 of record WHTQ01000028.1, on the reverse strand, counting down.
GCTGGCTGCCGCGGTCACCGCGGCCACCTCCGCCGGCACCTGGCGCGGGCTGCTCAACTCGTACGTGCCGGTGGTGCTGGCCGCGGCCGGTCACTCGGACGCGACGGTGGGGCTGCTGGTCGGGCTCGGCTCGGGGGTGGGCGTGGTCGGTTCGACGACCGCCGGGTTCGCCCGCGGCCGGGCGCTGCGGCCGGTCTACGCCGCCGCGGCGGTGGTCACCGGCGCCGGGCTGGCCGCGGTGGCGGTCTGGCCGGGGCAGCCGGCGGTGGCGCTGGCGCTGCTGGCCGGCAGTGGCGCCGGAGCCGGCATCATGCAGACCCTCAGCCCGGCGCTGGCGGCCCGGGCGGTGCCGCCGGCCGACCGGGGTCCGGTGGTGGCGACGGTCGGGACCTACCGCGCCGGTGCGTTGCTGTGCGCGCCGCTGGGGATCGTGGCGCTGCTCGCGGCCGTCCCGCTCGGCCCGGCGATGGCGGCGGTGGCGGCCACCACCGCACTGCCGGCGCTGACCCGCTGGCCCCGGCCCGGATCGACCGGACCGCCGGACGACCCACCGCCACCGGGAGGTAGCGCATGACACCGCCGGACACTGTGGACCCCGCCGGCTTCGAGCACACGCATCCCCGTACCCGGATCGTGGCCGGGACCGGGACCCACCGCCGGCTGCCGGAGCTGCTCGCCGAGCTGTCGGCGCGGTCGGTGTTCGTGGTGTGCAGCCGGACCGTGGCCGCCGGCCCGCAGCTGGCGGCGGTCCGGGAGGTGCTGGGCGGGGCGATCGTCGGGGTCTTCGACGGGATCCGCCCGCAGGCCGGGATGACCAGCCTGGCGGACGCCGCGCAGCGGCTCGCCGACGCCCGCGCCGGCGCGGTGCTCAGCCTGGGCGGCGGCGCCACCATCGATACCGCGAAATATCTGATCCTGTTGCTGTCCCGGCAGGATCCGGTCGAGGACTACCAGGTGCCGAAGGGCCGCGGTCGCGGCGCCCGCCCGGCGCGGGCGCTGGCGGAGACCAGCCACCCGCACATCGCCATCCCGACCACCGCCGGCTCCTCCAGCGAGATCATGCCCTGGGCCGGCATCCGGGACGAGGCGCACGCCGAGAAGGTGCTGTTCTGCGACCGGTTGCTGGAGCCGGACCTGGCGGTGCTGGACCCGTTGCTGGTGGTGCCGACCGGGCCGGAGCTGACCGCCACCAGCGGGGTGACGGCGATCGCCCGGGCGGTCGAGACCGCGTACTCGCGGCAGCGGCAGCCGGTCGCCGACGCGTACGCGGTGGCCGCGCTGCGGCTGCTGGCCGCCGGGGTGCCGCGCTCGATCGTGGCCCCGGACGACCTGGAAGCACGCGGCCAGGCCCAGGTGGGGGCGATGCTGTCCGGCATCGCGGCCCACAACGCGATGGTGTCGGTGGTCCACGCGGTCGGCCACGCGGTGGGTGGCCGGTACGCGTTGCAGCACGGGATCGCGCACCGGATCCTGCTGCCGCCGGTCGCCGCCCGGCTGCTGCCGGCGGCCGGGGACACGCTGCCGCGGCTGGCCGCCAGCCTGGACCTGCCGGCGGCGCAGGTGCTGGACCCGGCGGTCGTGGCTGGGCAGGTCGCCGGGCGGCTGGCGGAGCTGTTCGACGCGATGCCGGTGCCGGCCCGGCTGCGCGAGGTCGGGGTCGCCCGGAGCCACCTGCCGGAGCTGGCCCGGGCGGCGACGACCGAGCCGATGCTGGCCTACAGCCCGCGCGAGGTCCCGACCGCCGAGATCGAACAGCTGCTGGAGTCCTGCTGGTGAGGAGTGGTTGAGGTGCGGTTGGAGCACGAGTTCACGGTGCCGGTCCCGGTGGCGCAGGCGTGGCAGGCGCTGCTCGACGTCGAGCGGGTCGCCCCCTGCTTCCCCGGGGCCACGCTGACCCGGTTCGACGGTGACGAGCTGGCCGGCACGGTCACGGTCAAGCTGGGCCCGATGCAGCTCACCTACCGCGGGACCGCACAGATCCAGCAGCGGGACGAGGCGGCCCGGCGGGTGGTGGTCGCCGCCTCCGGCAAGGAGAGCCGCGGTACGGGTACCGCCAAGGCCACGGTGACCGGCACCCTGACCGCGCGCGGCGAGGCCACCGGGGTGCGGGTGGTCACCGACCTCGCGATCACCGGCCGGCCAGCCCAGCTCGGGCGGGGAGTGGTCGAGGAGGTGGGCCACAAGCTGGTCGGCCGGTTCGCCGAGGCGCTCGCCGCCGAGCTGGCGCGGGACCCGCAGCCCGATCCGCCCGCGCAGCCGGCCGAGGCGGTCGACCTGCTCGGGGTGGCGGCGGTGCCGGTGCTGCGCCGGGTGCTGGTGCCGGCGGCGGCGGTGGTGGCGGTCGCGCTCGCCGTGCTGACCGTGCGCCGCCGCCGGCAGCGTCGCCGACAGCGTCGGCGGCAGCGGATCTAGGGGGTGGCCGGATGCCAGGACCTGGCGAGGTCGGCGGCGGTCCGCCGCAGGTGCGCGACGCCGTGCCGGTCGAGGTGGCGGGCGGCGTCCCAGAGCGCCGCGGTCGCCGGGCCGTCTCCCCGCGCCGCGGCGGTGAACTTGTCCCGGACCCGCGGCTCGGGGTGCGGGTCGGTGCCGCCGGCCGGCTCCGCGGTCAGCTCCCGGTCGGCGGTGCGCACCGTGAGCCGGCCCGCGAACCCTTCGCTGAGCCGCGAGTCGGCGACGTAGCGCACCCGGCCGGCGAGCCGCCGCAGCTCCGGCCGGTCGGTGCTCGCCGGCTCGAACGACGCCACCCCGACGTCCGCGTCGTCGAGCAGCGCCAGCGCCACCGCCACCGGCAGGCTGGTACGGGCCTGGTACTCGGTGACCGGCGCCCGCTTCTCGGCGGCCGGCTCGCAGACGATCGGCACGTGCCACGGCGCCACCGTGCACACCACCTCGGTGATCCCGGCCGGGGGCAGCCGGTGGGTGGCCCGCAGCCGCCGCGCCATCGCGATGAACGGGTGCAGCACGTGGGCGCACGGGTAGAGCTTGATCTCGGCCTCGGCCGAGCGCCAGGTCTCGCCCAGCCCGGCGGTGACGCCGCCGGGGTCGGCGGGGTCGGCGAGGTCGGCGCCCAGGAACGAGGCGAACAGCCCGTGCCGGCCCTCCACCACAGTGGCCGGACCGGGGAACCCGCCGGCGGCGAGCGCGTCGGCCACCACCCCGCCGTGGGCGGCCCAGCCGGGGTGCAGCCGCTTGGACCAGGTGCCGTCGCTGAGGAACTCCAGCAGCCCGCCGGACATGCTGCCGGCCAGCCCCAGCGCGGCCGCGACCGTGGCCGGGTTCCGGCGGTGCAGGGTGCTCACCACCAGGGCGGCCGCCAGCGGCCCGAACACGCCGGTGGCCTGGAACCCGCGGGCGTGCAGGTCGCGGCCGGCGGCGGCGCCGAGCCGGGCCAGCAGCTCGTCACCGGCGGCGACCGCCGCCAGCACGTCGTCGGCGGTGCCGGCGGCGTCCGCCGCCGCGAGCGCGGCCGGCAGCAGCACGCTGGTCGGGTGGACCACCGATGCCGGGAACGTGTCGTCGTAGTCCAGCGCGTGCACCAGCGTCCCGTGGGCCAGCGCGGCCCACGCCGGCGTGACCGGTGGCCCACCGAACAGCAGCGGGGTGGCCGGGTCGCCGCCGGCGGACATGCGAGCGGCGAGGTCGCGTACCACCCGGCCGGGCGGGGTGTCCCAGGCGGCGGCGACCAGCCCGACCCCGTCCGCGAGCCGCAGCGTCAGCCGGTCCCGGACCGGCGCCGGGACGGCGTCCCAGCGCAGCCGGCTGGCCCAGCCGGCGAAGCCGAGCGCGACCGGGTTCATGAGCCGGGGGAGGCGCTGTGAGTGGGCTGGAGCAGGTGCTGGACTCGATCGACCCGAGTGAGGTGACCGGGCTGGCGCTGGCGCTGGGCCAGATCGACAGCCCGAGCGGCCACGAGCATGCGGTCAGCGACTACCTGGTGGACTGGTGCGCCGAGGCCGGGCTGGCGCCGCGCCGGGTGTCGGCGTTCCCGGGGCTGGCCGCCAACGTGGTGGCCCGGGTCCCGGGCCAGGGCGGCGGGTCGTCGCTGCTGTTCAACAGCCACCTGGACACGGTCGTGGCGGCAGGTGACGCGACCTACTTCCGGGAGCCGGACCGGCCGGAGCTGCACACCGCCTGGCGCAGCGGCGACGACCTGGTCGGGGTCGGGGTGGTCAACGACAAGGGGCCGATGGCCGGCTGGCTGGTCGCGGCCGCCGCGATCCGGCGCAGCGGGGTGCGGCTGCCCGGCGACCTGGTGCTCACGATGGTGACTGGCGAGATCGGGCACGAGCCGGTGCTGGACGAGCTGTCCGGGCCGCCCTACCACGGCAAGGACCACGGCAGCCGGTTCGTGGCCACCCACGGGGCGCTGGCCGACTACGCGTTGGTGGCGGAGACCACCGCGTTCCGTCCGATCTGGGTGGAGCCGGGCAAGGCGTTCTTCCGGCTCCGGGTGCTCGGCCGCGACCGGGGCATCTACACGCCGTACCTGCGCCGCCCGTACCCGCCGGCGGAGCATCCGAACGCGGTCGTCCGGGCGGCCCCGCTGATCCCGCTGATCGAACAGTGGGCGTACGACTACCAGGAGCGGACCCGCCGGGTCACGCCCGGCGGTGAGGTGGTCCCGAAGGTGAACCTCGGCGCGATCCGGGCCGGGCATCCCAGCCAGCCGATCCTGTCGCCGGTGCACTGCGACCTCTACCTGGACGTGCGGCTGCCGCCCGGGCAGCCGCCGATGGACGTCCGGGAGGAGCTGCGGGCGCTGGCGCGACAGGCCGGGGTCGAGGCGGAGGTCGAGTGCTACCTGTTCCGGCGGGGATACCAGGCGGTCGGCGCCGAGCCGCTGGTGGCGGCGCTGCAGGCGGCGACCCGGGCCGAGCTGGGCGACCGGCCGGGGCCGGACCCGGGACCCGAGCCGTCCAGCATGTGGCGGGACCTGAACGTGTGGAACGAGCTCGGCGTACCGGCTGTCACCTTTGGACCGGGCGTGGGGACCGGCGGCGGCAACGCGGCGATCGCCGTGGCTGACCTCATCGCATGTGCACGCATCTATGCTCGGACGGCGCTCGAGGTGTGTGCGCGGCCTCGCCGATGAAGGTTCTACGGTACGGATCATATTATGTCGGTCATACCTCCCGGGAGGAGGTTACCGCTGCCGGCCCCGAGCGCCGGCGGGCGGTGTTCCGCTGCGTGGACCGGCCGGCTGGCCGGGCACCGGCACCGGCGCTTCTACTGGATGGCACGACGCCCGCGGGGCAGCGGCACGGAAGGAGCGGTGCGTGGCAGCCCGGCTCACGGTCAACGGCGAGGCGCGCGAGCTGGACCTCGCCGACAACGCCCTGCTGCTCGACGTCCTGCGCGACGAGCTGGGCCTGATCGGCGCGAAGCGCTCCTGTGACGTGCAGGTATGCGGCACCTGCACGGTGCTGGTGGACGGCACCCCGGTCAGCTCCTGCTGCTTCCTGGCGCACGACGCGGCCGGCCGCGAGGTCCAGACCGTCGAGGGCTTCGCGTTGGAACCACTGTGGGAGGAGCTGGCCGCCGCCTTCTCGCGGCACAACGCGTTCCAATGTGGGTTCTGCGCGCCCGGCTTCGTGATGACCCTCAAGCCGCTGCTGGCCGAGCGGCGGCTGCGCTCCCGTGCCGACGTGGTCGCGGAGCTGTCCGGCAACCTGTGCCGGTGCACCGGCTACCGGGCGATCGTGGACGCGGTGTGCGAGGTGGCCGGAGTGGACCCGTCGTGAGGTCCGCCGGCCGTTCCCTGCCGCGGCCCGACCTGCGCGCCAAGCTCTCCGGCGAGGCGGTCTTCGGGGCCGACCTGGCGGAGCCGGGGATGCTGCACGTGCGGCTGCTGCGCAGTGTCGTGGCGCACGCGCGGATCGTCTCGCTCGACCTCGACGCGGCCCGGCAGGTCCCCGGTGTGGTGTGCGTGGTGACCGCCGCCGACCTCGCCGACCTCGACCCGATGTGGGGCCACTACGTGCGGGACCGCCCGATCCTGGCCGATGGGGTGGTGCGGTTCGCCGGCGAGATCGTGGCCGCGGTCGCCGCCGAGACCCCGGCCGCCGCCGCGGCCGCCGTCGCCGAGATCGACGTCGAGTACGACGAGCTGCCGCCGCTGCTGGACGTGACCGCTGCGGTCGCGCCGTCCGCGCCGCGCGTCCACTCCGGACCACCGCGGCCCGGCTTCGCCTGCCCGCCGTCGGCGGTCTTCGGCGACGGCAACGACTTCTACCGCTGGCGGGTGGCGCACACCCGGGTCGAGCCGTCCGGCGCCGAGGACAAGCTGGTCACCGTCGCGCACGAGTACGCGTTCCCGGCGGTCTACCAGTACGCGATGGAGCCGCACGCGGTGATCGCCGAGCACGACGGCGACCGGATCCGGGTGTCGTCGACCTGCCAACACCCGTTCCTGGTCCGCGAGGAGCTGGCGCTGCTGTTCGGACTGCCGGTCGACCGGGTGCGGGTGTCGGTGCCGTTCATCGGCGGCGGGTTCGGCAGCAAGTCGTACACCAAGATGGAGCCGGTCGCGGTGGCGGTGGCCCGGCAGGCCGGGCGGCCGGTGAAGCTGGTGAACCGGGTCGAGGACGCGATGGTCACCACCCGCCGGCACGGGATGCGGGCCCGGATGCGGACGGTCGCCGATCGGGACGGCCGGCTGGTCTCCCGGGACGCCGAGATCTGGCTGGACACCGGCGCGTACGCGGACAACGGCCCGACCGTGACGATGGTGGCCGGCATGGCCGCGGTCGGGCCGTACCGCTGGGACCGGGTGGGCGTGGACGCCGCGTGTGTCTACACCAACCTGCCCCCGGCCGGCTCGTACCGCGGCTTCGGCGCTGCTCACCTGCAGTGGATCGGCGAGTCGCAGGTGGACGAGCTGGCCGAGATCCTGGGCATGGACCGGTTGCAGCTGCGCCGGCAGAACCTGCTCGCGCGAGGCGAGACGATGATCCCGGGCACCCGCCCGATCGACGCCGACCTGGCCGGCGACCTGGCGGCGGTGGCCGACCGGCTCGGCTGGGGTCCGCCGCTGCCCGGGCGCCAGGGGCGCGGGATCTCGGTCGGGGTCTCCCCGGCTGGAGCCTCGCACCACTCGCAGGCGCGGGTGGAGCTGCGCGGCGACGGCCGGGTGGCGGTGCGGGTGGGAACCCAGGAGATCGGACAGGGCGCCCGGACCGTGCACGCGCAGATCGCCGCGGAGGTGCTGGACCTGCCGCTGGACCGGGTCGAGGTGGTGCCGACCGACACCGGCGACACCCCGTACGACCGCTCCACCGGGGCGAGCCGGTCCACCACCGTGGCCGGACTGGCGGTCCAGCGCGCCAGCGAGGACCTCCGGGCGGCGCTGCTGCGCACCGCCGTCGAACGGTGGGGAGTGGACCCGGCAGTGGCCACCCTGGCCGGTGGCCGGATCGTCGCCGGTGACCGTTCCTGGGCGATCGAGGAGGTCGGGGCGTGCCAGGGCCACGGCGACGCCGGCGAGCTGGCCGCCGGCGGGGCCACGATGCCGCTGTTCTGGGAGGTCTGCGTCGCCGGGGCACAGGTGACTGTGGACCCGGACACCGGGCAGATCGAGGTGCGGCGCGCGGTCACCGCCGCCGACGTGGGCCGGGCGCTGAACCCTAGCCTGGTGGAACGCCAGGACGAGGGGTGCGCGCTGCAGGTGGTTGGCAACGCGCTGTTCGAGGAGATGCGGTTCAGCGAGGAGGGGGTGCTGCTCAACGACACCCTGCTCGACTATCGCATCCCGACGGTCGCCGACGTCCCGCACGAGATGGCGTGCGTCATCATCGAGAACGGTGACGGCCCGGGACCGTTCGGCGCCAAGGGATGCGGCGAGAGCGTCTTCGGCGGCCTGGTCGCCGCGCTGGTGTGCGCGGTCGCCGACGCCGGCGTGACCGTACGCGAGCTGCCGATGTCGCCGGACCGGGTGTGGCACGCGATCCGGTCGGAGAGTTGATGCTGGCCGACTTCACCATCCTGCGCCCCGGGTCGGTGGCCGAGGCCTGCCGGCTGCTGCAGGAGCACGACGGCGAGGTGGCCGCGTACGCGGGCGGAACCGAGCTGCTGCTGGCGATGAAGCTCGGGTTCGCCGACTACCCGCTGCTGCTTGACTTGAAGGGCCTGCCGGAGCTGGGTTCGCTGGCCGTCACCCCGCAGGAGGTCCGGATCGGCGCGGCCGTCACCCACCGGAGGCTGGAGCGGTCGCCGGAGATCGCCGCGGCGCTGCCGTCGCTGGTGGCGCTGGAGCGGCGGGTGGCCAACCCCCGGGTACGCGCGATCGGCACGATCGGGGGGAACCTCGCCTTCGGGGAGCCGCACTCGGACCCGGCGACCTACCTGGTCGCCACCGGCGCCCGGCTGGTGTGCCAGCGCGCCGACGGCACCCGGCGGACCGTGCCGGCCGCGGAGTTCCTCACCGGGCCGTTCGAGACCATACTGGAGCCCGGCGAGCTGCTGGTGGAAGTATGGATCCCCCGACCGGCGGCCGGGGCGGCGATCGCGCACCAGCGGATGGTGCTCACCGAGCGCCCGGCCGCGGCCGTGACCGCGGCGGTCACCGTGGACGGCGGGCTGGTGACCGCGGCCCGGATCGCCGTCGGCGCCGCGACCCCGGTCCCGATCCGGGTACCCGCGACGGAGGAGCTGCTAGCCGGTGCCGCGGCCGAAGGCCTGCTCGATCCGGCCGGCGACCTGCTCCCGCGGGCCGGCACGGCGGCCGCCGAGACGGTGACCATCGAGTCGGGGGCCGACGTGACCTACCGGCGGCAGCTGGTCGCGGTGCTGGTCCGGCGGGCGGTGCACGATGCCCTCCGCGCGCCGGCCGCAGTCGCCAGCTCCCGGCCGAGCAGGGGCGGGCTCACACGCGCTCCAGCGCCGATGATGTAAGGAAGACCCCCGCTTGCGGAACGCGAGCGGGGACTCCACCAAGGCGATGGCGTGCCAGGCGCGTACTCCGGAGACGAACCACCAGGGCTCCGCGTACCGTCGCTCGTCGAAGGCCCAGGACGGTGGACGCCACCCGTCACGACGGGCCAGGTGCTCGGCGAGCGGCGTCGGCTCATCCTGCAGCGCCTGCGCGGCGCATGCGGCCGCGTCGGTGACCGTCCAGAACGTCACACCTCAAGCGTATGCGCCGGCTCGGCAGGTCGGGGCACCACCCGAGCACAGGTGTTCCGTGGCGTTCGGCAGGACGGCAGCCCGGGTGCCTCAGGTTCCGCGGCTGGACCGGTCGACCGTCGCTGATCCCGTCTCCGACCGGTCGTGGCGACCCGTTATCGTGCGGGGCAGGGGGCGTGCGGATGAGCGAGATCAGCGTGCAACGAGTGTACGACCACGAGCCGACCCACGGAGCCGTGTTTCTGGTCGACCGGGTGTGGCCGCGCGGCGTCCGTAGGGACGCGCTTCCGCTGGACGGGTGGGCACGTGACGTGGCTCCCTCTGCCGCCCTGCGCACCTGGTTCGGCCACCGTCCGGAGCGGTTCACCGAGTTCGCCCGGCGGTATCGTGCGGAGCTCGCCGCCGACCCGGAGGCGGTACGCCCGCTGCTGGACGCCGCCCGCCACGGCCCGGTGACGCTGCTCTACGGTGCCCGGGATCGCGAGCACAACCAGGCCGTGGTGCTACGGGACTACCTGCGCGACCACCTCCGGCGGAGCCGGGCCGCCTGAAGCTGGCCCCCGTCCGGCCTGGCTGGAGCCGGTGTCCACACCCGGGCGGATGTAGACCACATCGCCGCGGATGTGGAGCCCGGCAATCGGCCCACCTCCCGGCCGGGCATGGGAAGCTCGAACCAAGCTGGTCTGCCTACCGGCATGACCATCGGCCGCCGTCCTGACCGAGAGAGCTGACCGTTGGCCCGACCTGCGCCGCGACTGCTGTCCGGGCGTACCGCCCTGGTGCGGAGCCTGGCGCGGCCGGTGCGGGTGTTCGTCGAGACCGAGGCCGGCAGTGCGCTGATCCTGCTGGCGGCGACGCTGGTGGCGCTGCTGTGGGCGAACTCGCCGTGGGGCGCCAGCTACGAGAGCGTCTGGTCGAGCGAGCTGTCGATCCGGCTGGCGGGTGCCGAGATGTCCCACAGCCTGCGGGACTGGGTCAACGACGGCCTGATGGCCTTCTTCTTCTTCGTGGTGGCGCTGGAGATCCGGCGGGAGCTGGACCTGGGGGACCTGCGGGACCGGCGCCGGGTCGCGGTGCCGGTGCTGGCCGCGATCGGCGGGATGGCGGTTCCGGCGGCGATCTACCTGGCGTTCACCGCCGGCACCGAGGCGGTGCACGGGTGGGGCACGGTGATGGCCACCGACACCGCGTTCGCCCTCGGCGTGCTCGCCCTGGTGGGCCGCCGGTGGCCGGTGCGGGTGCGGGTGTTCCTGCTGACCCTGGTGATCGTCGACGACGTGGGTGCGCTGCTGGTGATCGCGTTCGCGTACACCGAGGACCTGTCGCTGGTCCCGCTGCTGGTCGCCGCCGGCGGCTTCGGCGTGGTGGTGGCGCTGCGGGCCGCGGGCGTCCGGCACGGCGGACCGTACCTGCTGCTCGGTGTGGGGCTGTGGCTGGCGCTGCTGCAGTCCGGGGTGCATCCCACGATCGCCGGCGTCGCGATGGGTCTGCTCGCCACCGCCTATCCACCCACCCAGACCGACCTGCAGCAGGCGGCCTCGCTGTGGCGGTCGTTCCGGGAGCAACCGACCTCGCGGTACGCCCGGTCGGCGACCCTCGGGCTGAACCGGGCGATCTCGCCCAACGAGCGGATGCAGCAGCTCTACCACCCGTGGACGAGCTTCGTGATCGTCCCGCTGTTCGCGCTGGCTAACGCCGGGGTGCAGCTCAGCGGCGAGCTGCTGCGGGAGGCGGCCAGGTCGCCAGTGACGCTCGGGATCGTGGTCGGCCTGGTGGTCGGGAAGCTGGTCGGCATCACCGGCGGGAGCTGGCTGGCCACCCGCCGCCGGCTGGGCGGGTTCCCGCTCACGCTGCCGTGGCCGCCGCTGGTGGGGGCGGCCACGGTCGCCGGGATCGGGTTCACCGTGTCGCTGTTCATCGCTGAGATCTCCTTCGACGGGATCGTGCTGGAGGAGGCCAAGGTCGGCATCCTGGCCGCCTCGGTGCTCGCGGCCGGGCTGGGCTGGGCCGTGTTCCGGGGCATCGAGCTGCTGCCCAACCGAGTCCGGCTCGGTGCGCGGGGGTCGGCGGTGGAGCCGCTGGTCGACCTGGCGGACCCGGTCGACCCGGAGCGCGACCACGTCCGGGGGCCGGCGGACGCGCCCGTGACGCTGGTGGAGTACGCCGACTTCCAGTGCCCCTACTGCGGGCAGGCCGAGCCGGTGGTCCGGGACCTGCTCGCCGAGTTCGGGACCGAGCTGCGGTACGTGTTCCGGCACCTGCCGCTGGCGGATGTGCACGAGCACGCCCAGGTCGCGGCGGAGGCCGCCGAGGCGGCCGGCGGGCAGGGGAGGTTCTGGGAGATGCACGACCTGCTGTACGCGCACCAGGACGCGCTCAGCACCGAGGACCTGATCGGGTACGCCGGCCAGCTCGGCCTGGATGTCGAGGTCTTCACGGAGAAGCTCCGCAAGCGCAGGTACGCGTCGCGGGTCGCGCGGGACGTGGAGAGCGCCGACCAGAGCGGCGTCAGCGGCACCCCGACGTTCTTCGCCAACGGCCGGCGCCACCACGGCACCTACGACCTGGGCTCGCTGACCGCGCTGGTGCGGGCGGCCGGTGTCACTGGACGGTGAGTTACCCAGTAACTACGTTACTGGGTAACCGAACCAGCACCCCCATCTCCCTGGAGCAGCGCGCGGGCGCGGGCGGCCGCCGCCGCCACCGGGGGCTCCAGTGACCCGACCGGCGCCGGCCGGGGCGGGGGAGGAGGCAACGGCGGTACGGGTTGCGCGTACGCGTGCGCGGCCGGCACCCCGGGCTGGGCTGGCCGGGCCGGGTCGCTCGCGACGGCGTCGGCGGCGCAGGCGTGGCCAGCCCAGCCGTCCGCGGTCCGATGCGGCAGCTCGGCCAGCAGCTCCCGCTCGCCGCGCCCGCGCAGCAGCAGCAACCGGAACGGGTCCGGATCCAGCAGCCACCCCACCTGGTAGCACAGCGCGGCGGCGTGCACGCAGCCGAAGCCGCTGTCCGGGCAGCTGCACTCCGGCACCAGGTCCGCGATCCCGGGCGCCAGCCGCACTCCGGCGTCCTCGAGCGCGCTCACCAGCTCGCGCGGCAGGTCCCGGGCCAGCAGTCCGGCCACGTACCCGGCCCGGCTGGCAGCCCGGTCCAGGAACCGGTCCCACTCGCCGTCGGTCAGCGGCTCGACCAGCACGCTGGTGCGGTGCGGCGCGTCCGGGTCGCCGTCGTGCACCGGTGCCGTGGCCTGTCCCGGGGTGATCGTGATCGAGCCGACCTGCCCGGCGTTCGCGTACCGCCGGCCGCGGGTCAGCAGGTCGCGACTCAGCAGGGTGTCCTCGCTGGCGGCCAGCCAGGCCCGCGCCCACCACCGGGCCGGCCGCCCGCCGCCCCGCCGGCGGCTCGGCGGGAACGCCGGGAAGCCCAGCACCCGGTCGTCCGGTTGCTGGCTCATCCCGCCCCCCGCAGCTCGACCAGCTCGCGCAGCTCCGCATCGGACAGCTCGGTCAGCCCGGCCACACCGGCGCCGAGCACCGCGTCCGCGAGCGCCCGTTTCGACGCCAGCAGCCCGGCGATCCGGTCCTCGACGGTGCCCTCGGCGATCAGCCGGTGCACCTGCACCGGCCGGGTCTGGCCGATCCGGTAGGCCCGGTCGGTGGCCTGCTCCTCGACCGCCGGGTTCCACCAGCGGTCGTAGTGGATGACGTGGTCGGCCCGGGTCAGGTTGAGCCCGGTGCCGGCGGCTTTCAACGACAGCAGGAACACCGGCGCCTCGCCGCGCTGGAACCGGCTCACCAGCTGCTCGCGCTGCGCCACCGGCGTCCCGCCGTGCAGCAGCAGCGCGGGCGTGTCCCGGTCGGCGAGGTGCCGGGCGATCAGCCGTGCCATCGCCACGTACTGCGTGAACACCAGCACCGCGCCGTCCTCGGCCAGGATGGTGTCGAGCAGCTCGTCGAGCAGTTCGAGCTTGCCGGAGCGGCCGGCCAGCCGACCGGTGCCGGGCTCGGCGAGGTACTGCGCCGGATGGTTGCAGATCTGCTTCAGCGCGGTCAGCAGCTTCAGCACCAACCCCTGGCGCTGGATGCCGTCGCTGTCACCGATCTGGAGCATGGTCTCGCGCACCGCCGCCTCGTACAGACCGGCCTGCTCGGCGGTGAGCGCCACCGGCTGGTCGGTCTCGGTCTTACGGGGCAGCTCCGGCGCGATGCCCGGGTCGGACTTGCGGCGCCGCAGCAGGAACGGGCCGACCAGCCGGGCCAGCCGCTGCGCCGCGGCCGGGTCGTGGCCGGACTCGACCGGGCCGGCCCAGCGGTTGCGGAACTGCCCGCGGGTGCCGAGCAGCCCGGGGGTGGTCCAGTCGAGGATCGCCCACAGCTCGGCGAGGTGGTTCTCCACCGGGGTGCCGGTGAGCGCGACCCGCGCCCGGGCGGGCAGCCGCCGCAGCGCCCGGGCGGTCGCCGAGGTCGGGTTCTTCACGTGCTGCGCCTCGTCGGCGACCAGCAGCCCCCACCGGTGGCCGCTCAGCGCACCGGGATCCTGGCGCATGGTCGTGTAGGTGGTGATCACGAAGCCATCCGCCGGCGGGTCGAGCGACCGGCCGGCACCGTGGAACCGGTGCACCGGCACCCTCGGTGCGAACCGGGTGACCTCGCGCTGCCAGTTGCCGACCAGCGACGCCGGGCAGACCACCAGCGTGGCACCGGCGGTGGCCGGGTCGGCCTGCCGGTGCAGGTGCAGCGCGATCAGCGTGATCGTCTTGCCGAGGCCCATGTCGTCGGCGAGGCAGCCGCCCAGCCCCAGCGACGTCAACCGGGCCAGCCACTGCAGCCCGCGCAGCTGGTAGTCGCGCAGGGTGCCGGCCAGCGCCGGCGGTTGCGGCACCGCCCGGGCGGTCTCCGGTTCCGCGAGCGCCGCCCGCAACCGTTCCAGCCAGCCGGTCGCGGCGACCTCGACCGGTGCGCCGTCGAGCTGTACGGTGCCGGTCAGCGCCGCCCCGAGCGCGTCGATCGCGGTCAGCCGTGGTGGTGCGGTGGCGCCGGTGGCCGCCGCGACCCGGCCAGCCAACGCCGGGTCGACCAGCACCCACCGGTCGCGCAGCCGTACCACCGGCCGGTGCGCCTCGGCGAGCCGGTCCCGCTCGGCCGCGGTGAGCGGCTGGCCGCCCAGCGCCAGCCGCCAATCCAGCTCGAACCCGCCGCCGGCGAAGAACCCGGGTACGTCCGACGGCGGCGCTCCGGTGCCGCCGAGCACCACCGTGGCGGTCAGGTCGCGGGCCAGCTCCCGGGGCCAGTGCAGCTCGACCCCGGCCGCCCGCAACCGGGCCGCCGCACCGGTCAGCAGCTCGGTCACCTCCTCGTCGGCGAGCACCATCGCATCCGGGACCACGGTGTGCAGCAGCTGCTCCAGCGGCGGCCACACCTGCCCGGCCAGCCGCACCGCCAGCAGCGTCCCGGCCCGCGCGGACCGGGGGAACCGGCCCGGGGTGCGCCACAGGTCCCGGGCGTCGGTCAGCTGGGCCGGGTCGGTGCGGCTGTGCACCTGCACCACCGCCCGCAGCACCGGCGCCCGGTCCGGGTCGGCGGGGTCCGGTCCGGTCTCGATCCGCAGCGACACCCGTACCTCGGCCGCTTCCCCGGCCTCGGCGTCCTCCACCAGGGTGTCGGCGACCGCGTCGAGGAAGGCCCGCAGCAGCGGCTCGGCCTCCGGCAGCTCCGGTGGCCAGCGGCCAGCCAGCGGCACCGCCCGGGCGTACGGCGGCGCCGCGGCGGCGAGTGCCCGCACCCGCTCCTCGTCCGCGGGCTCCCGCGGGTCGGCGCGCCAGCCACCGAGGTCGCCGGGTGCGACCCGGCCCCGGGCCACCAGGTGCAGGGCCAGCAGCGCAGCCGCACCCCAGAATCCGGCCGCCGGGTCGGCCGGTGGGCCGGCTGCGAAGGCCCGGCGCGCCGCGACCAGCACCGGCAGCGCGGCCGCTACCGGGAGCCGCCGGGCCGGGACGGTCCGGGCCCGGAGCGTCCCGGCCTGCGGCACCACCACCGTCAGCTCGCCCGGCTCCCCGGCCGGCTCCGGCACCGGGCCACCGTCCGGGCTCCAGAACACGATCCGACCCGCCCGGGGCGGATCGCCCGGCTCGAACACCACCGGGTACCGGCTGCACTCCTCGGACATGGCCTCCCTGCCGTCTGCACCCGCCGTACGCCGTACCGGTACAACTCCGTATGCCGTACGGTATTCCTGATCGAGAGGGGGACGGATGCCGACCGTGCTGAGCGGCCGCGGTGACCCGGCCCGCACGCTGGCGCTGCTGTGGCGTCCCCGGGCCGCACCGGCCCGCGGACCCCGACCGGCGCTGACCGTGGACCGGATCGTGGCGGCCGCGATCGAGCTCGCCGACGCCGACGGGTTGCCGGCGCTGACTATGCGCCGGGTCGCCGACCGGCTCGGGGTGGGCACGATGTCGCTATACACTTACCTGCCGGGCAAGCCGGAGCTGGTCGACCTGATGCTGGACACGGTGTACGGCGAGACCGCTCGGCCGGTCCAGCCGGCCGGCCCAGCCGGCTGGCGGGCGGCGCTGACGCAGGTGGCGCAGGAGAACTGGGCACTGTGCCAGCGGCATCCGTGGATGCTGGACGTGGCGGTCGGCCGCCCGCTGGCCGGGCCGAACGAGACCGCCAAGTTCGACTACGAGCTGCGGACCGTCGATGGGATCGGGCTGACCGAGCTGGAGATGGACGCGGCGGTGCGGTTGGTGCTGGGCCACGTGTCCGCGGCCGCCCGGTCGGCGGTCGAGAAGGCGCAGCTGGAGCGGCTGACCGGCCAGACCCACGCACAGTGGTGGCGGGAGCATGCCCCGCTGCTGGCCGAGCTCGTCGACCCGGACCAGTTCCCGACCGCGACCCGGGTGGGGGAGGCGGTGGGCGCCGCCTTCGACGCCGCGTTCGATCCCGGGTACGCGTGGGAGTTCGGCCTGCAGCGGATCCTGGACGGGCTGGCGGCACTGGTCCAGTCCCGCGGTTACCGCCCTCCCGTACCTATTCATTAAGTAGAAACTACTGATTGCAACCACGGTCTCCGGTACGGAACCGTGTGGATTGGCGGGGGAACCGTCCGCAACCGGCTTCCGGTCGCATCCCCGAGGGACGGCTGTCGATGGTACCTGCTCGAGGGAGGAAGCTGAATGTTAGACCCCGTATCGCAGGAACGTGCCCGCCCCCGGTGGTCACGCAGGTTGGCCGCGGTAGGTGCCGCGGGAGTGCTGGTCGCCGGACTGGTGGTGGCCGGTGCGCCGGGTGCCAGCGCCGCTCCGGAGCCGGCGCGAGCGACGGTCGACGCCGACGTCTACACCGCGCTGGCCGATGGCCCGGACGAGTTCTTCGTATACCTGGCACAGACCGCGGACCTGTCCGCGGCGGCGACGCTGGACAGCAAGCTGGCCAAGGGGACGCACGTGTTCGGGCAGCTGACCCGGACCGCGCGGACCAGCCAGGCGCCGCTGCGGGCGATGCTGGACGCCCGCGGAGTGGAGTACACGCCGTTCTGGATCGCCAACGTGCTGCTGGTCACCGGTGACCGGGCACTCGTCGACGAGCTGGCCGCCCGCCCGGACGTGGCCCGGATCGCGCCGAACCGGCAGGTCCCGCTGCCCGAGCCGGTGACCACGTCCCCGGATGGCGACAACGGCATCCAGGCCGTCGAGTGGGGCGTGGCGAACATCAACGCCGACGACGTCTGGAACCAGTTCAACGTGCGCGGCGAGGGCATCGTGGTGGCCAACATCGACACCGGGGTGCAGCACAACCACCCGGCGCTGGTCAACCAGTATCGCGGCACCGCCACCGGCAGCCACGACTACAACTGGTTCGACCCGGCCGGCGTGTGCGTCGTGGGCGTGCCGTGCGACAACAACGGTCACGGCACCCACACCATGGGCACGATGGTCGGCGACGACGGTGGCAGCAACCAGGTCGGGGTCGCCCCACGTGCACAGTGGATCGCCGCCAAGGGGTGCGAGTCGAACTTCTGCACCGAGGGCAGCCTGCTGGCCTCCGGGCAGTGGGTGCTCGCCCCGACCCGGATCGACGGCAGCGACGCCGACCCGGCGATGGCTCCGGACACGGTGAACAACTCGTGGGGCGGCGGCCGGGGCGACACCTGGTACCAGGCCACCATCAACTCCTGGATCAACGCCGGCATCTTCCCGATGTTCTCGGCCGGCAACTCCGGTCCGGCCTGCAACACCGCCAACTCGCCCGGCGACAACATCCCCGCGTACGCGGTCGGCGCGTACGACATCAACAACACCATCGCCAGCTTCTCCAGCCGCGGCCCGTCCGGGGTGAGCAGCAGCGAGATCAAGCCGAACGTCTCGGCACCCGGCGTGGCGGTGCGCAGCTCGGTCCCGATCAACAGCTACGCCAACTTCAGCGGTACCTCGATGGCCAGCCCGCACGCCGCCGGCGTGGTGGCGCTGGTCTGGTCGGCCGCGCCCGACCTGGTCGGGGACATCGCCGGCACCCGGGCGGTGCTCGACCAGACCGCCCGCAACGTCGGCGCCACCGGCTGCGGCGGCAGCACCGAGGACAACAACATCTTCGGCGAAGGCCGCATCGACGCGCTGGCCGCGGTCACCCTCGCCACTGGCGGCGGCCCGCCCGACCCGGGGGTGGTGGCCGACTTCACGTTCGAGTGCAGCAGGTCCGGCGGGGCCCGAACCTGCAGCTTCGACGGCAGCCCGTCGACCGGTGACATCGTCACGTTCAGCTGGAACTTCGACGATGGCAGCACCGGCTCCGGTGCGGTCGTGACCCATACCTACCAGGGTGGGCGCAGCCGCGACGTAACCCTGACGGTCGCCGACGGCGACGGCGGGACCGACTCGATCACCAGGTCGGTCACCCCGTAAGCCCCGCAGCAACGCGACGGTGGGCCGGGCGCCGCCAGCGCCCGGCCCACCGCCTGCGTGCTAGGAGCGGATGGCAGTCACACGGTCTCGTCGGGCGCGTTCCGCACTGCGGCACGCGAGGGGTCAAGTCCCCAAGCCTGCTTGTCGGACAGTGTCGAACCAGCCGACCAACCGGAGCAGTGGTCACCCGCTCGTGAAGTCGTCGGCGGTGATTCCGTCGGCGTGTCCTTCCGGCCATTGGACGAGCTCGATCAGGTAGCCGTCGGGGTCGCGCACCATGGTGACCAGCGGCTCATCGGGACCGGCGGTCGGCCGCGCCGGATCGGCCTGGATGCCGTGGGCGGCCAGGGTGGCGATGGTGGCGTGCAGGTCGTCCGTCTTGATGGCGAGGTGGTTGAGGCCGCCGGTCTCGGTGACCGGCCGGGCGGGGTCGTGCGCGAGCTCGACGGTGACGAACGGGTCGTCCGGCAGCTGGAGCATGGTCAGGGTGCCGAACGGGGTGTCGGGAACGGTGCCGACGATGGTGTAGCCGAGTGCCTGGTAGAACGCGCGAGAGCGATCCTGGTCGGTGACGCGGAGTCCGACGAGCAAGGTGCGCACGGTCATCTCCCTGATGGTCTGACGTCCTGCCGGTTCGTTGTGTCCATGATCAGTGTTCGACGTCGTAGAGCAGGTGCGTGACACGGTTGCCTTGGGCCACGCGGGACGGGTTGCCGAGCGTGACGTTGTCGCCGGGTTCCATGGCGCCGAAGAACGGCCTACCGCCACCGAAGACGACGGGCACGACGTTCATCACGATCTGGTCGATCAGGCCGAGCCGCAGTGCCTGCCCGCCGATCTGACCAGCGGCGACGTCGACGATCCGGTCGCCGCAGAACTCGCGTGCCTGCTTGATCGCGGATTCGACTCCGTCGGTGACGAACGTGAACGGTGCGGTGTCCGCATACTCCCAATCCGTCGGCGCCTCATGTGTAACGACGAAGACGCGATCACCCGCTTCCGGTACGCCATTCCAGCCGTTCGTCTGATCGAACAGGTTCCGCCCCATGATGACCGCGCCGATGTCGGTGTAGACGGATTGCATGAAGTCCTTGGACGCCTGCGCGCTGCGCATCGCATGCTCGTCGGATTCGGACAATTTCCATTCGACATCGCCACCCGACATCCAGTCGAACAAGGACCCGATCTGGCCATCGTCGTAAGCGATGTAGCCGTCGGCCGACACCGCCGCACAACCCATGATTGCCTTGCCCATAATTTTTCCTTTCGTCGCCGTCAGGGACGCTACCAGCTGCCCGGGAGTGCTGGCATCTGTCAAATGACCGGTGCTGATCTGCGTCGATGACCTACGCGGTCACAGGTCGAGGACCACTACGAACAGATCGAAGGCGAAGAAGTCCATCAGTCCACGCCCGCGACGCGCAGATTAAAGATCAAGCTAGGGGCAGGGTGCCGTGAACGGGCCGAGGTCGCGGGTCTCGGTCGTGAAGGCGCATCCGTAGTCCGGGTCCGCCACCACGTCCTCGCTCAGCACGTCGTCGCCGGCCGGCCGCACCCCCTGCTCCACCCAGGCGACCAGATCGAGGAACCCGGACACCAGCTCCGTCGCGGTGAAGTCACAGTGGCCGACCCCGCGGATGGCGCGCTGCACCAGGTGGTCGGAGGCGCCGTTGCCGGCCACCCGGCGCGTGTACAGCTGCTCCATCGAGAACGGGACGAACAGGTCGCCGAGGTCGTGCAGGGTGAGCACCGGCACCGGCGGCGTGCCGGCCACCACCGGTACGTTGGCCAGACCCGGCTTGGGGCGGCCGGCCGGGTCCCGGGCGACCCGCAGGACGGTGTCGTTCAGCTCCTGCTCGGCCGCGCTGAGCTGCGGGTCGGTGTCGAACTGGTAGACCGCGTCGGTGTTGTCCACCACCACCCCGGGCGAGCGGGGGACGGTCCCGTCCAGCGCGCCGAACTCCAGCAGGAACGACGCCCAGGACAGGAACGCCGCCTCGGACAGCGGCCGTTCGCCGCCGGAGCGCAGCTCGGTCATCGCCTTCAGGTGCTCGCCGTCGGCGGTCAGGCCGGCCGGCCAGGCGCTGGCCAGCGTGCCGGTGATCTGCGGCACCGACTCCCCGACCCACTGGTCCGGGTCCGGTGGGAAGCTCACCTCGACCCCGGACAGTGCCGCCGCCACCAGGTTGTAGTCGAGGAAGAAGTCGAACAGCTCCAGGTCCCCGAGCACGCCGCAGATCGGCATGGCGCCGACGTAGCTGGCCGGGTACTGCTCGATCGCCACCGCCGTGATGTGCCCGCCCATCGACGCGCCGGTCAGGTAGACCCGGTCCGGCGTACCGGCGATCCCATTGAACCGGTTGGTGAGCGCGTGCGTGTCCTGGACGCCCTGCGCCACGTCGTACATGTTCTTCGAGAAGCTCGACGCCGCCCACGCGAAGCCGTTGGCGACCAGGAACTCCCGCAGCGGATGGTTGTCGACCGTCAGCTCGAGCCCGTCACCACGGAACCCGTGCGCCCACATCACCAGCGAGCCGTTCCAGTCCCGCGGGACCTCGATCCGGTAGCCAGCACCGGTGTGCACCCCCCAGTACCGGTCGGTGGCGATGCCCGGGACGGCGTCGAACGGCAGCTTCGACTCGTCCACGAAGTACTGTGGCGGTGGCCCGGCGGTTGCCGGACCGGCCGGCCCGGCTCCCACCGCCGCCAGCACCAGCAGCAACCCGGCCACGGTCGTGGCCACCCGGCGTAGTGTCATCTCTCTGCCCTCCCGGTCTGCGGCGAGCGGTCTGCGGCGAGCCCCGGACTCTACTGGAGAGTAATCTGCGTCACCCCGGGGCGCATCCGCTGGCGATGGGCAGGATTCGCCGGGTCAGTCGCGCGGCGGCCCGGCCCCGGCCCGAGACCGGGAGGTGGGCGGGGGTCTACGATAGCCAGCGGGAGCGCACGCGCAGCGGCGAGCGTCGACCGATGGCCCGTGGGCAGAAGTCCCGCCACCTCTCCCAGTGAGCACCATTAAGCCAGACCGCCAACCAAGTCAACCAACCAGGGAGTACGCGTGAAGAGCACGGTCGAGACGCTGGGTCCGACCCGGGTGAGGCTCGCCATCGAGGTGCCGTTCGCGGAGCTGGAGCCGACCCTCCGGAAGGCGTACCGGGAGGTGGCGCAGCAGGTCACCATCCCGGGCTTCCGGCGAGGCAAGGTGCCGGCGGCCGTGATCGACCAGCGGGTCGGGCGGGAGACGGTGCTCAACGAGGCGGTGCAGGAGGTGATCCCGCAGCAGCTGGTGGTGGCGATCCAGGAGCACCAGGTCAAGACGCTCGGGCGGCCCGAGGTGGACAACATCGAGGTGGACGACGGCCAGCCGTTGCGGTTCACCGCCGAGATGGACATCCGGCCGGAGGTCACGCTGCCCGACCTGAGCACGGTCGCGGTCACCGTCGACGAGATCAAGATCGAAGACACCGACCTGGACCAGGAGGTTGGCTCGCTGCGGGAGCGGTTCGCCACCCTGAAGACGGTGGAGCGGCCGGCCGCCACCGGCGACTTCGTCCAGATCGACCTGGCGGCCACCGTCGATGGCACACCGGTCGAGGGTGGCACCGCCACCAACCTGTCCCACGAGGTGGGCAGCCAGAGCCTGCTGCCGGGGTTGGACGACGTGCTGGTGGGGATGTCCGCCGGGGACTCGACCAGCTTCCGCACCCCGCTGGTGGCCGGCGAGCACGCCGGCCAGGAGGCGGACGTGGCGGTGACCGTGCGCACCGTCAAGGAGAAGGAGCTGCCGCCGCTGGACGACGACTTCGCGCAGCTGGCCAGCGAGTTCGACACGCTCGACGAGCTGCGCGAGGACGTCCGGGAGCGGCTGCGTCGCCGGGCCCGGACCGAGCAGGTCTACGCCGCCCGGGACAAGGCGCTGGCGGAGCTGGTCAGCCGGTCCGGGGTGCCGGCGCCGGAGGGGGTGGTCCGGGACGAGGTGTCGCACCGCAAGGAGCACCTGACCGAGGAGCTGGAGCGGGTCGGCCGATCCCTGTCCGAGTACCTCGCCCTGGAGGAGAAGACCGAGGCCGAGATCGACGCCGAGCTGGCCGAGGCCGCCGCCGAGGGGGTCAAGATCCAGCTGCTGCTGGACACGCTGGCCGAGGCGGAGCAGGTCCAGGTTTCCGACGACGAGTACGGGCAGGAGGTCGTCGGGCGGGCGCAGCGGGTCGGGATCGAGCCGCAGCAGTACTACGACCAGCTGGTCCGGGCCGGCGCCGCGGCGGCGGTGTACGCGGACGTGCGGCGCAGCAAGACCCTGAGCCTGCTGCTGGAGCGGGTCACGATCACCGACACGGCCGGCAACCCGGTCACCGTCGAGGGGGCCCGCCCGCCGGCGGCCGAGCCGGAGCCGGCTGAGCCGGCACCGGCGGAGCCGGTGGCCTGAGCGGGCCTGCGCTGTGAGCGAAACCCTGCCCTGGCAGGCGGTCGCGGCCGGATCCGGCCGCTAGGGTCGAAGTGATCGACGTACGGAGGAGAACACAATGACCACAGGCGAGACGACGGCGGCCCGGTCCGCCGACGGGTTCGGGACCAGCCTCGACGACTCGGTCTACAACCGCCTGCTGAAGGAACGGATCATCTTCCTCGGCAGCGAGGTGACCGACGAGATCGCGAACCGGATCTGCGCGCAGCTGCTGCTGCTGGCCGCCGAGGACCCGCGGCGGGACATCAACCTGTGGATCAACTCGCCGGGCGGCTCGGTCCACTCCGGCATGGCGGTCTACGACACGATGCAGTTCGTCGAGAACGACGTGGTGACCACGGCGATGGGGATGGCCGCCTCGATGGGGCAGATGCTGCTGTGTGCCGGCGCCAAGGGCAAGCGGTACGCGCTGCCGCACGCCCGGGTCATGATGCACCAGCCGGCCGCCGGGATGGGCGGCACCGCCTCCGACATCGCGATCCAGGCCGAGCAGATGATCTACACCAAGAAGATGTTCCAGGACCGGATCGCCTTCCACACCGGGCAGACCACGGAGCAGATCGAGACCGACTCGGACCGGGACCGGTGGTTCACCGCCCAGGAGGCGCTCGAGTACGGCTTCATCGACCACGTGATCACTGGCGCGGCGCAGATCCCGGCCGGTGCCGGCACCCGTAACTGAGGAGGGCTCACGATGACCGAACTGTTCCTGCCCGGCGGCCCGATGCCGGTGCACAACCGGTACGTGCTGCCCTCGTTCGTCGAGCGCACCTCGTACGGGGTGAAGGAGTCGAACCCGTACAACAAGCTGTTCGAGGAGCGGATCATCTTCCTCGGGGTGCAGATCGACGACGCCTCCGCCAACGACGTGATGGCGCAGCTGCTCACCCTGGAGGGGGCGGACCCGGACCGGGACATCGTGATGTACATCAACTCGCCGGGTGGCTCGTTCACGGCCATGACGGCGATCTACGACACGATGCAGTTCATCCGGCCGGACATCCAGACCTTCTGCCTCGGCCAGGCGGCCAGCGCCGCGGCGGTGCTGCTCGGCGCCGGCACCTCGGGCAAGCGGGGGGCGCTGCCGAACGCCCGGATCATCATCCACCAGCCGGCCACTGAGGGCGGTTACGGCCAGGGGTCGGACATCGAGATCCAGGCCCGGGAGATCATGCGGATGCGCACCCAGCTGGAGGAGACGCTCGCCAAGCACTCCGGCCAGCCGGTCGAGAAGGTCCGCAAGGACATCGATCGCGACAAGATTATGACCGCCTTGGAGGCGAAGGAGTACGGCCTGGTGGACAACGTGGTGGCGAGCCGCAAGAAGAAGGTGCTGGCGGCCGCCGCCGCTGCCTAGCCGGGCGACCCCGGGCGGGGGAGACACGCCAGCACCGGCCGGCCCGGGCCGCGCGCAAATGTCGGTCCAACCGGGTAACGTCGGGTCTGCACCCCGCCAGAGCGCGGCGGTGCGGCGGGACCCGGTCGGTCGGCCCGCAGTGGCCTGCGCGAGTTGGGAGAACCTGGGTGGCACGGATCGGAGACGGCGGCGACCTGCTCAAGTGCTCCTTCTGCGGCAAGTCGCAGAAGCAGGTCAAGAAGCTGATCGCGGGTCCCGGGGTCTACATCTGCGA
This sequence comes from Micromonosporaceae bacterium, assembly GCA_009377645.1. Taxonomy (GTDB): domain Bacteria; phylum Actinomycetota; class Actinomycetes; order Mycobacteriales; family Micromonosporaceae; genus Natronosporangium. The sequence goes on along the minus strand of WHTQ01000028.1, from coordinate 1,606 downwards.
CGAGTGCGTCGGCCTGTGCGACGAGATCCTCGCCGACAACCCTCTCCCTGCGTTCAAGAGCTGGGACGACCTCCCCGACGAAGAGCTCTTGGCCGAGATGGTGCGCATTCACGCCTCGCACCGGCCCATCGACCGGGCCGTGTCCACGGTCGTCCAGAGGTTGCGCTCCCGCGACGTCACCTGGGCCCGGGTCGGTGAGGCGCTGGGCATGACGCGCCAGTCGGCGTGGGAGCGCTTCTCGGGCGAGGAGTGACAGGTGACGGGCGTCTCGCTCCCGGGCCATGGCCGCGAGCGGGATAATGGTGGCGTGCCCAGCTCCGCCGCGGATCAGCCCGCTTCGAACGAGGATCGCGAGCGCGCGCTGCAGCTCCTGCGGGTGACGGGCACCGAGCTCGGGCTCGAAGAGCTCGAGCAGCGCCTTGACGCCGCAGTCCAGGCTCGCACCGTAGGCGATCTAGCCACGTTGCTCTGGGATCTCGACGGGACGACGCCGCCGCCGTCGGGACCGGCGCCCCGTGTGCGGATCTGGCGCAGCGCCGGCTTTCGATACCACGCCATCACCTACGGGCTGACGAACGGCTTCTTCCTGGGCACCTGGGCGATCACCGGCGCGGACTTCTTCTGGCCGTTCTTCCCCGCCGCCGGCTGGGGCATCGCCCTCGGGCTGCACGCCACCGCGGCCCACGCGGCCCAGCTGAGGAAGCAGCAGCGAGCCGCGCAACGAGCGATCAAGGGCCAACAGCTCACGATCGGCCCCATGCCTGTTCCGCCGCCCGCCACCGCGGTTCGACCGGTCACGCCGTCGCCGCGGAGCTCGGTCGTCGTGATGTTCACCGACGTCGTCGACTCGACGCGCCTGACCGAGGTCATCGGCGACGACGAGTGGGCTCGCGTCCGCGCGCGACACCTCGGGTTGTTGCGCGACTGCTACGGCGCCCATCGGGGCACGGAGGTGACGGCCCAAGGCGATGGCTTCATGGCGCAGTTCGTCTCGCCCGTCGAAGCCGTGCAGTGTGCGGTGGAGATCCAGCGACGGCTGCAAACCCAACGCGACGAGGCTGGCTTTGCCCTTCCGGTGCGCATCGGGATGCACACCGGCGAGGCAGTGGTGGCGACGAACGATCTACTGGGCACCGTGATCAACATGGCGGCCCGGGTGATGTCCGAGGCCGCGCCCGGCGAGGTCCTGATCACCGAGACGCTGGCCGATCAGCTCGACGCGCGATTCGAGCTGGACGATCGCGGGCTTCGGACCCTGAAGGGGTTCACGCGTCCCCGTCATCTGCTGGCGGTGTGCTGGGGCGGTTGAGCCCGTCGAGCTCGCGCTCGCGTTGGCGGCCGCTGTCCGTCGGGTCGAACACCGCGGTGAGGCCGGTCCAGCCCAGCACCGACTGGGCGCCTTGACGCCGCGATCCGCCCGAGACGTACAGGCGACCGTCGATCACGCCCCACCCCGGACCATGGGTCGCGACCAGCGGGCGCGCGCCGTCCTCCCATTCGTCGCCGCCGCCGGGGAGGACAAGGTGGCGGTCGATCACGCCGCCGCGAACAGGGGCCGGGTCTTCTCCTCCGACGACGTGGATGGCGCCGTCGAGCACACCCACGG
>WHTQ01000106.1 GCA_009377645.1 Micromonosporaceae bacterium | reverse complement strand
TGGTGTGCTGGGCTGCCGCCGATCGCATGGCGCCGAGCTTCTGCTCGGCGGCGGCCCGTGTGGTCTCGATCGCGGCGACCTCGCCGAGCCAGCCCTGCTCCTTGGCCTCCTCAAGCCGATCGACGAGGTTGGCGTGGATACTTTCCAGTCGGGCGCCGGTGCGGCGCAGCACCTCGACGGCGGCCCAGACCCAGAAGGCCTGGTCTTCCTTTACTGCTGCGTCGAAGCGTGGCCCGGATGGCGCGACCGGGCGCACGATTAGGGCGGTGGGCTGCCAGTATTTGGTGGGTTTGCCGGTGCGCAGATAGTGGGTGCCGTCCACGGTGAACTCGTCGCCGGGCGCTGTGGTGCGGGCTCCTGCCAGGATGCGGCTGGCCCGGTCGAGCTGTTGTTCGGCTGCGGCGACTACGCGGGGCAGCAGTGGGGCGAGGGTGCGGGTGCGTTCGTGCATGCGGGCCTGGCGGCGGCGTTTCTCTTTGACGGTCCCGCGTAGGTCGGCCTCGGTGATTGGGCATGGCGCCGACCATTGGCTCCACAGCTCGGGCTGCTCCATGGCCCAGTGCTGCAGGTCGAGGTAGAACGCGCGGACGGCCAGCAGCATGGCTTCGTAGTGCAGGCGGGGCCGCCCGTCGGGCAGCACTCGGATGCGTTGCTTCCAACCGTGCACCGCCTCGGCAGGCAGCCGGAGCGTGTCGATGCCGGGGTGGTGGCGTTCCAGGTCGATCCAGAAGTGCTCGCACAGGATCTGCGACAACGCGGCGAGGGAGTTGTAGTCCAGGGCAGGTGCCCGCTCGGCCAGGTAGTGCACCAGCACGTCACGCATCGGCCGGTAGGCGATGGGGTACCGGTCGACCAGTTCAGCGACGGTGAGTTGGCCGCGGGCGATGGCCTGCTTGAAGGTCGGCGGTGCGTCGGCCACCCCGCCGATCGCGCGGAGCAGGTCGTAGGCGAACGCCACCGTGGTGGAGCACCGGCCTGTCGCGGTGCGCGCCGTGGCGTACGCGGTTAGATCCCTGAAGTGCAGCTCCCGCAGGTCCTTGCCGGTGTAGATAACCAGCCGGGTGAGGATGGTCATCGCCTCACGGGCATGAGTCGGGGCGCCGTTGCGCTGCGCGGCGAGGCGTTCCAGCTCATTGAATGTATCGGCTTGGTGCAGGTCGCGGTAGGCGTCGTAGATGTGCTGGGGACGGTTGCCGAACAGCCACGGGTAGGAAGGCCGGATGACGCCGAGCACGATCAGCATTCCGGCGCCGGTGAAGTACTGCCATCGCCACGGACCAGCGAACTCTTCCGGTACCCAGCCGGGCGGCTGAGGGTCGCCGCCCAGCAGCCACCGATCCTGCCAGGTGTCGGCGGGCAGGTTTGCCAGCCATTCCAGGACCCGGCGGGTAGCCAACGGCTTGTCCCGACGTGCCCGCGCGGTGGCTTTGTCCAGAAGGGTGCGGCTCTGCCGGAGCAGCTGCTCGATGCTGGCGTGATCCCAAGGGTTTGGCGCGGCCGGCGGCGGTGGCACGGGTGCTGGCGCGACCAAGAGCGTGGGGTCGCGGCGGCTGACCGGGGTGCGGGGCACGGTGCCGTAGCGGGGCATCATTGTCCTCCGAACACGTCGGCCAGGTCGGCAGGGTCGTACTGCCAGGTGGACGTCGGCTGGGCTGCCGGCGTGGGCCGGGTGTAGTGCTCGTGCACCCGCGCGATCACCTCGTCGATGCGCGGGCGCAGGTACCGGCTGGTGGTGGTGATCTGCCGGTGCCGCATCACCTGCTGGGCATCGACGAGGCTGATGTTCGGGTCGGCGACGAGGCGCATGCACAGCGTGTGTCGGAGGTCGTGGATGGTGATGTTCGCGCCGATCCGCTCGTTGATCCGCCGCAACACCGCCCGTAGCGCGGTGTAGGTCAGTGGCCGAGATGTCCGTCGCCGGGTCCACCACAGCGGCTCGTGCGGCTCTGGGCGGTGCCCCTCCTGGGCCAACTCGCGCAGGTAGAGCGCCAGCCACGCGAACGCCTCCGGCGAGGCCGGGCATGCCTGCTTGGCCCCGCCCATGTTGAAGCGATTTCTTGGTCGTTTGTTGGTCGCACGAGCACGAAAACCGCCAGCCACAAGCCTGTGACCAGCGGTCTTGTGCTGGTGGAGGTGCCGGGATTCGAACCCGGGTCCTTCGCCGCCTTGTCAGGGCTTCTCCGAGCGCAGCTCGCTCTGCCTCTACTCGGCCCCACCGATCACGCGAGCGAGTCGGTGTGACGGGCCCAGTCGCTGATTGATCTTGCCAGCCAGACCCCGCGACCGGGTCCGGTAGGCCAGCCTTCTAGCTGATGCCGGTAACTGGGCCGAAGGCGGTCCCAGGCCGACAGACTTGCTACCCGCCCTTAGGCGGCGAGAGCGAAGTCAGCGCGCTTTGATTCGGCGCTTATAGTTTCCGACGACCGATTATCGAGACGACGTCGGCTTCCTCGGCTCGCTTCCCCTGCCGCAACGCACAAAGTCGAAGCCTTTCACCCCCAACTCGGCGCGGCGCCCGCCGCCGCGCCATCCAAGCGTAGCGCCCCGGCCGGTCCCCGTCATCCCGGTTCCGGTCTGGCGGCTGCGCCAGGACTCATCCCGGTCGGTCGCACGGTTGACCGTCGACGGTGCAGTCGGTCGGGTCGCCACCTCCCAGCAGCCCCAGCACCGGCGCGGTCAGGTGGAAGCTGAACCCGGTGCTCTCCCCCGCCGGCAGCTCGGCCGCCAGCGGTGTGAAGATCGCCTCCTGGCCGTCCCGCTGGTACGCCGCACCGGAGACGTCGGTCACCGACTGGTCCCCCACGTTCATCGCGACCACCCAGCCGGTCGCCGCCCCGGGGCCGGGGTTGGAGACCGTGACCGACACCGTCCGCCCACCCAGCACCGACGACCCGGAGGTGGTCAGCTGCGCCGCCAGGACGGGAGCGGACGGACTGGCGGTCTGGGTGTGCTCGGCTGGCCGGCTCGGGTCCGGCTCGCCGGGACTGGTGCCGTCGGTTCCCGGCCGGCCGGTCACCGCGCCCGGCTCCCCGCCGAGCTGCGAACGATCGGACAGACCACCGGTCGACCCCGGCCCGGGCTGGTCGGTCGGCCCGGTACGCGACGTCGCGGCGCCCGGCTGCAGTGCCACGTCCGGGGCACCGGGTGGCGCATCCGGCCCACCCGGCTGGCCGCCCAGGCCGGTGTCCCCGCGGGGTACCGACTGGGACACGGCGGTCAGGACCGCCAGCGCGAGCGCCGCCGCCGCCGCGCCGATCGCGACCGCCCGGACCCAGGCGGGCACCACCCCCCACCCCGGACGCGGCCGCCACCACCGGCCGCTGGTAACCTCCGCGCCGCGTACCCGGGTGGGTTGCCGGGGGGCCGCCGCGGCTCCTGACCCGCCGCCGGCCCGCCCCCCGGTGGGCGGGCCTACGGCAGCCGGGCCGGCCACCGACGCCGCCACCGACCACGCGACCGCACCCCGGGTCTGGCGCGGCGGCGCCCCGGCGGCCCCGGCAGGCTCAGCCGGATCGGCCGACGACCAGATGGTGCGGCCGGCCGACCAGGCGTTGACCGCCATGTTCCCGCCGGGCCGGCGCTGCCGGGGGACCCCGACCGAGCCCGGCCCGGGGTCACGGTACGGGCGCCGGGAGCCGCCGGCCGCCCGTACCACATCCGGCGGCGCCGCGGCCCGGAGTGGGAGGTCCGGCGGCGGTAGGCCCGGTGGCGCCGCGCCGACGGGCGCGGCCAGGGCGCCGGTACCGCTGGCGAGCCGATCCAGCAACGCCGGCAGCTGCTCGGCGAACAGCCGGACGTACGTGTCCCGCAGCGCCCGCCGCCGCAGCGCCGCCGGTGCCCCGATGAACCCGGTCTGCACGACCTGCACCCGGCACCCACCGGCGGTCCCGACGAGTTCCCAGACCACCCGGGTGTGCAGCTTCTCGCCCTGCCACAGCATGACCAGCTTGTGCTCCGGGACCACCTCGACCAGTTCCCCCGACACCAGCCCCAGGAACCCGGCCAGGGTGCCCGGGTCGAGCGTGAACCGGCTCGCTTCGCGGGGCTCGAGGTCGGTCGGCATGAACCAGGCACCGAGTAGCGGTGCGGTGGTCAGCGCCTGCCACACCCGATCCGGCGGATGGGCCAGGTCAACCTCCAGCCGCACCTCCGCCATTGGGCGAATATAATCTTCATCAGCACCCGTCACAGTCCCACTGTCGGGTGCCAGACTCACCCGGCCGGCCGACCTCTACCGGGCACCCCGGTCGGCCCGGGCACCTTTCAGCCGCCGACCGACCGCCCGACCGATCTCCCGGTCGGCGTCCCGTTTGGCGAGGTCGTGCCGCTTGTCGTACGACTTCTTGCCGCGGGCCAGGGCCAGCTCGACCTTGGCCCACCCGTCGGTGAAGTAGACCGACAGCGGCACCAGGGTGAGCCCACTCTCCCGCAGCTTGCCGACCAGCCGGTCGATCTCACGGCGGTGCAGCAACAGCTTCCGGACCCGGCGCGGTGCGTGGTTGGTCCAGGTGCCCAGCGTGTACTCCGGGATGTGCATCCCGTGCAGCCAGAGCTCCCCGCCGGACTCCTGAGCGAACCCGTCCAACAGCGAGGCGCGGCCGGCCCGCAGCGACTTGACCTCGGTGCCGGTCAGCGCCAGCCCGGCCTCGAACGTGTCGAGGATGGTGTAGTCGTGGCGCGCCTTCCGGTTGGAGGCGACCACCGAGCGCCGCTTCGGCTCCTGTGCCACCGCCGATCACCACCTCCCGTCCTGCGCGACGAGCCATGATAGCGCACCGCGCGGCACAGTCGATCATGGAGTTCCTGCACGACCCGCCGGGCGACCCGCCGAGGGCGACCGTCCGCTACGCGCCGTCCGGGTCGACGTACTTCGGGCGGGCCTCGAAGATCTTCACGATCACCCACCGCGGCCCGCGCCCGGCCTCCTTGCCGGGGTAGACCCGCAGGTCATACTCTGGTGTGAGGTAGGCATCGTTGGCTTCGACCACGAACGCCATCGCCAGGTTCTGCCCGTCGCCGCGGAATCTACGGGCATTAGTGCCGGTGATCGACGGGTCATCTTCGAAGACGTCCGGCATGACGTGCGCACACAGGCTCGTCATGAAGTCCGGCGAAGGCGGGCGTTTCCCCTCCAGCAGCACGAAGACGTGGTCCAGCGGCTGGTTGAGCCGCTCGGTCTGCACGGAGGTGCGCCCGTTCGGCGGCGGTGCGGTGTCCAGGGGGAGCCGCATCGCGGGCACGCGAACGCGCTCCGTGCGGAGGAGACGGCGTGCAGGCGGCAGAAGACTAGGCCGCAGGCATCGCACTGACCGCCGAGCGGGTTGGCGATCGCGCCCGTTGCCGGTAACAGGCCGTATGCGCTCACCCAGGACATGCCACACCCGGAGGCATCGCATGAGCAGAAGACGGCGTTCAGGCGGGTGTCATAGAGCTGCTGCCGTCCCAGCGTCTCATCCTCTCCGGCAGCGTCGCTGCTGGTACGCGCGCCGGCCCTGATGAGCGCGGCCGCCTGGAGACGCGCCTCCGGCGAGCCCGGGTAGACGCTCAGGACGGTGACCAGCCGCTGCAGCGCCGAGCGGTACCGTCGCTCTTGCGCGAGAGAGTCCGCCTCTTCGAGCAGATCCTGCGTCCACTTCGTCGGCACAGGGCGCCCCTTCGCAAAACGATGCACTCAATGCTGACAACGGCAGTCTGGCATTAGCGTGCCTGACCTACCAGCCCGTCGGCTCGACGACCTCGTCCGCCTGGAACGGTGCCATCTTCTGATCGGTCTGTCGGCCAGCGGTGCGGCCGCCTCGGTGGTGTGGTAGAGACCGAACAGCGTCCCCGCCCGTACGTTGCCCTCCTTGATCGGCAGGAACGGCCGGGGGTAGCCGTCCCTCGCACCGCAAGGTCGGGGCTAGAAGCCGGGAAGGAAGGGGATCGGGTCGGTCGGGGAGCCGTCGAGACGTACCTCGAAGTGCAGGTGGTTGCCGGTGGACGCCCCGGTAGTGCCGACCCGGCCGATCACCTCGCCACGGCGTACCGACTGGCCCTGCCCGACCAGGATCTGGGACTGGTGGGCGTAGCAGCTGGCCAGTCCCTGCCCGTGGTGGGTGCCGTGGCCGAGGCAGGTGAAGTTGCCGTAGCCGCCGTTCCAGCCGGCCCGGATCACCGTCCCGCCCGCCACCGCGTAGATCGGCGCTCCGCCGGGCGCGGCGATGTCGACGCCGGCGTGCAGCTGCCAGACCCCGAAGAACGGGTCGAACCGCATGCCGAACCCGCTGGACTGCCAGCCCTCGGTGGGGAGCAGGAAGCCGGTGCCGGAGGCGGGGGGGCCGGGTGCGGCAGGCGGGGCGGGAGCCGGCGCTGGTTGGTTGGCCTCCCACTCGCGCAGCTCGGCTTCGATCCGGGCCGCCTCCGCCTCGACCCGCTCGTAGCGGCGCAGGCTCTCGCCCCGCTCGGTCTCGGCCACCGCCAGTGCCTCGGCGCGCTGCTCGACCAGGCCCGCCGCGTCGGTGGCGGCTGTCTCGGCGGCGGCCTCGGCGGCCTCCGCCCGGGCGAGTGCGGCGGCGGTGGCCCGCCGGGCCGACTCGGCCCGCTCGTACGCCAGGGTCGCCTCGTTCTCCGCCTGCCGGGCGTACAGCCGGGCGGTGGCCAGCTCGTCCACCCGCTGCCGCTCGACCCCCGCGACGTGGTCGAGGTAGCCGAGCCGCTCCACCGCCTCGGCCGGACCGCGCGCCCGCAGCAGCAGGTTCACGCCGGTCAGCCGGGTGCCCTTGAAGGCGGCCACTGCGAACGCGGCGACCGCATCCCGCGCCTGCTCGACCTGCGCTACCGAGTCGTCGAACCGGACGCCGGCCGTGGCCAGCTCGACCTCCGCCTCGTCGGCCTCCCGCTGCGCGGTGGTGGCCTGGGCCTGGGCGGCCAGCACCACCCCGCGAGCCTCGTCCACCCGCGCCTCGGCGGCGGGCAGGGCGGCGTCCGCCGCGGCGAACCGCTCGGCCGCCGCCTGCGCCCGCTCGGTGGCGTGCTCCAGGATCGCCGCGGTCTCGGCGACCTCCGCGTCGATCCGCTCCCGATCCGCCCGCGGGTCCGGGTCGGCCCGAGCGGCCGCGGGTGGCGGCAGCACGCCGACGGCCAGGAGGAGCGCAGCGGCGGTCACCAGCCGAGCAACCGGACGGGACGCGACCGGACGGGACGCGGGCCGGGTCGGGCTCGCGGCGGCACGGGCGCTCGCGGCGGCAGGTGCGGCCTGAACGGCACTGGACACTGCGACGCACCTCCCGTCACTCCTGACACGCAGGCTACGGGATCAATGGCCGCTAAGCACCTAAAATCCCCAAAACGGGTGAAACGCCCAGACGCGGACGGGCGCTTACTTCCGGAGGTAGAACCGCAGGGTGACCCAGCCGGTGACCGCGCTCACCAGCGCACCGATCACGGCCAGCGCCGGCAGCGTGAGCAGGACGTTCCGCCACGGGACCGGCGTGAGCAGGTTGGTCAGCGGCGACAGCGGGCCGTCGATCAGGAACTGCTTGCCGGCCGCGAGGGCGCCGAACGCCAGCAGCGCCCCGATCACGCCGGCCACCACCGCCTCCAGCACGAACGGGGTCTGGATGAACCAGTTCGGCGCGCCGACCAGCTTCATCACCGCCACCTCCCGACGCTTGCTGTACGCGGCCACCTGGATCACGTTCGCGACCAGCATCATCGCCGCCGCCGCCATGATCGCCGCACCGACCAGCGCCATCGTCTGCACCGCGGCCAGGATCGAGAACATCTCCCCGACCAGCTCCTCCTGGTCGACGATCTCGCTGACCCCCTCGGCCGTTACGTACTGCTCGCTGACCTGCTGGAACTGCTCCGGGTCGGTGAGCTGCACCCGGAACGACTCCGGCAGCGACTCCGGCTCGACCGCCCCGACCAGGTCCGGCTGGTCCGCGAACAGCGACTGGAACTGCTGGTACGCGTCATCCTTGCTCTCGAAGTAGTAGTTCGACACCAGCGGGTCAGCGGCCAGTGTCTGGTCCAGCTCCGCCCGCTGCTCATCGGTGATCTCCGGGGTCAGGAAGATCGACACCTGGATCTGGGCGTAGAAGAGCTCCTGGATCTTGTCCACCTGCAGGAACAGCAGCCCGCTGGCGCCGAGCATGGTCAGCGAGACCGCCATCGTGATGATCATCGCAACCGTCATCGTGACGTTGCGCCACAGTCCGAGTGCCGCCTCGGACAGCACATACTTAGCGCGCATCTACCCGTACACCCCTCGCGGCTGATCCCGGACGATCCGACCGTTCTCGATCTCGACAACCCGGCGGCGCATCTGGTTGACGATGTTCGAGTCGTGCGTGACCATCACCACAGTCGTGCCGGTCCGGTTGATCCGATCCAGCAGCCGCATGATCTCGATCGACGTGTCTGGGTCGAGGTTCCCGGTCGGCTCGTCGGCGAGCAGCATCAGCGGCCGGTTGACGAACGCCCGCGCCACCGCCACCCGCTGCTGCTCGCCACCGGACAGCTCGTTCGGGTAGCGATGCTCCTTGCCACCGAGCCCGACCAGCTCCAGCACCTCCGGCACCACCCGGCGGGCCACGCCACGGGAGCGCCCGATCACCTCCAGCGCGAACGCCACATTCTCGTACGCGGTGCGGTTGGGCAGCAGCCGAAAGTCCTGGAACACGCACCCGAGCGAACGGCGGAAGGTCGGGATCCGCCAGTACCGCATCCCACTGACGTCCCGGTTGTTCACCACCACCCGCCCCCGGGTGGGGGTGATCTCCCGCAGCAGCAGCTTGATGATGGTGGACTTTCCGGAGCCGGACGGCCCGATGAAGAAGACGAACTCCCCCTTGTCGATCATGACGTCCACGTCGTCAAGCGACGGTCTGGCCGCCTTCGGATAGGTCTTGGTCACACGCTCCAGCCGGATCACGGGAGCAGAGTCTACGCACTCCGGCTGGGATGGCAACAGCCTCTGCCGCCCCCGGGCGGCTAGCCGGGTTGGCTGGCCAGCTGCTGCTGGCGGCGCCAGCGAATGCCGGCGTCGATGAACTCGTCCAGGTCACCGTCGAAGACCGCGGCCGGGTTGCCGGTCTCCTGCTCGGTGCGGAGGTCTTTCACCATCTGGTACGGGTGCAGCACGTACGAGCGCATCTGGTCACCCCAGGAGCCGGCGGCGTCGGCTCGCAGCCCGGCCAGCGTGGCCTGCTCCTCGGCCCGCTTGCGCTCCAGCAGCCGGGCCTGCAGCACCCGCATCGCCGCCGCCCGGTTCTGCAGCTGGGACTTCTCGTTCTGGCAGGTCACCACGATGCCGGTGGGCAGGTGGGTGATCCGCACCGCCGAGTCGGTGGTGTTCACGCTCTGCCCACCAGGCCCGGAGGAGCGGAACACGTCGATCCGTAGCTCATTCTCCGGCACTTCGATGTGGTCGGTCTGCTCCACCACCGGCAGCACCTCCACCCCCGCGAAGCTGGTCTGCCGGCGGCCCTGGTTGTCGAACGGGCTGATCCGCACCAGCCGGTGGGTGCCGGCCTCGATACTCAGGGTGCCGTAGGCGTAGGGGGCCTTCACCGCGAACGTGGCGGACTTGAGCCCGGCCTCCTCCGCGTACGAGGTGTCGTAGACCTCGGTCGGGTAGCGGTGCCGCTCCGCCCAGCGCAGGTACATCCGCAGCAGCATCTCGGCGAAGTCGGCGGCGTCCACCCCGCCGGCGCCGGCCCGGATCGCCACCAGCGCCTCCCGCGGGTCGTACGCCCCCGACAGCAGGGTGCGGGTCTCGAGCTCCCCGATCGCTCTGGTCAGGGCCGCGATCTCGGCGCCGACCTCCGCCCGGGAGCCGGCGTCGTCCTCGGCCTCCGCCAGCTCATGGAGCACCCTCGCGTCGTCGAGCTGGCGACGCAGCCCCACCAGCCGGGCGATCTCGTCGTTGACGTGGGCCAGCTTCGAGGTCACCCGCTGCGCCCGGGCCTGGTCGTCCCACAGGTCCGGAGCGGTCGCCTGCTGCTCGAGCTTGGCGCGCTGCTCGCGCAGGTCCGCCAGGTCGAGAACCCCCTCGATCCCGCGCAGGGTCGAGTCGAGGCGCTGCAGCCGATCGGCGTAGTCGGAGACACTCACGTCCACCAACAGTACGCCGCCCGGGGCAGCGGGCCCGGCCCCACCACCTGCCGCGGCCCTACGACGAACTGTTCCCAGCCCTACTTGCTCGGGATGGTCTTGAGCCAGGCGAGCGCCGCCTTGTGGTAGCCGATCGCGAACTCGAGCGCGGCGGCACCGTGCTCGGCGCCCTCCTTCTTCGCTTCCTTGATCTGCTCGCGGGTCAGCGCCAGCTCCTCGTTGTGATACTCCACCGCGGTGTCCTGCAGCTTGCGCAGCTGGGTCGGGGACTGCTTGTCTCCAAACGCGACCCGCAGGGCGACGGAGTTGCGCAGAGCATCCCGGCTCGGCTCCTCGGTCAGCCAGCGCAGGAACGCCCGCTTGCCGGCGGGGGTGATCGAGTATGGCTGGCTCGATCGCGGCCCCGGCCTTCCGAGCTTGACGTAGCCGAGTTCGGCGAGCGCCGGCAGCTCCCGGTAAACCTGGCTACGAGTCATCGACCAGTATCGGCCGAGCCGCTCCTCGGCAGTAGCCATCAGCTGACCGCCGGTCATCTGTCCTTCGTGCAGCAGGCCGAGCAAGGCCGCCGCGGTTGCGTTGATTCCAGTCTGAGCCATGCTGTACACGCTGCCACGTTTTCGGCAGGCTGTCCACTATTTCCGGGAAAGTTCTCCACAGTAGGCCATCTACAATGAACCGTCTGCCACCGACTGTCCCGCTGGGACGGCACGCCGCGAGTGGCGGGTCGCGCGGACGAGCGCGGACGCGCCGATGACGCACCGCAGCGGGGCGGCTAGAGGCGGCTGCGAAGCTCCCACAGCTCCGGGTAGAACCGCAGCTCCACCCGGGAGCGAAGGTACGCCCCGCCGGCCGACCCGCCGGTGCCGGTCTTCGTGCCGATCTGCCGCTCGGCCATCAACACGTGCCGGGCGCGCCACAGTGCCCAGGACTGGTCGTGCGCGATCAGCGCCTCGGCCAGGTCCCACAACGGCCCGTACCGCTCCCGGTCGCCGGCAATTGTCGCATAAGACGTAAACCGGTCGCTATCAGACCCCACCTCGAAGCCGGCGTGTCGCAGCACCGCCAGGAACCCGTCCCACAACGACGGCTCGGCGAGCCGGCGCAGCAACCGTTCCCGCTCGTCGCCGGTCAGCCCCCGGAACCGGGCCGGAAAGCCGGGGTCCTTCAGCCCGGACAGGAACTCGATCTCCCGGAACTGCACCGACTGGAACCCGGAGGCCGGTGCCAGCTTGGTCCGGAACTCCAGGAAGTCCTGCGGGGTCATGGTGTCGATCACATCCACCTGTCGCTCCAGCACCCCCTGGACGGTCAGGCACCGCTCCAGCCGCAGCCGCGGCAGGTAGGTCTCACCGGCGAGCATCCGGTCCCGGGCATCGGTCAGCTCGGCCAGGATCAGCTGGAACCACAGCTCGTAGACCTGGTGGATGGTGATGAACAGCAGCTCGTCGTGGGCCGGCGGCTGCGACTCCGGAACCTGCGCGGACAGCAGCTCGGGCAGCCGCAGGTAACCCCCGTAGGTGAGCTTGCCGCCCTGCTCCCCGAAGCTCGGCGCACCGTCCCGGCTAATTGATCTCTGCCCCATGTCGCCACGATACCCAGGCTGCGATGCCCCGCCCGAGCGCTCCCGCATCCGGCCGGCCGGCGGTCGTAGGGTGGCACCGTGGCCGTCACGCTCACCGAGTTTCTGGCTTCCCGGTCTCCGACCCAGATCGCCGCGATCCTGACCGCCCGCCCGGACGCGGCCGTCCCGCCGGTCCCCCGGCACCTGCCCGAGCTGGCCGAGCGGTTGGAGATCTTCGGCTCGGTGGCGGCCGCGGTGCAGCTGCTGCCCGCCCCGGCGATGCAGGTCATCGAGGTGCTGCAGTTGCTCGGGCCGGGCGCCGGCGACCGGGCGGCGCTGGCCGGCTGGCTCGGACGTGACCGCGACGACCCGGCGCTGGCGGCGACCCTGGAGCTGCTCGGGTCGCACGCGCTGGCCTGGACCGACGACCAGACCGTGCACCTGGCCGCCCCACTCTACGAAGCGTTCCGGTATCCGCTGCAGCTGGGCGCGCCGGCCGCCGCGCTGCTGGCCCGCTACCCGGTCGAGCAGCTGCGGCCGATCGCCCGTACGCTCGCGCTCCCGGCGGCCGGGCGCAAGCCCGACCTGATCGCCGGAATCACCGGCCTGCTCACCGATCCCGAGCGGGTACGCGAGCTGGTGGCGGGGGCCACCCCGGCGGTCCGGGGCCGGCTGCTGCAGCTGGCCGTCGACGGCCCGGCCGCCGAGCACTTCGCGGCCTGGTACGGATACCACCAGCCGGACCCGGAGCTGCGGTGGGCCGCCGAGCGCGGGCTGGTGCTCGCCGACAGCTGGGGAGTGCCGCAGCTGCCTCGGGAGGCGGCGGTGGCGCTGCGCGGACCCGGCTGGCACGCGCCGTTCCACCCGCAGCCGCGCCGGCCGGCGCTGGTCGAGGTCGCCGACGACGCGGTGGAACGGGAGGCGGCGGCCGCCGGCGGCGCGGCGGTCGAGCAGCTCACCACACTGCTGGAGGCGGTCTCCGCAGCCCCGGTGACGCTGCTCAAGGCCGGCGGGGTCGGGGTCAAGGAGCTACGCCGGCTGGCCCGCACCGTGGGCATCGACGAACTCACCGTGCGGCTGTGGCTGGAGCTGGCCCACGAGGCGGACCTGATCGCGTCGGAGCGATCAAGCGTAGCCAGCGACGTCGTGGGCCGCTCAGCGTCGGAGCGATCGCGCGTAGGAGACAGTGTCGTGAGCACGACCGGGCCGGAGCGGGACCGGTCCGGCGCCGCCGAGCTGCTGCCGACGACCGGGTACGACGAGTGGGGCGGCGCGGAGCCGGCCGAGCGGCTCGCCACCGTACTGCCGGCGTGGCTGGACCTGGCCACCACGCCGCTGCTGCCGTCCGGCACCGCCGACCGCAAGCCCGCTCCGGCGCTGGTCCGCGACCACGAGGGACAGTTGGCGGCGGCGGTCCGGCACCAGCTGCTCCAGCTGGTGGCCCGGCTCCCGGCCGGGCACGGGGTGGCCCACGACGCCGACCTGGCCGAGCCGTTGCGGTGGCTGTGCCCGTTGCTGGCCGCCCAGCATCCCGACTTCGACCAGCTGGTCGCCACGGCCTGGCGGGAGGCCCAGCAGGTCGGCGTGGTCGCGCACGGCGCGCTCACGTCGCTGGGCCAGGCACTGGTCGGCGGCCCCGACCCGGATGGGTCGGGAGTGGACGAACCGGGCCGGCCGGCCGGGGCGGCGAGCCCGACGGAGCTGGCCGCGGCCTGCCACAAGCTGCTGCCCGCGGCGGCCGGTGAGGTGGTGCTGCAGGCGGACCTGACCGCGCTGGTTCCCGGCACGCCGGCCCGCCCACTGGCCGAGCTGCTCGACGCCGCCGCCGACCGGGAGTCCCGCGGCGGGGCGGTGACCTGGCGGTTCACACCCGGCTCGGTGCGCCGGGCACTGGACTCCGGCTACCCGGCCGAGCGGCTGTTGGCGGAGCTGCGCGGCAGGTCGGTCGGTGGCACCGTCCCGCAGCCGCTCGCGTACCTGGTCAACGACCTGGCCCGCCGGCACGGAGCGGTGCGGGCCCGGGCGGTGGCGTGCGTGCTGCGCGCCGATGACCCGGCGCTGCTGGCCGAGCTGGCCGGTGCCCGCGCCCTGCGCGAGCTGCAGCTGTCGGTGATCGCGCCGACCGTGCTGGGCTCGGCCCGGCCGGTCGCGGAGACCCTGGCCGCGCTGCGGGCGGCCGGCTACGCCCCGGTCGCCGAGTCCGCCGACGGGACCGCCCTGGTGGAGCGGGTACCGCGGCGGCGGGCCGGCGGCACCCGGCCCCGGCAGCGTCGCCAGCCCGGCCGGGCCGCCGTCCCGCGCCAGCTCGGCGGCGTTCCTCGGCCGCCGAGCGGCGGTACGCGGCAGCCGGGGCGGCCGGCACCGGAGCCGCCGCTCGACCCGCTCACGCTGGCCGGACGGCTGCTCGCGGCACGGGTTCCGGCGGCCCGGGCCGAGCCCCGCCCGCCGGCGGTGCGCCGCCGCGACCGAGCCGGCCACGCCCGGCCGGACCCGGTGGACGTGGCGCCCAGCGAACCGGCCGACGTGGTCGACATCCTGGCCGACTGGGCCGGCCACCTCGCCCCCGGCGAGCGGCGGCTGCTGGCGCACGCGATCGAGACCGACGGGGCGGTGACGATCGGCTACACCAACGCCCAGGGCAACCACACCACCCGAGTGATCGACTCGGTGGAGCTGGACGGTGCCCACCTGATCGCCTGGTGCCACCTGCGCGACGACGAGCGGATGTTCTCGCTGCACCGGATCGACACGGTCGCCCCGGCGCCGTGACCCGTCCTACCAGCCGGGCTGGAACACCACCGTGTCGCCGCTGATGGTCACCATCCCGGAGATCGGGATCGGGACGGTGTCCTCGAACCGCCCGACGAACCGACGGGTGCCGCTGACCATCGCCGCACCCTCCCGGGCGGTGTGCACCACCGCCACCGCCTGGTCCAGCTCCTCCCCGGGGGACAGCCCGATGTTCGGGTAGTCGACGATCCGCCACTGCACCTCCTCGGCGCTGCCGGCCACCGCGTACCCGAACGGGCAGCCCGCCGGCACCAGCTCGGCGCTGGCGGCGCACCGGTCCAGCAGCCGGACGATCTGCCGGTCTACCTCGTCGCGTACCGCCGGACGCGGGACCAGCCTCACGTCCACCTCGGTGGCCCGCTGTGGCGCGACCCGCACCGGTACCACCCGCGGCTGCCACAGTGGATCGTCGTCCGGCACGCCGACCTGGTAGCCGCCGGGCAGGGCGGGCAGGATCCGCGGCCCCTGCGGATCGTAGGCCGCCATCGGCAGCCCGTTGACCGTGATCCGCTCGGGCACCTCCCGCAGCAGCATCGAGCCGAACCCGTCCACCACCAGCCAGCGGTGCCGGACGGCGTCCGCGATCCCGTCGTCGCGGCGCAGTCGCAGCGCGGCGCCCTGCCGGTGCCCGTCGACGGTGAACGACACCGTCGCCACCGCGCTGCGGCCATCGACCCGGACGTCGGTGACCTCGACCTGCTCGGGCGGGGCGTACCCGGGCGCCCCGAGCACCGGCTCGCTGATCAGGTCCTGCCCGACCGGCTCGGCCACCTCCGGGGCGGTCACCCGCAGCGCCGCGGCCGGGTCCCGGTCCGCCAGGGCGGCGAAGTACGCGAGCACTGTGGACTCCGGGGACCCGATGGTCGCCCGCACCACGTACACCCCGGCGATCCCCAGCACCAGGACGGCGGCGCCGGCGAGCACCGCCGTGCGCCGCCCCGGCCGGGGCCGGTACGCCAGGAAGACCTCACTGGGATCGGGCTGGGCGGTCATCGACCTGCCTCGACCGGTGGTGCGGCAACCTGGTCGTCCCGGTGCTCCGGCTCGGCGGCGGCCCGGGGATCGGGTAGCGGGTATCGCCGGCCCGGCTCCTCCAGCCGCTCCAGCCGCAGCTCGTTGGGTGGGTGGGTGGCGCCCACCGCCGCCGCCCAGCCGTTGCGGCCGGTCTCGAACGAGTGGCGGAGCCGGCCGAGCACCCGCCGCAGCCCGTCCCGGTGCCCGGCCAGCACCGCCCCCTGGTCGGCCCGGTACTCCGCCCGCCGGACATCGACCGCCTGCAGCGGCATGATGACCTGGTTCACGGTCAGCAGCACCGGCCAGAAGACCACCCAGGTAACCAGGCTGACCAGCGGATGGTTCACCCGCCGGCCGGCCCAGCCGGCCCAGCCGTGCACCAGGTACAGCGGGAGCGCCGCCCCCCGGACGAACGCCGCCGAGATCGGGTCACCGTTGCGCCAGTGCACCAGCAGGTGCGACACCACCCCGGCGATCACCTCCGGGTGGTAGCCGAACTCCGCCAGCAGCCCACGGCTGATCACGAGGTGCCGGGGGTACGCGATCGCGTTCGGCGCCCGGTCGTCGTCGACCAGGATCGGCGGGTGGTTCTCGAGCCCCATCCGCCCCGCACAGTCCCGCACGATCGGCAGGATCAGCTCCCGTTCGCGGCGGCTCAGCCGGCGGGCACCGGTCGCCCGCAGCAGCCACGGTTCGAACGCCACCCGGTAGCCGGTGTAGACGGCGGCGATCAGCAGGTCGACGGCGACGATGCCCAGGAACGAGCCGAGCCCCGCCACCGGGTCGTCGGCGAACCAGAACCCGCCGAACAGCAGCACCGTGCCGAGGAACCCGAGCACCAGCCCGGCCAGCGCGCCGACCAGCCCGCCGACCAGCCCGCTGGACAGCGGCAGGAAGGTCTCCAGCGCGGAGCCGAGCAGCGGGAGGTCGCGCAGCGGCCCCGGCACCCGCTCCGGGCCGTCGAACACCCCACCGAACAAGCCGAACGCCCCGAGCAGCAGCGCCGCGCCGGCCGCTACCACTATCGCCACCGGCAGGCCCAGGCAGGTGGCGACCAGCGCGCCGGCGATCCCGCGCCAGTTGCGCCACATGCCCGCGCTCAGCCACGCCCAGCCGCTCGGGAAGTGGCGGGGGCGGCCGGCGGTGACCGTGGACGGGCGGGGCTGGCTCGACGCGGCCGGGTCGGCACAGTCCACGTGAGCCTCCGCGGGGGGGACGGACGAGAGCTGACGGTCAGTGTACCGAGAGGTTCACTCTCCGCAACCCGCCCGACCCAGGGTCAGGCCGCCAGCTTCCGGGCCAGGTTGTCGGCGAGCGCGGTCATCAGCTCGTCGGTGGTCAGCCAGCCGGTGTCGCCCCCGACCAGCAGCGCCAGGTCCTTGCTCATCTGGCCACCCTCGACGGTCTCCACGCAGACCCGCTCCAGGGTCTGCGCGAACCCGGTCAGCTCCGGGGTGCCGTCCAGCTTGCCCCGGTGCGCCAGCCCGCGGGTCCACGCGAAGATCGACGCGATCGGGTTGGTGGAGGTCTTCTCGCCCCGCTGGGCGGCCCGGTAGTGCCGGGTCACCGTGCCGTGCGCCGCCTCCGCCTCCACGGTCCGCCCGTCCGGGCTC
>WHTQ01000060.1 GCA_009377645.1 Micromonosporaceae bacterium | reverse complement strand
TTCAAGGCGCTGCGTCGGGTCAGCCTGTGCCCGTGGAGGATCGGCAGCATCGTCGCCGCGGCGCTGGTCCTGCTGCATGTCGAGCATGGCCGGACTACGTAACTACACAACGCAACACTCCGTTACGCGGAAAGACTCACTGATGGGCGGATGTGGACGCGTGAGCTGCGGCTGCTGGCTGTAGGTGCCGGGGCGTGGTTGGCGTAAGCTCACCGCATCGTCTCAACCAGGCGGAGGCACCTCGTGTCCGGGGACGTGGCTCGGGTCGCGGAGCTGCTTGGGCAACGCAACCGGATCGACGAGAAGATCGCGGAGATCATCCAGCGACCCATGGCCGGCGGCCATCTGGGAGAGTGGATCACCGCCCGCGTCTTCAACATCGAGCTGGAGCCCTCCGCCAGCCGCGCCGCCATCGACGGGCGGTTTCGGACCGGCGCGCTGCAGGGCAAGTCGGTCAACATCAAGTGGTACCTCAAACGCGAGGGTCTGCTGGACATGACCACCGCCGGGTCGCTGGACTACTACCTGGTCCTGACCGGGCCGGCGGGCGTCGCCGGATCGTCCCGTGCGAGCTCCCGGCCGTGGCGCATCGACCGCGTCTACCTGTTCGACGCCGAACAGCTGTGCGCTGATCAGCGTGCCCGCGGGGTACAGGCGGGAACCGCCGCCAGCGTTCCCCGCCGCTGGTGGGATGCTGCCGAGATCTACCCACGGGCCAGCAACCCGCTGCTGTACGTATCGGAGCGGCAGGCGGCGATGCTGGAGCTGTTCCAGCCCGGATAGAGTCGTGGATCATGGCTGGTCGGTCCGCCACTCACATCGGGGGTGTACCGGGGCCGTCTGCGTGACCTGGCCAGGCTTACCGGGAGCGGGTCACCAGGGACCCGGATGATCGTTTTCGTATTCTGCTTCGTCAGGCCCACGC
The DNA here is from genome assembly GCA_009377645.1 of Micromonosporaceae bacterium. Taxonomy (GTDB): domain Bacteria; phylum Actinomycetota; class Actinomycetes; order Mycobacteriales; family Micromonosporaceae; genus Natronosporangium. The sequence goes on along the minus strand of WHTQ01000060.1, from coordinate 28,334 downwards.
GAAACGCGTACCCGAACGCAACCCAGATCCGAGAACTCGCAGGTCAGGAGCACTTGCGAACGGGCGCGCGGTCTCCGGCAGGGCGCGGGGATCCACCGTGCGGGCTCCGTACCGAGAAGGTGGGCCCGCAGTGTTCCCCTGGTGGCGGGCCTTTGAACTTGATGGGGTCCTCGCCGAGGACCTGCGCGGCTTGGTTGGTGAGCTGCACCAGCTCGGCGACCTGGTCGAGCGTGGCGTCCAGCGCCGGCAGTGTCCGGCTGCCGCACGTATCGCCGGTGGCGTGTTGGGTCTGCCTGGGTGACCTGGCTGGACGAACCGGGAGTGGGTCACCGGTCACCTGAGTGATCGTTTCGCACTCCGCTTGTCGCCCCTGCCACGCCGTAACTCCGCACGCTCAACGCGGCGGCGGAGGTACCGACGTACTTGTGCCCGCACTTTGGGCAAGTGATCAAACCGGTGAGGTGATAGTCGCTGTTGGCCGCGGCCGGCTGGGAGTGGCTTCGCCACGGGCTTCGAGGCCAGCTCGGACTACGCCATCCTGCCGGCGTAGGGGTCGCATCCGCCTGAGCGACCTGGTACAGTGCCGCGCACTCGGGAGGGGGTGTCCGTCGTGTCTGACAGTGGGATGAAGGGGCGAGTCAAGGGGCTGCTGGCCGGACCGCCGCCGGGGGAGGGTGCGCCGCTACCGGTCGAGGTCCCGCCCCACGCCGCTGCCCAGTTCGAGGCGCTCCAGGTGCTCACGCTGGCCCAGCGCACGGCCGAGGAGCACCTGAACGGCGCCCGGCACGAGGCGGAGCAGATCTGCGGGAACGCGCGCGAGACTGCGGCGCAGATCCTCCAGGAAGCACACGCCCGGGTAGAGGCTCTGCAGCGGGAGGCCGAGCAGGTCCGGTCCGAGGCGCAGGCCGCGGCGGCGCAGTTCGCCCAGGACGCGCGGGCGCACGCCGACCAGGCGCAGCGGGAGGCGGAGGCGATCCTGTCCGACGCGCGGATGCGGGCCGACGAGTTCGCCAAGGAGGCGCAGGCCAGGGCCGACGAGCTCCAACATCTCGCGCAGCAGAAGTACGAGGACGTGGTCGGGGGGCTGGCGGGCAGGCGGGAGGCGTTGCAGCAGCAGATCGAGGCGCTGGAGCGGTTCGACCGGGAGTACCGGGCCCGGCTCCAGGCGTTCCTGCAGGGCCAGCTGCGGGCGCTCTGGGTGGATGAGCCGCGGGTGGACCCGGAAGACCTGGAGCGGCCCGACCCGATGCCGGGGCCCGCGGTCGGGTCCGTGCCGGTGCCCCGGTACGAAGCCGACCAGCACCGGGACGAGGCGGATCAGCTGGCTTAGCCGGGGCCTGGGCTGTCCACGTTTCAAGCGACAGCCGCCCGGCTTGGGCTTTCTTCCGTCGACGGAGGTGGCGGTGGCGATACGCCGGACCGCCTGCGCGATCGCCGCCGGTCGAGCCGTGCGATGCCCGGGCACCGCCGACACCGCAACGACGCGGACCTTGGCAGCGCGGTGAGTAAGGCCGGCCGGTCACGCGGCGATTGTGCAGGGGGACGACCGCGTGGGCGGGTGTCTGGTACCGTCGTCGTGCACGTGACCGACCCGAGGAGGTGAGACCCATTACCGCTGTAGCAGGCTGGGTGCTCCCTTCCCTCCACGGCTGTGCGGTTCCACTGACATAGGTGGCCGTCGGGGCGCCCGCAAGGCATCCCGAAAGGTAACGAACCTATGCGCTTCACCTCGCAGACGACCTCCAACCGCGTCTCGGAACGTCTCTTTACCCTCGGTGACGTCACCGGTGTGCTCTGGTCACCTGCTGGCGCCACTGGTGGCCGCCCGTTGGTGCTGCTGGGCCACGGCGGCGGCCAGCACAAGAAGGCCCCGGGTCTGGTGGCCCGCGCCAACCGGTACGTGACGACCCACGGCTTCGCGGTCGCGGCCATCGACGCGCCGGCGTACGGTGACCGACCGAAAACCGAGCAGGACGAGCGGTTCTCGGCAGAGCTCAGAGAACGGGCGGCGGCCGGCCAGCCGATCGGTCAGCAGATCGCCCACCACAACGCCAAACTCGCCGCGCGCGCCGTACCCGAGTGGCAGGCCACCCTGGACGCCCTTCAGGAGCTCGACTACATCGGCACCGGCCGGCCGGTGGGGTACTGGGGCGTGTCGCTGGGCAGTGCGATCGGCGTGCCGCTGGTCGCGGCCGAACCGAGGATCACCGCCGCCGTGTTCGGCCTCGCGGGCCACGACACGCTGGCCGACGCGGTGGCCCGGGTCACCGTCCCCGTCGAGTTCCTGCTGCAGTGGGACGACGAGCTGGTACCGCGCGACTCGGCGCTCGCGCTGTTCGACGCCTTCGCCTCCCGCGACAAGACTCTGCACGCCAACCCCGGCCGCCACGCGGGCGTACCCGGGTTCGAGCTGGACAGCTCCGAGCGCTTCTTCACCCGCCACCTTGTCGAAGGCGGCGCTCACGCGACGGCCGCGCCGCGGGCGGTCGCTGCCGAGCGGCCGTCCCCGCCGGCCGCCGGCCAGTACCGTCAAGCGACGCCGACCTTCCCGGGCTTCGACGGTGCGCAGCTTCACTATGACGAGCTGTACCGTGGCGACAACGACGACGACGACGACGGCGGCGCCTTGCCGCTGATCGCACTTGCCGGTGGCGCGGCTCGGGATCCCAGCTACCTTGGCGATCTGGCTGGATTGGATACCGAGCAGCGCCTGATCGTGCCCCACCTTCGCGGCGTGGGGCGTTCCCCGCTGCCTGACCCCGCCGAGTCGGCCTCCCACTGGCGGCAGGCCGAGGACATCGAGCACCTACGCGCTCACCTCGGCCTCGAACAGGTACCTCTGCTGGGACACTCGGCCGGCACGAGACTGGCGATCAGCTACGCCGCCCGGTTCCCCGAGCGCCTCGCCGGCCTGGTACTGGTCACGCCGCCGGCGGGCTACCTGGTCGACGTACCCTCCGACACCGAGGAACTCATCGACAGGCGGCGAGGCGAGCCGGCGTTCGACGCGGCCGTTACAGCCTGGGCCGCCGGTCCCGACGCCAACGACGATGACGCCTTCAACGCATGGTGGTCACGTGTCGCCCCGCTCGGCTACGCCGCCTGGACAGCGACAGAGCAGGCTCATGCGGCGATCGGGCGCACGAGCTTCGCGGCGAACCGGGCGTTCTTCAGCGTCGATCCACCACACGATCTCGCCGAACGGCTCGGCAGGGTCACCGCACCTGTCCTCATAATCGCAGGAGCACAGGACTACAGCGCCGGAGTCGCTCAGGCGATCGCGCTAGCGAAGCTCTTCCCCGCAGGTGAGGCCGTGACGATCGAGCGGTGCGGACACCATCCCTGGGTCGAGCAGCCGACAGCATTTCGCCACGAAGTAGATCAGTTCCTCAGCACCCTGCCGCACCGCCTATAGCCGGTCCAGCAGCCTCAACTGCAGCGGAGCCCGACCCGGCCGGGGCGCAAGCCGGTCATCGTGACGCAGCACCGTGGCCCCCACGGTGTCCAGCCGCGCAGCTCGCCCGCACCGGCGAAGCTGACGCTGTCCAGGACCAGGCGCTGTGCCGCGTTTCCCCGGTATCGCTGACCGCGTACATGTTCGTGCCTGAACCGGTACCATCCGGCGTCCGTGTCTCCAGTCGGAGATACTGCCCACAGAAAGGGAGCTGCCCATGCGACATCGAAACCTGGTTTCCGTACTGGTCACGTCGGTACTCGTCCTGATCGCCGCCGCCTCCCCCGCCTCGGCCGCGCCGAGGGTCGGCGACTTCAGGGCAGACTTGGCACCGCTCAACCAGGACGGCCAGGGACTCGTGACGCTCAACCAACTCGGCACCCGGGTCACCGTGCACCTGCAGGCCGCCGGGCTCCATGACGGGGTGCACGTCGCGCACATCCACGGCCTGCGGCAGGCACAGAACGAGTGCCCCAGCCTTGCGGCCGACGGTGACGGCAACGGTCTGGTCGACTTCGCCGAGGGCCTCCCGGCGTACGGCCCGGTCCAGCGGACCTTGAGCGACGGCACCAACGACCGCGGTGCGTCCCTGGACTACACCCGCGTCTTCACCCACCTCGACTCGGGTGACGCGTTCGCGTCCATCGGCAGTCTTGACCAGTACGCGATCGTCGTGCACGGCGTCGACCTCAGCGGCGACGGTGCGGCAACCAACCCTGACGTCGACGGCGACGGTGCGGACCCCGACGACAACGAGGTCACGATGCCGGCGCTGTGCGGGACCATCGAGTCCACCGAGTAGGCCCAAGCGGCGGCTCGCCCTCCCGCACGCGCCGGCCCCGAGACCAGGACGCCACCGGAGGGCGAACCGACGGCGTTTGCCGGGCGGCGACCGCGCTCACCGGGCGCGGTCGCCGCCGTTTGCGTGTCCGGGGCTCACCGGTGAGTACGAGCGCTCGCCGGGCCGACGAGTCCCGCAGTCTAGATCCGTTTGACTGTCGCGAACCAGGCCGGTGCGCCGTCGTCGTGGAATCTCGTCTGAACCCGGTCCGGTTCGATGGCGGCGACATTCCATCCACTGCTGGGGTTGAACGCCGCTCTCAGCTCTTCCTGACTGATGGGGTGCGGGCCAGTATCGGGACCTTCGTCACTGAAGCACAGCACATACAGGGTTCCATCGTGCTCGGTCACCGACGCTAGGCTCGCCACGTATCCTGGTCGCTCATCGCCGTCGAAGGTGTGGAACAGTCCGCAGTCCAACACCGTCTCAAACCTGCGCCCCAACCGCTCCAGCGCAAACGCGTCAGCCGCAGCGAACTCAACCTCGATCCCACGGTCGCCGGCCTTCTCCCGGGCGATCGCCAGGGCCGTCTCAGCCACGTCAACGCCCAGGACCGGCAATCCCAGCGAGGCGACGTGAAGAGCGTTCTCGCCGGTCCCGCAGCCCGCATCGAGCACCGCTCCGGCGAATCCGCCCTCGGATGCCAGACGCACTACTGCTGGCTGCGGCTGGCCAACATCCCAAGGCGCAGGGCCGTCGTGGTACGACGCGTCCCAGGGCAGTCCCGTCAGCCGTTCGTGACTGGTTGGGCGCCGACCACTGAACGGATCGTCAGCGAGGGTTCCTGATCGCTCCGACAACTTCGTCCTCTTCCTGCAACTGATCTTGCCACCTCATTGTGGCACGCGGTCGCGCGCCACGCTGGAGCTAAAGTGCGCCGGTCTCGACGCCGCCGACCTGGCGGGACGCGGCGTGGAGCCGTCCACCATGTCGCTGCTGGGGCTGGTGCGCCATCTGGCCGACGTGGAGCGCGGCTGGTTCCGGCGGCGGCTGGCCGGGCAGAACGCACCACGGAGCCTGGACCTGATCGCCGCGCTGCCGGACGGACTCGCTGCGCCCGGATAGCCCAGGACTAGTCCGGCGGTGGCGAGTCGTGCCTGCGGCGGGCGGCGGCCCGGGCCCGCTCGGCCTGGTGGAGGACCAGCTTGCGCAGCCGGACCGCGGCCGGCGTGACCTCGACGCACTCGTCCTCGCGGCAGAACTCCAGCGCCTGCTCCAGCGACAGCCGGCGCGGCGGAACCAGCCGTTCCAGCTCGTCGGCGGTGGAGGAGCGGATGTTGGTCAGCTTTCGCTCCCGGGTGATGTTGACGTCCAGGTCGTCGGCGCGGGAGCTCTCACCCACGATCATGCCCGGGTAGACCTCGGTGCCGGGTTCGACGAACAGGCTGCCCCGCTCCTGGAGATGGAACATGGCGAACGTGGCGGCAAGCCCGGCCCGGTCGGCGACCAGCGAACCGCCGGCCCGGGTGCGCAGCTGCCCGTACCAGGGCTCGTACCCCTCGAACACGTGGTGGGCGATTCCGGTGCCGCGGGTGTCGGTGAGGAACTCGGTCCGGAACCCGATCAGCCCGCGGGCCGGGACCAGCCACTCCATCCGGACCCAGCCGGAGCCGTGGTTGACCAGCTGCTCCATCCGCCCCTTGCGGGTGGCCAGCAGCTGGGTGGCGGCGCCCAGGTACTCCTCCGGCACGTCGATGGTGAGCCGCTCGACCGGCTCGCAGACCCGGCCGTCGATCTGGCGGGTCACCACCTGCGGCTTGCCGACGGTCAGCTCGTACCGCTCCCGCCGCATCTGCTCGACCAGGATCGCCAGCGCCAGCTCACCCCGGCCCTGCACCTCCCACGCGTCCGGCCGGTGCGTGGGCAGCACCCGCAGCGACACATTGCCGACCAGCTCCCGGTCGAGCCGCTCCTTGACCAGCCGGGCGGTCACCTTGGCGCCCTTCACCCGCCCGGCCACCGGGGAGGTGTTGATCCCGATGGTCATCGAGATCACTGGCTCGTCGACGGTGATCAGCGGGAGCGGGCGCGGGTCGTCACCGTCGGCGAGGGTCTCCCCAATGGTGATCTCCGGGATGCCGGCCACCGCGATGATGTCCCCGGGACCGGCCCGCTCCGCCGGCTTGCGCTCCAGCCCCTCGGTCAGCAGCAGCTCCGTGACCCGGACCCGTTCGATGCTGCCGTCCCGCCGGCACCAGGCCGCCATCTGACCCTTGTGGATGGTGCCTTGGCGGATCCGGCACAGCGCCAGCCGGCCGAGGTACGGTGACGAGTCGAGGTTGGTCACGTGCGCCTGCAGCGGCTCACCATCCCGGTAGGACGGTGCCGGGATGGTGTCGAGAAGGGTGCGAAACAGCGGCTCCAGGCTGGTCGAGTCGGCCGGGACGGTCCCGTCGGCCGGCTGGGTGAGGGAGGCGACGCCGTCCCGGGCGCAGGCGTAGACGATCGCGAAGTCCAGCAGGTCGGCGCGGGCGCCGGGGCCGGCGAGATCCAGGAACAGCTGGTACGTGTCGTCGACGACCTCGGCGATCCGGGAGTCCGCCCGATCCACCTTGTTGATCACCAGGATGATCGGCAGCCGGGCGGCGAGCGCCTTGCCCAGCACGAATCGGGTCTGCGGGAGCGGGCCCTCGCCGGCGTCCACCAGCAGCAGCACCCCGTCGACCATGGTCAGGCCGCGCTCCACCTCGCCGCCGAAGTCGGCGTGCCCGGGGGTGTCGATGATGTTGATGGTCACCGGGTCACCGCCGGCCGGCTCGTACCGCACCGCGGTGTTCTTCGCCAGGATGGTGATGCCCTTCTCCCGCTCCAGGTCCATCGAGTCCATCACCCGGTCGGCCGGCTCGCCCCGGGCGGACACCGCACCGGCCTGGCGCAGCATGGCGTCGACCAGGGTGGTCTTGCCATGGTCGACGTGGGCGACGATGGCGACATTGCGGAGGTCGGTGCGCAGCGGCATGCCGACCATCCTGCCTGGTCGGCCAGCCGGCGCCGCGTCAGGGACGCCATCGGGCGACGGCGGTCACCGCGCTTCGGGCGCCGCCGCCACCCGCAGCACACCCGGTAGCCAGGGGGTGTACGCGTCCGGGTCGGCGGCGATCGCGGTGGCCAGCCGGGGCGGGGCGACCCAGGCCCACTCGGACACCTCGGTCGGGTCCGGCGCCGGCACCTCCCGGTCGATGTCGAGGGTGCCGACCAGGACGTGGTCCCACTCGTGCTCGACCCCGCCGCCCGCGCCGTCGGCCGCCCGGTAGGTGAACACCCCGACCTCGGTCAGCGCAGCGGTGGTCAGAGCCAGCTCGGCGGCGAGCCGCCGGGCCGCCGCGACGGCGACCTCCGCACCGGGCGCGGGATGGCCGCAGCAGGTGTTCGACCAGCGCGACGCGAACCGGGTCTTGGTGGCCGCGCGCCGCTGCAGCAGCACCCGCCCGGTCCGGTCGGACAGCAGCACCGAGAACGCGCGGTGCAGCCGGCCGGGCGGCCGGTGCGCCTCGGCGACCGAGCAGGCGCCGACGCCGGTGCCGCGGTCGTCGACCAGCTCGACCAGCAGCAGCTCCCGGGTTTCCGGCTCGGCGGTCACGGGCCGACCCGGTCGGCGACGATCATCAGGTAGTGGAGGCTGCCCTCGCGGTACGCGGTGAGGAACGGCTCCTCGATCCCGGTCGCCACCGGGGACTTCGCCCGCAGCTCCCAGTACGGGATCGTCAGTCCAGTCAGGTCGATGACGTTGATCGGTATCAGGTCATTGGACGCCAGCGCCTGGAAGTAGGCGCTGCGCGGGTGGATGTTGCAGAGGTAGTGCTCGTCGATCCGGCTGACCGCCCTGGAACGCCCACCGGTCACGTCGTTGTAGCAGCCGGTTATGCAGACGTAGCGCCCACCGTGCTCCAGCAGTCGGCGGAACTCGGCGTAGAGCGGGAGCAGGTCTACGTACATGGTGGTCTCATTGGACCAGATGCCCCGGCGGGAACCGGTCTCGAGTCCGGTGTCCAGCATGTTGCGGAAGTGGAAGCGTACCTGGTCGGCCACCCCCCGCAGCTCGGCCTGCTGGTTGGCGAACCCGACCTGGTACTCGGAGATGGTCACGCCATCCACCCGGCAGCCGAACCGCTGGTGGGCCAGGAAGCTGGTGCCGCCCCGGCCGGAGCCGGCGTCCAGCAGCCGGTCGTCGGGCCCGACCCCGCCCAGGTGGTCCAGCAGCAGGTCCGCCTGGGCGGTCTCCAGCCGGTGGAGCTCGGCGATGATCCGGTCCTCGCGACCCTCCTCCGGTCCGGCCAGCACGGCCGGGTCGTAGTCGCCGATCCCGTAGTGATGGTGGTAGAGACCGTCGACGTCACCGAGCAGCAGGTTCACGCTGTCCTGCTGGTGGTTGTCCCAGTACGCGGCGACCGACTTCTGGTAGTCGCTGCGCAGCACGGTGGCGGTGGCGGGGTGGTTCGGGGCCATGGCGGACTCCTTTGTCGGTGGGGATCGTGGGGGATCGGTGGGGGAGAGGTGGCCGGCCTGGGTCGGCGCGACCGGTCAGGCGGGCTGCAGGTACCGGTCGGTGCTGCGGTGCCATTCCCGGTTGCCGCCGAGCCAGGCCCAGACGCCGGCCAGGAAGCGGCGCAGCGCCGGCGAGCCGGTGAGGCTGGCGGCGGCCGCCGCCTCCTCGAAGCCGTGCACCAGCTCGTCGTGGATCTCGACACTGCGCTCGACCGCCGCCGGCAGCGAGCACCGCTCCTCGGCGGCGATCACGGTGGGAAGGTTGAAGTCCAGGCCGGCGGCGTCCTGCTCCTTGGCCAGCGAGTACAGGTCGTTCACCAGGGTGGCGGCGATGGCGGCCATGGCCACCGCCCGGCGCACCCGCGGGCACGCGTAGGTCGCGCTGGCCAGCTCGTACCCGCCGACCGCGTCGATCAGGGCCAGGCAGGGCAGGAAGCTGTTCGCCTGCCGGGTGGTCAGGTACTCCCAGACCGGCGGCATCCGCGCGGCCGTGCGCCAGCCGGCCTCCGCCCCGAACCCCACGAACAGCGCGGCGATCTCGTGCCGGAGCCTGGCCACCTGTGCCCAGGAGGCGTACCGGGCGGCGTGGTCCAGACTGGAGCGAAGGGCCACCAGCACCGGGTCGGACCGCAACGCCCGCTCCAGCTCGGGTGCGTAGCGGGACGGCAGATGAGCCGGGTCCACGGCCGCGGTGGCGATCGCCAGGCGCGGGCCCAGCCGCTCCGGGTCGGCGCCGGCGCTCTCGTCGTCGCAGTAGTGGTCGTCGACGGCCCACTCGGCCAGTGCGCACTTCCCGGCCGCCAGCAGCCGGTCCGGGTCGTCGGTGTCCGGGTGGGTCAGCATGAGCAGTCGCCCGAAGTTGGCCGCCCGCAACCGGTCGAGCTGTCCGGAGTAGACCCCGACCCGTTCGGCCCAGTCGACCAGCTGGAGGTTGACGTGTTCGCCCAGGGCCGGGTCGTCCCGGACGGCCGGGGGGCAGTACAGCTCCGGGACCTGCCCACCGCCGGTCGGTCGGGGTGGGGCGAGCGCGGTGGGTGCGGTGGGTGCGGCGATCCGGGCCGCCGAGGTGCCCAGCCCGGTGGGTGCGATGACGGTCGGCCGGCCGGCCGGCCCGGGCGACCTACCGGGGGCGGCGGCGCGGTCCAGGTTGGACAGCAGGATGGTCACCGTCGCGGCGAGGTCGTGGGTGGCCAGCGGCGCCGACACCCGGGACAGTAGTGACATCGGTTCCCCTAACGCGGTAGGTGTTCGGGGTTGGTCAGGCCGCCGGGCGGGAGATCTCGACCTTCTCCAGCAACCCCAGCGCATCCGGAAGCAGCACCGCGGCCGAGTAGTAGGCGCTGACCAGGTACGAGCAGACGGCCCGCTCGTCGACTCCCGCGAACCGCACCCGCAGGCCCGGCTGGTACTCGTCCGCCCCTCCGGTCTGGTAGAGGCCGACCACCCCCTGGTCGTCCTCGCCGGTGCGCATCGCGAGGATCGTGGAGGTGCGCCCGCGCTCGATCGGGATCTTGTCGCAGGGGACGATCGGCACACCACGCCAGGCCGTCAGCCGGCGGCCCTCGACCTCGACGGTGCCCGGGTAGATCCCGCGACCGGTGCACTCCCGTCCGAACGCGGCGATCGCCATCGGGTGCGCCAGCAGCATCCGGGTGCGCCTGCGCATGGCCAGCAGCTCGTCGAGGTCGTCCGGGGTGGGCGGGCCGCCGCGGGTCTGGATCCGTTGCGCGTGCGCCGCGTTGTGCAGGAGCCCGAACTCGCGGTTGTTGACCAGCTCGTGCTCCTCCCGTTCCCGGACCGCCTCGATCGTCAGCCGCAGCTGCTGCTCGGTCTGGTCCATCGGTCCGTTGTAGAGATCGGCGACCCGGGAGTGCACCCGTACCATCGTCTGTGCCACGCTCAGCTGGTACTCGCGCGGCGCGACCTCGTAGTCTACAAAGGTGCCCGGGAGGTCCGGCTCGCCGGTGTGCCCGGAGGCGAGCGCGATCGCGGCCTCCCCGTGCTTGGTCTGCGGTGGCTGCGGCCTGGCCCGCACCCGGGCCAGCTGCTCCGACAGCGCCGGCGAGGCCGCGACCAGCTCCCCGAACGCCTCCCGCGGCAGCGCCAGCAGGGTGGTCGCGGTGGCCGCCTGGATGCCGTGCTCCCACTGGCCGTCCGGCTCGACCAGCGCGTGCTCACCGAAGTAGTCGCCGTCGGCCAGCCGGCCGAGCACGGACCGGTCACCGTACGGGCCGGTCCCGATCCGGTTGACCTTGCCGTGGACGATCAGGAAGAGTTGGTCGGCCGGGTGGCCGGGCTCCACGATCGGCTCGCCGGCCGCGTACTGGCGGGGGACGAACCGCTGCGCCAGTGCCGCCAGCACGGCGTCGTCGGGGAAGTCGCGCAGCAGCGGCAGCTCCCGCAGCTCCTGCGGGATCACCTGCAGGTCGGCTCCGGCACCGGCACCAACTTCGGTTCCGGTTCCGGTTCCGGTTCCGGTGAAGGTCACCCGGCCGTCGCCGACGACGTACCGCAGCCGCCGGTTAACCCGGTACGCACCGGCGGGCACCTGCACCCACGGCAGCATCCGGAGCAGCCACCGCGAGCTGACCTCCTGCATCATCGGGCGGGACTTCGTGGTGGTCGTGAGCTTCCTCGCCGCCCGGGTGCCCAGGCTGTGCGGGTGATCCTCGGTCCGGCTCCGCGTCGCGTCGACCATCATCGTGCCGCCCTCCGCCAGCCGTGGGCTCTGATCTGCCCATCCAGTACATAACTGGATTAAATCCCCGTCAATCACTCAAAAGGGGTACAGGGGCTCGGGGAACCTACGGGGCGGCTGGGGCTGCGGCTCTCGTCACCGGCTGAGGCGCTGGAACCGGCGTACCGCCAGCGGCAGGAACACGGCCGTGATGGCCAGCGGCCAGACCACCGCCATCAGCATCGCGTGCTGCTCGACCCACGAGTCACCGACCGCGGCCGGGTTGCCGAACAGCTCCCGGGCCGCGGTGACCGTGGACGAGACCGGGTTCCAGGCCGCGATCGCGCCGAGCCAGTCGGGCATCAGCGACGGCGCCACGAACGCGCTGGAGATCATCCCGAACGGGAACGCCACCGCGAACAGGCTGCCCGCCGCCTCCTCGTTCGGCACCATCAACCCGAGCAGGATCCCGATCCAGATCAGCGCGAACCGCAGCAGCAGGAACAGCCCGAACGCCGCCAGCGTGGCGGGCAGGCCGCCGTTCGACCGCCAGCCGATCACCAGCGCCATCCCGGCCAGCACCAACAGGTCGATGCTGGCCGCGATCAGGTCGCTGACCCCGCGCCCGGTGACCACCGCCGAGGAGGCCATCGGCATCGACCGGAACCGGTCCACCACCCCCTTGGTGGAGTCCAGCACCACCGCGTACGCGGTGTTCATGAACCCGAACGCCATCGTCATCCCGAACAGGCCGGGCATCAGGAACTCCCGGTAGTCCCCGCCGCCGGGCACCGTCATCGCGCTGCCGAAGACGTACCCGAACAGCAGTACCGTCACGATCGGGAAGCCGAGCTGCCAGGCGATGTTGGTCGGCTGCCGGACGTAGTGCAGCAGCCCCCGGCGGACCACCGTCCAGCAGTCGACGACCGCCCAGTACAGCCGGTGCCCGGCGGTGTCGATGGCCTCCGCCGGGCGGGGGCCGGTCAGCGTACTCACGGTGCGGTCTCCGCTTCGGCGTGGTGGCCGGTCAGCTGCAGGAACACGTCGTCCAGGGTGGGGCGGCGCAGCCCGATGTCCTCGACCGCCACGCCCTGGTCCTGCAGGGCGCGGGCGACCTCGGTCAGGGCGGCGACCCGGTCGGACACCGGCGCGTGGACCCGCCGGTCGTCCTGGTCGGTCTCGGGCTCGGCGGTGGTCACCCGGGCGACCGCCTTGGCCGCCGCCGGCAGGTCGCCGGCCTCGCCGACGATCACCTCGATCCGGGCCCCGCCGATGGCGTTCTTCAACGCGGTCGGGGTGTCATCGGCGATCACCCGGCCGGCGTCGATGACCGCGACCCGGTCGGCGAGCTGGTCGGCCTCGTCCAGGTACTGCGTGGTGAGCAGCACCGTGGTACCGCCGCTGACCAGCGACCGGACCGCCCGCCAGACCTCGTTGCGGCCGCGCGGGTCCAGCCCGGTGGTGGGCTCGTCCAGGAACAGCACGGCCGGTGCCAGCAGCATGCTGGAGGCGAGGTCGAGCCGGCGCCGCATCCCGCCGCTGTAGGTCTTGACCCCCTGGTCGGCGGCCCCGGCCAGGTCGAACTGCTCCAGCAGCTCGGCGGAGCGCCGCTTGGCCGGCCGGGTGCCGAGGTGGAACAGCCGGCCGAACATCTCCAGGTTCTGCCGGCCGGTCAGCACCTCGTCCACGGCGGCGAACTGGCCGGCCAGCCCGATCCGGTGCCGGACCTGCCGGGGCTGCCGGGTGACGTCGAAGCCGGCCACCTCGGCCCGGCCGCCGTCCGGCCGGACCAGCGTGGACAGTACCCGGACCGCGGTGGTCTTGCCGGCACCGTTCGGCCCGAGCAGGCCGCACACCGACCCGTACGGCACCGCCAGGTCGCAGCCGGCCAGTGCCTGGGTGCGGCCGTAACGCTTCTGCAGCCCCTCCGCCCGCACCGCATAGTCGATGGACAACGGGTTCCCTCCCACTCTTCTGAGTACGCCGTACGCAGATCAGCGTACGCCGTACCCAGAAGGCGCGTCCAGCGGTTAAGATGGCGGCACCATGAGCACCGAACCGGGTACCGCCAGCTACCCGAGCCGCAGCGCCGAGCTGCTCTGGGGGCCGCGGGGGCGGGCCGGCCGGGGCCCCCGACCGGGCCTGTCCCGGGACCAGATCGTGACCGCCGCGATAGCGGTGGCCGACCGGGACGGGGTGGACGCGCTGTCCATGCGCCGGGTGGCGGCCGAGCTGCGGGTCGGGACGATGTCGCTGTACCGCTACGTCCCCGGCAAGGCGGAGCTGCTCGACCTGATGCTCGACCAGGTCAGTGACCCCGGGCCGGGGCGCGGACCGGCCGCCGGCGCGGACTGGCGGCAGGTAATGGCGGACCACGCCCGGGGCAGCCGGGATCTCTACCTGGCCCATCCGTGGCTGCTGCAGGTCAACTGGTGCCGCCCGGTGTTCGGGCCGAACACACTGGCCGGGGTGGAGCTGGTGATCGCCGGCCTGGCCGGGCTCGGCCTCACCGACCGGGAGCGGGTGACGGTCATGATCGCGATCGACAGCTACGTGACCGGCTTCGTTCGCAATCAGATTCTGTACTCGCGGGCCGCCGAGGAGACCGGGATCAGCGACGAGGAGTTCTGGGCCACCCAGCATCCGGTGCTCGAGCGGGCGATGGCCAGCGGCGACTACCCGGAGCTGGCCAAGCTGGCCGAGGACTCGTTCAACGCCGGCTGGGAGGAGTCGTTCGAGTTCGGCCTGCAGCGGCTGCTGGACGGGGTCCAGGCGCTGGTCGACGCCCGCCGCCGGCCCGGCTACCGGTCGGGCTCGACGGCGTAGACCTCGATCTCCACCTTCATCCGGGGATCGACCAGCCGGGACACCTCGACCAGGGTGGCCGCCGGCAGCACCTGCCCGAACACCTCGCGGTGCGCCCGGGCCACCAGCTCCAGGTCGCCCATGTCGGTCAGGTAGGTGACGGTACGCACGACCGCGTCCACGCTCGACCCGACCTCCCGCAGCGCGTTCTCGACGATCGCCAGGATCACCCGGGCCTGCTCGTAGGCGTCGGTGCCGTCCAGGTGCGGTTCGGTGGCGGCGGTTCCGGCCACGTGCACCTGGCCGCCGACCCGGACCGCTCGGCTGTAGCCGTAGACCTGCTCGAACGGGCCACCCGACGACACGGTCTTGCGCATCTACTCATCCTCCTGCGACGCGGTGCTCAGTCGGCGCAGCACGCGAGCGCAGCGGCGAGCGTAGGCGCGCTGCAGCAGCGGCACGACCGGGCCGGCGGCCCGTACATACCAGCGGGCGGGGCGGCTGAACGAGCTCACCGTGAACCAGACCGTCCCGTCACCGGCCCGGCTGACCACGAACGACTCCTCGCCTTGGGCCGGGTGCCCAGGCAGGGTGCCGTAGCCGAAGCCCACCCGGTCCGGCTCGCCGACCGTCCACACCACCTGGCACGGCGCCGAGACCCGCACCGGCCCCAGCCCCAGCCGGGACGTGACCGCCACCCCGATCGCCGCCCGCGGAGCCGACGCCTCGATCCGGGTGCCGGTGCCCCGGTGCATCCGCCAGGTCATGACCGCCTCGGCGGCCGCCGGCAGCGCGCCCGCGGGCAGCCGGGACCGGTGGGTCAGGTGCCGGTAGCCGTCCGGGAACGGGCCGTCGCGGGTTGCCCCCACCTCCGGATAGGTGAACGGGGTCATCGAGGTTCTCTCGCGATTCGCCACCAGGCAAGCATCCCGCACACCGCGAACCCGAACGCGTTCGCCACCCCGTGGGTAGCGACCATCCAGTCCACCGGCGGATGGGGCAGGTCCGCCGCCCGGCAGGCGAGGGCGCCGCGCGGCAGCCACAGCGACACCACGGCCGGGGCCGCGCCGGCGAGCCAGGCCCGCCGGGTCCATGCCGGCAGCCGGTCGACCAGCCGCAGACCCAACGGCACCACCAGCAGCATCCCGGCCAGCATGGCCAGGTTCAGCAGCACCCGGGTCATCGCGGGACCGCGGTCACGCGGACCGGCGGGCGCCGGACACCAGCCCGGACGGCTGGGCCGGCAGGACCGGCCGCAGCAACGGCGCCGGGAGACCGCGCCGCCGCCACTCCCGCGGGTAGCCCAGCGAGACCTCCCGGAACGGTACGCCGTCGTGCACCGTCGATCGTGGAATGTGCAGGTGCCCGTAGACGACCGCGGCGGTCCGGAACCGGGTGTGCCAGTCGGCGGTGAGCTCGGTGCCACACCACTGCGCGAACTCCGGGTAGCGCAGCACCCGGGTCGGTTCCCGCAGCAACGGCCAGTGGTTGACGAACACCAGTGGGATCTCCGGGTCGCAGGCGGCCAGCCGGGCGAGCGTGCCGGCCACCCGGGCCCGGCACCACGCTTCCCGGGTGGGGTGGGGGTCCGGATGCAGGAAGTACTCGTCGGTGCAGACGATGCCGGCCTGGTAGGCGTGGGCCAGTGACTCATCCTTGCTGCCCGCGCCGTCGACACGGAAGGTGTAGTCGTAGAGCAGGAACAGCGGCGCGATCCGGACCGGCCCGCCGGCGCCGGTGAACACCGGAAACTCGTCCTCCGGGGTGACCACGCCGAGCCGCCGGCACACGGCGACCAGGTGCGCGTACCGCTCGACCCCGCGCAGCTGCACCGGGTCCCGTGGGGTGGTCCACAGCTCATGGTTGCCCGGAACCCATACCACGGTTGCGAACCGCTCCCGCAGCAGCGACAGCGCCCACTCGACGTCGGCGACCCGCTCGGCCACGTCGCCGGCCACCAGCAGCCAGTCCTCGGGCGAGGGTGGCGCCAGTTCCGCCAGGACCGCGCGGTTGTCCGGATGGCTCACGTGCAAGTCGCTGATGGCGACTAGACGGGCCGGCGGCGCGGTCACCGGTCTGACGGTACCCGGGGAGGTGCGCGGTCGCTATCGCCGCCGGCGGGGTTCCGCGAACACCGCATTCCGACTATAGTGTCCGATATCCGGGGGAACGCTGACATACACATATACGAGGAGAGCAGCGATGGCGGCGTTCACCCTGCCCGACTTCTACCTGCCCCACCCCGCGCGCCGGAACCCGAACGAGCCGTCCGCGCGAGTCCACTCGGAGGCGTGGGCCGCGCAGATGGGGATGCTGGAGGCCCCTGGCCCCACCGGCCGGCCGGTCTGGGACCTGGCCGCGCTCCGGGCGCACGACTATCCGCTGATGTGCGCCCTCACCCACCCCGACTGCGACGGGCCGACGCTGGCGCTGATCACCGACTGGTACGTGTGGGTCTTCTACTTCGACGACCACTTCCTGGAGTGGTACAAGTACTCCCGGGACCGGTCCGGTGCCGGGGCGCACCTGGACCGGCTCGACCGGTTCATGACCGAGCCCGGCGAGGATCCGTCGCCGCCGGCCAACCCGGTCGAGGCCGGCCTGGCCGACCTGTGGGCCCGCACCTTCCCGACTAGGTCCGGCGACTGGCGCCGCCGGTTCACCACCAGCATCCACAACCTGATGGTCGAGTCGCTGTGGGAGCTGGACAACATCGCCCGGGACCGGGTCGCCAACCCGATCGAGTACCTGGAGATGCGGCGGCGGGTCGGCGGCGCCCCCTGGTCGGCGAACCTGGTCGAGCTCGCGACCGGCGCCGAGGTGCCGGCCCGGCTGGCGCGGCTGCGACCGATGCGGGTGCTGCGGGACACCTTCGCCGACGGCGTCCACCTGCGCAACGACCTGTTCTCCTACCAGCGGGAGGTCGCCGAGGAGGGTGAGAAAGCGAACGCGGTGCTGGTGCTGGAGCGGTTCCTGCAGCTCCCGACCCAGCCGGCGGCCGACCTGGTGGGCGAGCTGCTCACCTCCCGGCTGCAGCAGTTCGAGCACACCGCGCTCACCGAGATCCCGCTGATGCTGGTCGAGCACGGAGCGCCGCCGCCGGAGCAGCTGGCGGTTGGCCGGTACGCGCAGGGGCTGCAGGACTGGCAGGCCGGCGGGCACGAGTGGCACGTCAAGTCCAGCCGCTACCTGGCGGCCCGGTCCCGGTCGGCCGGGCTGGGCTCCGTGACCGGGCTGGGCGCCGTGGGCGCCGTGGCCGGGCTGGGCGCCGCGACCGGCCGGATCCGGCCCGGCGCGCTGGGAACCCGTCGCCGGGTGGCGCAGCACGCCCACCTGCCGCACGGTCGGGAGGTCGGGCACCTGCCGCTGCCGGCGATCTGGCTGCCGTACCGCTTCCGCACCAGCCCGCACCTGGACCGGGCGCGCCGGCACAACCTGGCGTGGGCCGAGGCGATGGGGATGCTCGCACCGCAGCCGCCCGGCGTGCCCAGCATCGGCTGGAACCCCACCACCTTCGCCGGGTTCGACTTCGCCCACTGCGCGGCGATGATCCACGCGGACGCCACCCCGGACCAGCTGGACCTGTCCTCGGACTGGCTGGCCTGGGGCACCTACGGCGACGACCTGTTCCCGGCCCAGTACGGCCGGACCGGCGACTTCCTCGGTGGCCAGCTGCAGAACCGGCGGCTCTCGCTGTTCATGCCGCTGGACGGCACCGCTGCGCCGGCGCCGGCAGCGCCGATCGAGCGGGGGCTCGCGGACCTGTGGCGGCGCACCGCCGCGCCGATGGCGAGGCCGGCCCGGGCACAGTTCCGGGCGGGGGTGGAGGGCATGACCGCGGCCTGGCTGTGGGAGGTCGCCAACCAGATCCAGAACCGGATCCCGGACCCGGTCGACTACATCGAGATGCGCCGGCTCACGTTCGGCTCCGGGGTGACCACCCGGCTGGCCCGGCTCGGGTACGGCGCTCTGGTGCCGGAGGAGCTGTACCGGACCCGGGTGATGCACCAGATCGACGCGACCGCCCAGGACTTCGCGGGCTTCGCCAACGACCTGTTCTCCTACCAGAAGGAGATCGAGTACGAGGGCGAGGTGCACAACCTGGTCCGGGTGCTGGAGCGGTTCCTGGGCACCGACCGGATGACCGCCCGGGACGTGGTGGCCAAGCTGATGACCGAGCGGCTGCGCCAGTTCGAGCACCTGGTGACCGTCGACCTGCCGGCGATGTGCGAGCAGCGGCAGCTCCCCGACCCGGTTCGGCAGCAGCTGGTTGGCTACGTCGACCGGCTCAAGGACTGGATGTCGGGCATCCTGCAGTGGCACGTCGCGTGCGACCGGTACGCCCCGAGCGCGCTCCGGAATCGGTACCGGCGACCGGCCCGACCAGCCCATCGGTCCGGTTCGCTGCCAGCTCGAGGAGCTGCTGGAGATCACCCACCTGGCGCTGGTCTCCCACACGCTGGCCGACACCGGCCAGATCATCCCACTGCTGCAGATCGTGCCCTCCAAGAGCGACCAGGAACGGCTGCTGCTGGTCCCACCAGAGCTGGCCAGCGTCCTCGCCTCGCTCATCGCCCGGGTCCGTGACAGCGACGGACGCGTCCCCCTGGTCTCCCGCCACTTGTTCGTAACCGGCGCGGTCACCGGCGGCCTTCCCGTCCATATCGCCGCAAGCTCCTCCGCCACGAAAGCATCAGCACCACCCAGCACTACCTCAAGGCTCGGGAACTGCGGGCCCCTGACGGCGTCGCTGACGCGACCGCGCTTCAACGGACCCCTTGCAGTGGGTCTCCGATACAGGTAAGCGCGTACCTCCGGTGCGGTTGCGGCTGCTGGCGATGCCGACGATTCGGAGTGCCCGGCGGCACAACCGCGCCGTACTGTGAACTGGGTTACTGCCGGTCATGGGGTGCGGGGGCGGCTCGTCTGTTGTTGGTGAGCACAACGAACCGGAGACGTCATGAAGATCTTCATTGCCGGAGCGTCCGGCGCGATCGGCAGCCACCTCGTTGCCCAACTCGTGGCGCGCGGCCACGCGGTGGTCGGCACGACCCGCTCGGCTTCGCTACGGTGGCTTCTATGGCCCGGGGACCGGCATCAGCGCTGAGCCGGATGCTGTCATGGCCGAGCAGATCCGCAGGCGAAAGTTCCCGATCGTCGGCGGCGGCGGTGGGGTGTGGTCGCTGGTGCACATCAGCGACGCCGCGTTGGCCACGGTCGCGGCCATCGAGCGCGGTAAGCCCGGGGTTTACCACGTCGCTGATGACGAGCCGGCGCCGGTGCGTGACTGGCTGCCGGTTCTGGCCCGCGCGCTCGGCGCCAAGCCGCCGCGTCGCGTGCCGGGCTGGCTGGCCCGGTTGGTGGCCGGCAAGGCCGCGGTGGACATGATGACGCGGGCGCCGGTGACGGCGGCGGTAAGGTGCCGGCGCTGCCGCGGCCGGTCAACGGCCGGGAGTGGGTGGCGCGGACCTGGTTGGCCGCGATGTCCCCGCTGGCGCGGGGCGGGTGGCGTACGCTTCCATGTCACCGAGGTCAACGGCCAGCCCGGCGCGGTGGCGTTCGACGCGCAGGACCGGCTGGTCGCCGTGATCGGCCTAGATATCACCGACGGTCAGATCCAGACGATCCGCGCCATCGTCAATCCCGACAAGCTGCGGAACTTCGACCGGGTCGGCGCCCTGGGCGCCCTGGTACGCGCGGGCCGCCGACCCCGGCGACGGCTGAACCGTTAGCTACCCGAGCGCTATGAGTCCCCGGGCTACCCGACCAACGGGAATCGCCGATAACCCTGCAAGGAGATCCTCATGAACCTCACGCTGAACCTCGCTCTGTGGATCGTTGCCGGACTGCTGGCCGTTGTCTTCCTGGTCAGCAGCGCCAAGCTGTTCGTGCCCAAGGAGAAGATGGCCGGCATGGGCGCCGCCGCGAGATGGGTCGAAGACTTCAGCCCCGGTGCCCTCAAGGCCATCGGAGCCCTCGAGCTCCTGGCTGCGGCGGGCCTGATCCTGCCCGCCGCGCTCGACATAGCGCCGGTTCTGGTGCCGCTGGCTGCTACCGGTGCGGTGTTGCTGTTTGTTGGCGCGGTGATCACGCGCCTCCGCCGTGGCGAGAAGGTAACGATCGTGGGCGACCTGGTCTATCTCGCCATGGCCGTCTTCGTGGCGTGGGGCCGCTTCGGCCCCGAGTCCTTCACCGGCTGACCCAGCACGACCTCTGGCGTCGATGCGCTCTGCCACGTCCACCGGCGGCAACGCTTTGCCGGTCTCGTACTCGGACAGGCGGCTGCGGCTGGACAGTGCACGCGTCTGCAGCGCGCGCAGGGACAGGCCACGCTCCTTCCACAAGGTCCGCATGTGAACAGCAAACGTCGAGTCGATGACGGTAGGACGAGACATCAGGCTCCCTGCTGACAGTCACGGGGCGAGAGCCGTCGGCCGTCAGCCCGACGGCCCCGCCGCGCAACCCTGACGGTACCCACTCTGACATCCACCCGGCGTCGGTGGCAGTGAAGAGCGGGACAACAACCGGACATCGGCCACCGCCGTCCCTGGCGATCACGCTGTGACGAGTCGTAGGCCCCGGGTCGCGATCGGATCGGCGGTCGATCTGAGTGGTGCGTGCACCGATCGAGAGCTAACGGAATCGGCGCGGCACACATTTCCGGAGGCGCGGACCGTGCGTGCCGATCCGGCAGTTCGGGCACAGTCAGGATGGCCGGACGGCCGGCACCACCGTGGACGGCCGTGGCCGGTGCCAGTGGCACACCGACACACGCGTACGGAGGATCACAGTTGACGATCTCGACAACCGCTCGGCAGAGACGCCAGGAGGCCCGCGTGCCCGACACCGGTAGCGAGCCCCGCATCGGAGAGCTGGACGCCGCCGAACTGTGCGCGGACGTCTATCCATCGTGGCGGGATGCGCTGGTTATCGCCCGGCGGCTGCGGGCGGCCGGCTGGGTGGTGGTCGAGCACGCCGAGCATCCGTCCCGGCGGGCCGACGGCCTGGCCATGGTCGCCGGCGTCTACCACCCGATCTCGTACGAGAGTCCGGGCGACCTGTTCACCCCCGGGCGGTGATCGCGGGGCGCCACTCTGGACAGCCGGCCGCCGGCGTACTCGTGTTCGCGGATGTCTCGCGCCGGCGGCCGGCCTGCGCCGCCCACCCCCGCCCGCCACGGTCCGGGGAACGGTGGGGGGTGGGGGTGGGTGCGCCGAACCCGTCAGCTCACAAGCGAAGGAGAGTCGCATGACCAACCCAGTCCCACGCCGCGCGGTACTGGCCGGGGTGGCGGGCCTGCCGCTGGCCGCGCTGGCCGGTTGCACCGGAGGTGAGCCGCGGCCGTCGGCGGCGGCCGGTGGGCCGGCGCGGGTGCGGGTGTTGACCGGCCTGGGGTTCCAGGGCCGGGAGGCGTACCTGGACGTCGCGACCGAGATGGGTTGGTTCGCCGAGCTCGGGCTGGAGGTGGAGGTGCTGCCGGGTGAGGGCACGGAGCAGAACCTGACGCTGCTGTCGGCGGGGCAGGCCGAGTTCGCCACGCTGGACGTCAACGCGGCCCTGATCGAGCACAGCCGGGGGACGTTCACCGACTTCCGGCTGACGGCGGTGCTGCAGGACCTGTTGCTGTCGTGCGTGATGGTGCTGGAGTCGTCCGGGATCGACCGGCCGCGGGACCTGGAGGGCGCGACGATCGCGTACATCCCGGGTGGGATCAACGACGTGGTGTTCCCGGTGTTCGCGCAGCTGGCCGGGTTCGACGCCGGGTCGGTGGAGCTGGTGGGGCTGCCGCCGCCGTCGTTCGGTGCCGCGCTGGCGGAGGGTCGGGTGGACGCGATCATGCAGTTCGTGGTGGGCCGGCACACGATCGAGCAGGCGGCCGGTGGCCAGCCGGTGCGGGTGTTCGCGTACGCGGACTGGCTCTCGGAGCTGTACGGCAGCGGGATCGGCTGCCCGGTGGCGCTGGTTGACCGGGATCCGGGGCTGGTGCGGCGGTTCAACACGGCGGCGCTGCGCGGGCTGGCGTACGCGGTGGCGAACCCGCAGGAGGCGGGGGAGGTCTTCGCCGCCCGGCACGATGGGCAGGACGTGGCGGCCGCGGCGGCCGAGGTGGCGGCGCTGGCCGGGTATGTCCGTCCGGGGGAGGGGTTCGACGGGCAGGAGCTGCCGTTGGGCGAGTTCTCGGAGGTCCGGCTGGTGCAGAGCGTGGCGCTGCTGGAGGGGCTGGGAGTGATCGAGGCCGGGTTCCGGTTCGCCGACGTGGTCGGCTTCGGCCTGGTCCGATGAGGACCGTGCCGGCGGCCGGGTGGCCGGTGCTGGGGTTGCCGGCGCTGGGCGCCACGGTGGCGGTGGGCGGGTGGTGGGCGGTGGCCGCGTCCGGTCGGCTGCCGGCGGTGCTGGTGCCGGCACCGCCGCAGGTGCTGGCGGTCTTCGGCCGGCTGCCGGCCTACCTGGCCGGCAACCTGTGGGTCACCGTGACCGAGACCGCGCAGGGGTTCGGGCTGGCCGCCGGCGCCGGGCTGGCGGTCGGGGTGGTGCTTGCCAGCTCCCGGGGCCTGGCCCGGGCGGCGTACCCAGTGCTGGTCGGACTGCAGGCGGTGCCGAAGCTGGCGCTGGCGCCGCTGCTGGTGGTGGCGCTCGGGTTCGGCACTGCCCCGAAGGTGGTGATGGTGGTGCTGATGTGCCTGTTCCCGGTGGTGCTGGCCACCACCAGCGGGCTGACCGGCACCCCGGCGGAGCTGGTGGAGCTGACCCGCTCGCTGTGCGCGACCCGGTGGCAGGTGCTGGTCAAGCTGCGGCTGCCGCACGCGCTGCCGCAGATCTTCGTCGGGCTCAAGACCGCGATGCCGCTGGCGGTGATCGGGGCGGTGGTGGGGGAGCTGTTCGGTGCCACCGCCGGGCTCGGGTTCGTGATCCGCACCGCCGGGTCCGACACGCCATTGGTGTACGCGGCGCTGCTGCTGCTGGCCGGCTTGAGCATCGGCCTGTTCTACGGCCTGGTCGCCGCCGAACGGCTGCTGGTGCCGTGGACCGGCCACACCACATCCTGACCCACCGTCCAACCGGGAGGAACCCGTCATGCGTACCGTCCTGTTGAGCCTGACCCTGGCCGTGCTGGCGGCCGGCGCCGGTGGCTGCACCGCGGTGCTGGGCGGTGGCCGGCCGGCGGCGCCGGTGCTGGTCGGGGCCGACCTGGCGCTGACCGGGACCGGTTCGCCGCTGGGCACCGTGTTCGGCAACGCGCTGCGGCTGCGCGCCGCGCAGCTCAACCGGCAGGGGCTGCTCGACGGCCGGCGGCTGGAGCTGCGGCTGCGCGACAACCGGTCCGACCCGCAGGTGGCCGCGGCCAACCTGGCCGAGCTCGCCGCCGACCCGGCGGTCACCGCGATCGTCAGCGGCGCCTGCGGCCCGTGCGCCGCCGGCGCGGCGGCCCGGCTCGACGAGCACCGCACCAGCACGATCTCGCTGGCCGCCGGCGACCAGGTGGTCGAGCCGGTCGGCCAGCGCCGCCACCTGTTCCAGCTGGGCCCGCGCGCCGGTGACGACGCCGACCTGCTGGCCACCGGGCTGGCCCGGGCCGGGGCGGGCACGGTCGGGCTGGTGACCACCGCCGATGCCGGCTACCCCGGCGGCGGCTACGGCCGGGCCGGGCTGCGGGAGATGACCGCCGCCGCCGACCGCACCGGCCTGCAGATCGTCCTGCACGAGCAGGTCACCGTCGCGGACCCGGCGTCCGCGGTCGCCGCCGCCGAGGCGATCGCGCGCTGGCGCCCCGACCCGCCGCCCGGGCAGCCCTTCTCACCACCGCCCGGGGAGGCGTCCGGCCCGGACGCGGTGGTGATCTGGACCCCGCCGGCCGAGGCCGCCCAGCTCGCCACCGGCCTGCGGCAGGCCGGCTACCCGGGCGAGCTGCACCTGGACGCGATCGCCGCCGGGCAGCTGCACCTGCCCGACGCCGCGCTCTCCGGCGCCACCCTGGTGTTCACCGACACCCCGGTGGCCGACCAGCTGATCGCCGCCACCCCGGCCGCCGCCGCCCGGCAGACCTGGTTCCGCGACTACCTCGCCCAGTACGGCGGCTACCACGCACAGGCGTCCTGGGCGGCCGACGCGATCAGCCTGATCGTCGACGCGATCCGCCGCACCGACCTGGCCAACCCGGCCGGCCGCCGCCACCCGGTCGACCGGGACACCCTCCGCGACAAGCTCGAGTCCAC
Source organism: Micromonosporaceae bacterium (assembly GCA_009377645.1). Lineage (GTDB taxonomy): Bacteria > Actinomycetota > Actinomycetes > Mycobacteriales > Micromonosporaceae > Natronosporangium. The sequence goes on along the minus strand of WHTQ01000060.1, from coordinate 3,858 downwards.
CCGCCGGCTGGACGGCCTGACCGGGCTGATCCGCTACACCGCCGACCAGCACTCCGGCCTGCACCCCGGGTCCCTGACCACCCTGACCGCCAGCGCCGGCCGCTGGCACCTCACCCGCTGACCCCCCAACCGACCGACCGCCCGAGAGGAACCATGACCACCATCGATGAGCCGACCAGCCAGTACGCGTTCCGCGACCGGCCCAGCGACGCCGGTGCCGGCATCGGCGCCGGGCGGCACCGGGAGCTGCTGGAGCAGCTCACCACCCAGCTCGACCCGTTTACCCGCCGCCGCCTCGACCGGGCCGGTGCCCGTACCGCCACTCGCTGTCTGGAGGTCGGCGCCGGCGCCGGCACCATCGCCCACTGGCTGGCCAGCCTGGTCGGACCCAACGGCCGCGTGGTCGCCACCGACCTCGACCCGTCCCACATCCCACCCCACCCCCGGATCACCAGCCTGACCCACGACATCACCCGCGACTCGCTACCCGGCCAGTTCGACCTGATCCACGCCCGGCTGGTACTGGCCCACCTCCCGACCCGGCACCAGGTTCTCGACCGGCTGGTCCAGGCCCTCACCCCGGGCGGCGCTCTGGTCGTCGAGGAGTTCGACGCGAGCTGGGACCGGTGCGTGCTGGACTCCCCGGACCCGGACGCCGACCGGCTGTTCACGGCCTACCATCACGCGCTGCTGGCCGTCCTGGTCGCCGCCGGCGCCGACCCCGGCTGGGGCCGCAACACCCACCGTGCGCTGCGACAGGCCGGACTGACCCAGGTCGAGGCCGAGTTCTGGTCCTGCACCTGGCACGGCGGCCAGGCCGGCTGCCTGCTGCCCCGTACGGCCGCCGGCCAGCTCGCCGAGCAGCTGACCAGTGCCGGCATGCCGGTCGAGGACCTGAACCGGTTCCGGAACCTGCTGCTCGACCCCCGGCTCGTCATCCACGGCAACACCGCCGTGTCCACGATCGGGCACCTGCCCCGGTAGGCGGCGCGCCGGCCCGGCCCGGCCGCCGCTGGCCCCCGGGGCCGTGCCGGGGATGGCCCCCTGCGCTGGCTCCTCCCCGGGCCGGCTCCGGGCGGTGTGCTGAGACGGTGGATGTGACGAGAGCGGGCCGGTTCACCGTCGACGACCTGTTTGACCTGCCCGACTGGGGGCTGCGCGCCGAGGTGCTGGACGGCCGGCTGCTGCTCGCTCCGGCGCAGTCCCGCCGGCACGACCGGGTCGCCGGTAACCTGGCCAGCCGGCTCCGGCTGGTGCTGCCCGGCGGCGCCCGGGCGCTGACCCACGAACCGGTCCGGTTGCGGGACGGCGACGGCCCGGTGCCGGACCTGCTGGTGGCCACCGCCGGGCACTGGCCCCGCGGTACGCCGGCCACCGAGGTGCACACCGTGGTGGAGGTGGTGTCGACCGACGGCCGCTACCTCGACCGGGTGTGGAAGCGGCGGCGGTACGAGGGGGCGGGGGTCCCCTGCTACTGGCGGGTGGAGCTGGCCCCGTGGCCCGGCTACCGGGGGCCGTTGCCGGTGGTGGTGATCCGGCTGCGGGAGCGCACCGGCTGGCGGGACCTGGTCGCCGGGGCCGGCGGGCCGCACTCCCTACCGGTCGCGTACGGCCGCGACCCGGAGGGCGCGGCGGTCACCGTGCCGGTCCGCCTCGATCCGGCGACGTTGGCCATCCGCCAGGCCATGACCTGGTGAAACGTCACTTTGAGGCGGCCGCTGGGGCACCCGTTAGGGTGGTGTCATGGCAGCCACGCCCCCCGCGGGGTCCGGATCCGGTCGACATCCGTCGATCGGAGACCTGATCCGGAACCACCCGCCCACGTTCTCGTTCGAGTTCTTCCCGCCAAAGACCCCGGAGATGGAGACCATCCTCTGGCGCTCGATCCGGGACCTGGAGACGCTGCAGCCGACCTTCGTCTCGATCACCTACGGGGCGGGCGGCTCGACCCGGGACACCACGGTCGAGGTGACCGAGCGGGTGGCGACCGACACCACCCTGCTGCCGATGGCGCACCTGACAGCCGTCAACCACTCGGTCGCCGAGCTGCGGAACGTGATCGGCCGGCTCGCCGCGGCCGGCATCCGGAACCTGATGCTGATCCGGGGGGACCCGCCTGGTGACCCGGAGGGGGAGTGGGTTCAGCATCCGGAGGGGCTGCTCTACGCGGAGGACCTGGTCCGGCTGGCGCGCCAGATCGGCGACTTCAGCATCGGGGTGGCCGCGTTCCCGTACAAGCACCCCCGCTCGCTGGACATCGCCGGCGACACGGAGAAGTTCGTCCAGAAGTGCCGCGCCGGAGCCGACTTCGCGGTCACCCAGATGTTCTTCGACGACGCCGACTACCTGCGGCTGCGGGACCGGGTGGCGGCCGCCGGGTGCGCCACTCCGATCATCGCCGGTGTGATGCCGGTCACGTCGATGAAGACGATCGAGATGTCCGAGAAGTTCTCCGGAGCCCCGTTCCCGCCGAAGCTGCTGCCGCGGTACGAGCGGGTGGCTCACGACCCGAAGGCGGTGCGCGCCCTCGGGATCGCGCGGGCCACCGAGATGTGCCGGCGGTTGCTGGACGAGGGGGTTCCCGGCATCCACTTCATCACCCTCAACCGCTCCACCGCCACCCGGGAGGTGTGGGAGAGCCTGGGGGTCGGCGTCTCCGCCTGAGCCCATCTCTCCGGCCGCCAGTCTCTCCTGGAGTCACTGTCTCGTTGAGGCGGTGGTGGACTGGGACGGGTTCGTCGCCGGGTGGGCGGCGCGGGACGGCGGCTACGACCTGCGCCGGGCACCGGCTCCGGTGCGCGGCTGGCTCCGGTTCGGGTACGAGACCGCCCGCGGGCTGGCGGCGGCACGGGTCGGCCCGGCGGCCGTCACCGCACTCGGGCTGGTGCTCTCCGCCGCGGTCCCGCTGGTGGCCGGCCGGGGCGCCACCGGGCTGGTGCTGGCCGCCGGGCTGGTGCTGCTGGCCAGCCTCGCCGGCACCCTGGACCGGGCGCTCGACCTGCTCACCCGGAGCGACGGTGGCTCACCGCGGTCGGCGATTTGGCGGGTAGCCGCGGCCCGGGCGGGTGAGGTCGGCTGGCTGGCCGGGTTCTGGATCGCCGGCGTACCGGGGCCGCTGGTGGCCGCCTGCGGTGCGCTGACCGGGCTGCACGAGCTGGTCCGGGAGCAGGCGCTGGCGACCGGCGCGAGCCGGCTGGGAGCCCAGACCGTCGTGGAGGGGCCGACCCGGGCCTCGGTGGCGGTGGCGGGGCTGGCGCTGGCCGGGCTCGCGGCGCTGGGTGGCGGGTCGTTCGCCCCCGGAGTGCTGACCGTGTCCATGGTGGTGTGGTTGCTGCTGGCGCTGGTCGGTTTCGGCCAGCTGTCGGCGGTGGTCCAGAAGTCGCTGCCGTGAGCGCTGGAGCGAACCCAATGGCGCTGAGCGCTGGAGCGAACCCAATGGCGCTGAGCGCCGCGGGTCGGGTTCCCGACCGAACGCTTCCGCCGCCCGCCCGGCCGGCGCATGATCTGGCCACGCGGCTGCCGTGCCGCCTTCCGCGAGGTGCCGTCCTCCCGCGAGGCGTCGTCGCGCTCCCGGAGGTCCGTCCCGAAGGGAGACCCGGTGCCGGTCCGCGCCGCTGAGGGGTCGGCGCGGCCCGGCACCGGCCGGCCAGTCGAGTCCCGGGCTGACAGTAACGCAGGACGGACCTACGGGACGGTCCCGCGCGGACGACCCATTTTGGGCTCTACTGCTGATCTTGTGGGTGGGTTGAGACCCTGATCATGGGCGCACGCCGCGTCCTGTCTACGTTTCTGACGTGTCTAAGATCAAAAACTCGACGTCGGGAAGCGGCGTGCGTAACGCAAGGGTATGGCAACGGC
>WHTQ01000068.1 GCA_009377645.1 Micromonosporaceae bacterium | reverse complement strand
CCGCCCACCGCGACGGGTACTCCGCCACGTGATCCTGGAACAGGCGGACCGCCCTCGCCCTCATCTCCGGGTCGTACTTGATCGACATCGTGCCATCCTTCCCAACTTGGGAGGTGCGCACAAAACCCGGGGCGGTTCACATCGGGGGGATGAGCAAGGGTGAGCGTAACCGGATCAAGGTCCGGGTCCGCACCGCCATGACCTCCCAGGCCAAGCTTGAAGGTAGGTTTCTCGGCGGCCGTCCACCGTACGGCTACCGGCTGGTCGACCTTGGTCCACACCCCAACCCCGCCAAGGCCGCCGACGGTCGCCATCTGCGTGGACTGGCACCAGATGAGAACACCGCCCCGGTGGTGGCGCGGATCTTCGCCGAGTTTTGCGCCGGTTGGGGCATCTACCTGATCGCCGAAGGGCTCACGCGCGATGGCGTCCCATGCCCCTCCGCGTACGACCGCAAGCGGAACCCGCACCGCACGGGCATCGCGTGGTCCAAGAGCGCGGTGCGCGTCATCCTCACCAACCCCCGCTACACTGGCCGGCAAGTCTGGAACAAGCAACGCAAAGATGAGATTCTGCTCGACGTTGAGGATGTGGCGTTGGGACACACCGGCGTGATGCGCTGGAACCCGGCAGACCAGTGGACCGTCTCCAACGAGATCGTCCACTCGCCGTTGGTCGACCAGGGAACGTTCGATACTGCGCAGGCTCTGCTGACTCGCCGCGGGCGAGGCCGCAGGCCAGGCCAGGAGTACCGGCGGGAACGGACACTGCACGCATACATCCTCCGGGGACTGGTCTACTGCGCCCTGTGCAACCGGAAGATGCAGGGCCAACGCTCCCACGACGAGAACTACTACCGGTGCCGCTACGCCGAGGAGTACGCCCTCGCCAACAAGTTCGATCATCCACGCAACATCTATCTGCGTGAACTGGACCTGATCGACCCCCTCGACGCCGCCCTGGCCGAGGCCTTCACACCTCAGCGCGTGGGCGACACCATCACGGCAATGGTCGACAGCCAGGATCAGCCCGACAGCAACGCGGCTTCCGCGCTGGCCCGCAGCCAGCTCGCTGAATGCGACACCAAGCTCGGCCGGCACCGGGCGGCGCTTGAGGCCGGCGCGGACCCGTCGATCGTCACCGGCTGGATCGCCGAGGTTGAGGCGGAACGTCGTCGCATCCTGGCGACGATCGACCGACCCACGCCGAAGCCGCAGCGCATGACCCGCGAGGAGATCACTGCCCTGGTCCAGCAGGTGGGGGAGGTCATCGAAGCCCTACGAGCGGCGGACCTCGCCGACCGAGCCGAGGTCTACCAGCAGCTCGGCCTCCGACTGACCTATCACCCGGACCAACGAAAGGTGCGCGTCCAGTCACAGCTGGCCGCGCACCCCGGTGGGGAAAGTGGTTGTGTCCGAGGGGGGACTTGAACCCCCACGCCCTTACCGGGCACTAGCACCTCAAGCTAGCGCGTCTGCCATTCCGCCACCCGGACATCGCGCCACCCACTGTATCGGACCGGCCCGGCCGCCGACACCGGCGACCGCGCCGCCCGGGGAGCGCACGGCCCCATACCTTACACCGGCACGAGCGCAGCCGTCGGGGAGCTCAGCCGCGCCGCTCGCCGATGTGCACGCTGCGGGCGGCGAGCTGGAACAGGTCGGTACGCCCCCCGAGCCAGGCCGGGTCGTCCGGATCCAGCAGCCGGTCCCAGGTGGCCAGGTCGTCCTGGTCGACCAGGCCGGTCGGGCGCAGCCGGTCGACCCACCTGGCGAACCGGTCCGCGAGCCGCCGCCGGTCCGCCTCCCCGAGCGGCGCCGGCCGCTCGCGCAGCGTGGTGCGGGTGGTGACGCCGGCCAGGCCGGCCCGCCGCAACGCCTCCGTCCACCCGTACGGCATCCGGGCGGCGCCGGGCAGCTCGGCCCGCATCCGGATGAACCAGCGTTCGTTGGCGGCGTCCAGCCGCGCCTCCAGGCCCGGCTCCCCGATCCCGAGGTCCCACGGCAGGTATCGGGCCGGCAGCCCGCCCTCGGCCAGCGCCAGCCGGCCGCCCGGCCCGAGCAGGCTCACCAGCGCGTCGACCGCGCCCTGCTGATCGCCGACGTGGTGCACCGACGCGGAGGCCCAGACCAGGTCGACCGGGCCGGCCGCCGCGGACCGCACCGGACCCACCCCGGCGTCCAGGTCGGCCTCCACCAGGTCGACCCGGGCCAACGGGTCGGGCTGGCCGGCCAGCCGGTCCCGCACCGCCGCCAGCAGCTCCGGCGCCGCGTCGACCGCGAGCACCCGGCCCGGCTCACCCAGCGCGGCGGCCAGGGCCAGTGTCATACCGCCGCCGCCGCACCCGATGTCGGCCGCCACCCGGTCGGCCGGTCGCAGCAGTGCGGCGGCCAGCCGCTCGTACCACTGCTGCTCGTCCTGGGCCAGCTCTACCAGGCCGGTGGTCCGCTCGGACCAGTCCACGACGTACGGGTCGGCATCCGGCGCCACGGCGACTCCTTCCGCTCCGGAGATGCGGCGTCCACGCTACCGCGAACGGGCGGCAGGCACCGGCTGACGCTGCGCGACCAGCGGGAAGACCAGCACCGACAGCATGGCGGCGCCGACCAGCCCGGCCGCGGTGGCCGTGCTGAGCCAGCCGTTGCCGACCCCGATGTTGGTGACCACCACGACCAGCGGCAGCGCGGTCGACCCGTACAGGGCCAGGCCGGTCAGCTCCGGCCGGGGCAGCGTCCGGCGGTACGCCACCGCTACCGGCACCCCACGCACCACCAGGAACGCCACCAGGCCGACCGGCAGCAGCGCCAGCGCGGACGGGCTGCCCAGCAGCGCGGCCAGGTCGAACTGGACTCCGGTGGTGACGAAGAAGAACGGGACCAGCATCCCGAACCCGATGCCCTCCAGCTTGGACTCGACCACGGTAGCCTCGTCCCGGGAGATGCTGGCCAGCACCAGCCGGATCACCACCCCGGCGGCGAACGCGCCGAGGACCAGGTCCAGGTGCAGCTCGGTGGCCAGCCACACCATCGCCAGCACCACCAGCACACTCAGCCGGACCGCGAACTGGGCGCTAGTGCCCAGGGTAATGGTCAGCATCCGGTGCAGCCGCGGCGAGCGCGGTCGCATCGCCAGCGCCGCGGCGGCCACCGCGACTGCGCCGAACGCGAGCAGCACGGCGGTGGTGTGCAGCGGCCGGTCGCCGCTGAGCAGCAGCGCCACCATGATGATCGGCCCGAACTCGCCGACCGCCCCGACCGCTATGATCGCCGCACCGTACCCGGTGGGCAGGACGCCGGAGTCCCGCACGATCGGGAGGATCGTGCCGAGCGCGGTGGTGGCCAGCGCCAACCCGAACACCAGCGCGGCCTTGCCGCCCCCGCCGAGCAGCGCCGCCAGCAGAGCGCCGATGCCCAACCCGAGCAGCAGCGACCCGGCCCACGACCCGAGCGCCCGGCGCAGCGGCCCGCCCCGGATCCGGGTGAACTCGATCTCATACCCGGCCAGGAAGAACAGCATCGCCAACCCGAAGCTGGACACCGCGTCGACCACGACATCGGTGCCGGCCAGCCCGAGCACCGCCGGTCCGACCAGCATCCCGAGCACGATCTCCAGCACCGTCGACGGCACCGGCAGCCACCGGCCGAGCCGGTCGGCGACCAGCGGAGCCAGCGCCGCCATCGTTGCGATCACCACGACGCTGGTCAGCGTTCCGCTGTCCATCTCCTCCACCCGCAGCCACCCCTGGGCTACAGGTTAGGGATAAACCGCCCGGACCGTGGTCAGTAGCGGCGATCGGCGTCGCGGGTCCCGGCTCGCCGGTACGCGCGCGGGCTGGTTCCCTTGAGCGCCCGGAACCGGCGGTGGAAGTTGGCCAGGTTCGGGTAGCCGCTGCGGGCAGCGATCGTGGCGATCGGCAGCTCGGTGCCGGTCAGCAGCCGGCAGGCTTCGGCGATCCGCAGCTCGGTGAGGTAGTCGGTCAGGGTCCGCCCGAGGGCGCGGCGGAAGAACCGGCTGAGCGCGGCCGGGGTCAGGTGCGCCACCGCGGCGACGTCGGCCAGCCGCACCGGTTGCGGGTAGGCCGCCTGCAGGTAGGAGCAGACCGCCTCGATCCGGCGCCGGGCCGGCCCGCTCAGCCGGGGGGCACCCGGGGCGGTGGCGAGCACCCGGGCGCTCTGGTCGCCGGCGAGCCGGACCAGCAGCCCGAGCAGCTCCAGCGTGCGCTCGGGCGGCGGGGCGGTGGCCAGCGCCCACAACCGGGCCGCCAGCCGTGGCTCGGGCTCGAACCACAGCCCCCGGGCCGCCCGGTCCAGCAGCCGGGCCAGCCCGGCGAACTCCGGGTGGGTCAGCAGCTGGCTGCCGAGGAAGTCGCGCCGGAACTGGACCACGATCGCCTCGTGCTCACCGCCGCCGGGCGCCGCCAGGTAGGTGTGCGGCAGCTCGGCGCCGATCAGCGTGAGGTCGCCGGGTCGGTAGCTCTCGACGCTGTCGCCGACGATCCGGGTGCCGCTGCCCTCGGTGATCAGGGCGAGCTCGAGCTCGGGGTGGTAGTGCCAGGGGATCCGGAACTCGGCCGCTCGCCACACGTGGTAGTGCCACGACACGTCCGGTGCCACGGTCACGTGCTCGCGCTCGGCCCGCACAGCGGAAGCGTACTCAACCGACCGCTTTCCCGGCCGCTAGCCGAGGATCGGGGTAACCGAGTACCAGTTCCGGTCAACGCAGGCGTCGCGCCCGGCCCGGAGCCCGGCCGAGCATGGGGCGATGGCGATGACTACCACCGACGACGAGGAGCTGGGCTCCGGGTACCGGCTGGACCCGGCGGCGCCCGGGCGGTTCGAGCGGGATGGGTTCGTGCGGCTGTCCGGGGTGCTGCGCCCGGCCACGATCGCCCGGTTCGAGCCGGTGATCACCGGGAAGGTGATCGAGCTGAACCAGCTGCACCTGCCGTTGTCCGAGCGCTCGACCTACGACCGGGCGTTCCTGCAGGTCACCAACCTCTGGCGGCACAGCGAGCTGGTGCGGCGGCTGGTCTGCTCGACCCGGCTGGCCCGGATCGCGGCGGAGCTGATGGGGGTCGACGGGGTGCGGCTCTACCACGACCAGGCGCTCTACAAGGAGCCCGGCGGCGGGATCACCCCCTGGCACGCCGACCAGTTCTACTGGCCGTTCGCGAGCGACCGGACCTGCACGGTCTGGGTGCCGCTGCAGGACACCCCGGTCGACCTGGGGCCGCTGCAGTTCGCGGTCGGCAGCCACCGGTTCGGGTTCGGGCGGGACCTTCCGATCGGGGATGAGTCCGAGGCCGCGCTGCAGCATGCCCTGGCCGCGCAGGGGTTCCCGGTGGCCGGCGACCCGTACCGGGCCGGCGAGGTCAGTTACCACCAGGGCTGGACGTTCCACCGGGCCGGACCGAACCGCAGCGACGTCCCCCGCCGGGTGATGACCGTCATCTACCTGGACGCGGACCTGACCGTGGCCGAGCCGACCAACGAGCACCAGCGCGGCGACCTGGCCGGCTGGCTGCCCGGCGCCCGCCCCGGCCAGGTCCCGGACACCCCACTCAACCCGGTCCTCTACCGGCGGCCGCGGTAGCGGTAGTCGCTACTTCAGCCCGGTGGTCGCCCCGAACCGGATGAAGTACCGCGAGAAGAAGATGTAGACGACCGCGATCGGGATCGTGGACAGGGTCGCCAGCGCCAGCTTCAGCGGAAACTGGGTCGGGCCCGCCAGGTCGCCGGCCGACAGCCGGGCGATCCCGAGGTTGAGGGTGGCCAGGTCCGGGTCCGAGGTGGCCACCAGGAAGTGGGTGAACTCGTTCCAGGAGCCCTGGAACGAGAAGATGGTCACCGTGACCAGCGCCGGCTTGACCAGCGGCAGCACCACGCTCCAGAACGTGCGCAGCACCCCGGCACCGTCGATCCGGGCCGCCTCCTCCAGCTCCGGCGGCACCGCCTGGAACGCGGCCCGCATCAGCAGGATGCCGACCGCGTCGAACAGCAGCGGGAGGACCATCCCCGCGTACGTGTTGAACAGCCCGAGCTGGTTGACCACCAGGAACCGGGGGATCAGCAGCACGATGTTGGGCACCGCCAGCACCGCGATCACGGTGGCCAGCACCGCCGACCGGCCCGGGAACCGCAGCCGGGCCAGCGCGTACCCGGCCAGGCTGTCGATCAACAGCCGCCCGAGGGTCACACAGCCGGTGACCACGAACGAGTTGGCCACCCAGCGGGCCACCGGGACCGGGTACGCGGAGTTGTCGCCGGCCACGATCTCCCAGGCGGCGGTGGAGACCGGGCTCGGGATCAGCGAGACCGGGTTGGCGGTGGCGCCGGCGTCGGTCTTGAACGAGGTCGCCAGCTGGACCAGGAACGGTCCGAGGTAGACGATAGTGCCGAGGGCCAGCAGCCCGTAGGCGACCGTCCGGAACGCCAGCCTGCGGGGCCAGGGCGAGAACCGGTCGGTCAGCACGACCGGGACCGCCTCCGCCGGCCGCCGCGGGCCGCGCCGCCTCATGCCCGCTCCCGGCCCAGCCACCGCTGGGCCAGGGTGAGCACGATCACGATCGTGGCGAGCACGAACGCCACCGCGGCGCCGACCCCGAACTCGCCGTCCCGGAAGCTGCGGACATAGGAGACGTACGCGGGGGTGAGCGTGGTCTTGACCGGCGAGCCCTGCGAGATCAGGAAGATCTGGTCGAAGACCTGCCAGCTGCTGATCAGGGCCAGCGTGATCACCAGCACCACCATCCGTCGCATCAGCGGCAGGGTCAGGAACCGGAACCGCTGCCAGCTGTTGGCGCCGTCGATCGCGGTGGCCTCCTCCAGCTCGACCGGGATGTCCTGCAGCCCGACCAGGAAGAAGAGCATGAACACGCCGGACGAGGTCCAGATCGACAGCAGGATCAGGGCACTCATCGCCACCGACGGGCCGGCCGCCCACTGCCACAGGCTCAGCCCGCCCAGGTCGTGGTCGGCCAGCGCGCCCGGCGGCTGGTCGACCCCGAACCAGCCGAGCACCAGGTGCAGGACTCCGCCCGGGTCGTTGAACCAGCGCGGCCCCTCGATCCCGAACCAGGACAGCACCCCGTTGACCACGCCCGAGTTCGCGAACAGGAACAGGAAGATCATCGCGATCGCGACCGAGCTGGTGATGGCCGGGAAGTAGAACACCAGCCGGAAGAAGCTGCGGCCGCGGAGCACCCGGGAGTTGACCGCCAGCGCCAGCACGAACGACAGGACCGTGGTCCCGGTGACCGAGCAGAGGACGAAGTAGACGGTGTTACGCAGGCTCATCATGAAGTCGGTGCGCAGCAGTCCCGGGGTGGTGAGCAGCTCCTGGTAGTTCTCGGTGCCGACGAACTCGTAGTCGCCGGTGAACGGGTTGGACTGGGCGTTCCAGTCGAGCAGGCTCACCCAGGCGGCCATCAGGATCGGCCCGATCAGGAACAGCAGCAGGGACAGCACCGCCGGCGCGACGAACAGCAGCCCGGCCCCCGCCCCCGGCCGGCGGAACCGGGCCAGCCGGCGATGGCTATGCCGGCCGGTCCCGGTCCCGGTGCTGGTGGACGGCATCCGGTCAGCCCTGCGCGAGCACGGCCTCGCCGTTGTCCTGCAGCGCCGCCAGTGCCTCCGCCGGGGTGACGTCCCCCAGCCGCATCGCCTGCAGCTGCGCGTTGAAGTCGTTGAGAACCGAGTCGAACCCGGGGATCGCCACCTGGGTGCGCCCGTAGGCCAGCCCGGCCGCGAACGCGACCTGGTCCGGGCTCTCGTCGGCGGCCCACTGCTGCAGGCTGGCCCGGGACGGGTGCGGCCCGAACGCCTGCATGAACGTCTGCTGCTCCTCGGCAGCCGTGAAGTGCCGCACCAGGTCCACCGCGGCCTCCTTGCTCGGGCTCTGCTCGGCGATCCCCCAGCAGTTGGTGAAGGCGCCGACCGCCTGCCCGGCCGGTCCCGGCGGCATCTCGACCGCCCGCCAGTTCCGGTCCGGCCAGTCGGCGGCGAGCGCGCCGGCGATCCACGGGCCCTCCACGGTCATCGCGCTGGCCCCGGTGCCGAGCGCCTCCCCGCCCCACCCGGAGTCGACGTCGGCCACGAACGCGAAGACTCCGGCGTCGATGTTGTCCAGGATGAACTGCAGGGTGGCGGCGTTGGCCGGGGTGTCCGCCGTCACCTGGGTCTGGTCCGGGTTGACGTAGAACCCGCCGCCGCCGAGCAGGAACGTCCCGACCGTGTTGTAGTCGCCGTTGAAGGCCAGCCCGACCCGGTCGTCGGTGGTGAGCTCACCGGCCACCCGGGTCAGGTCCTGCCAGGTCTGAGGGAGGTCGGCGTCGGTGAGCCCGGCCTCCTCCCAGGCGTCGGTGTCGATGACCAGCGCGTGCGCGCCGCCGTCCTTCGGCAGGCAGTAGAGCTGGTCCTGGTAGGTGAACGCCTGCCGCAGCGCCGGGTAGAAGTCGTCGACGTCCTCGATCTGGTCGCCGTACGGGTGGAGCGAGCCGCCCTCGGCGTACAGCTGGAACCGGTCCGGGCTCACGTAGAACACGTCCGGGGGTTCGCCGCCGGTGAACCCCTGCTGGAGCTGCTGGACCAGGTCCTGGGCCGGGATCACCTCGACCTGGTTGCCGGTCGTGTCGGCGAACCGGGCGGCGGCCGCCTGGACCGCCTGGGTCTCGGCCGGCCCGGAGGAGCCGATCAGGACGGTGAGGCTGGCGTTGCCTTGGTTCTGGTCGTCGCGGTCGCTGTCGTCGTCGGCTCCGAAGCCGCCGCCGCAGCCGGCCAGCAGCAACGTTGCGGCCGGCAGCACGGCGAGGCGCCGGAGCCGGCGGGGGGTGGTGAGTCTCATGTCGAGCCTCCATCATCTTTTGGGTGACTGCTGGATCTGATGACGAGCGTGGGTTCGAACAGCTGATGCGGGGCGGCACCGGCCGGCGGGGTGGGCGGGCCGGCGGCGCCGAGCGGGCCGAGCACCATCCGCACCACCGCCCGGCCGACCTGCTCGATCGGCTGGCTGAGGCTGGTCAGCTCGATGCCCGGCAGCGCGGCCGAGGGCGTGTCGTCGAACCCGGTGATGGCGATGTCGTGGCCCGGTCGCAGCCCCCGCTCGGTGACCGCGCGCAGCGCGCCGTGGGCCGCCAGGTCGCTGACGCACACCAGCGCGCTGGGCGGGTCCGGGCGGTCGAGCAGCCCGCCCGCGGCGGTCCGGCCGGCCTCGATCCCGCCGTCGGTCCGGACCACCAGGGGAGCCACCCCGAACCGGCGGCAGCCGGCCTGGTAGCCGGCCAGCCGGTCGTCGCCCACCCCGGAGCCGTCCGGCCAGCCGAGGAAGCCGATCCGGCGGTGGCCGGCCGCGTGGACGTGGGCGACCGCCTGGCCGATCCCGGCCGCCCCGTCGACGTCCACCCAGGCGCCCTGGTCCTCGCCGGTCCAGGTCCGGCCGAAGGCGCTGAACGGGACGCCGTGCGCGGTGAGCCAGCCGTGCCGCGGGTCGCCGACCACCGTGTCGGAGAGCACGAAGCCGTCCACCGCCTGCTGGGCCAGCAGCTCGGCGTACCGGTCCAGGCCGGGTGCCCCGGCCGGCGCGGTGAACAGCAGCACGTGGAAGCCGTGCTCGGCGGCCGACTCGGTGATCGCGTGCACGAACCGGTCGAGCACCGGGTTGAGCATCCCGACCGGCGCCGGCTGGACGCAGTAGCCGAGCAGCCGGCTGGTCCGGGTGCGCAGCGACCTGGCTACCCGGTTCGGCCGGTAGTTGAGGGTCTCGATCGCGGCCTGCACCCGGGAACGGGTCTCCGGTGCGACCCGGCCGGGGGTGTTGATGACGTTGGAGACGGTCTGGCGGGACACACCCGCCGCGGCCGCGACGTTGGCCAGCGTCGGGCTGGTCCGGGTCGCCCTCGTCATTTGCTACCCTTTCCGCTGTGTTGAACGATCCAACTGCGGAGCCGAGCGGGTCGTTGGATCGTTCAACAGGGCTTGGTACGAGTTAAGACCGCGCGACGAAGGTCTGTCAAGAGGCCGGCGGCGGAGCCGGATCCGGGGACGGAGGCTGATCGTGACCCACCCCCAGGAACCGCCGCTGCACGAGCTGGTCAGCTGCGTGCAGGCGCCGACCGCGGTGCTGTCCGGACCGGACGGGCAGATCCGCCCGGGCGGTGGCCAGGGGGTGCTGCGGCGGGACCGCCGGGTGCTCAGCGAGCTGGTGGTGGAGGTCGAGGGCCAGCCGCCGGTCGCGGTCGGGCACCGGCTGCTGGACGCCGGGTCCGCCCGGTTCGTGGGCGTGGTCCGGGGGCTCGGTGAGCCGGGCGCCGACCCGACGGTCCGGCTGGAGCGGGAGCGTCGGGCCGGGGCCGACCGGGTCGACGAGCGGCTGGCGCTGGTCAACCCGACCCGCACCGAGATCTCGGCGACCGTCACCGTGCGGGCCGCGGCCGACCTGGCCTCGGTCACCGAGGTGAAGCGGGGCGGGCCGGTCCGCCCGCGGCCGGCCACGGCGGCCGGCGGTGGGTGGGAGTGGGCCGACGACCACACCGGGGTGCGGCTGCGCGCCACCGGCGACCCGACCGTGCACGGGTCGAGCCTGCGCTGGCGGGTCCGGGTGCCGGCCCGGGGGCGGTGGGAGGTCGCGCTGGCCCTGACCGTGACCGACCGGTCCGAGCCGGCCCCCGGGTTCCGGCCGGCCCCGGCGGCGAGCCTGGGCTGGCGCCCGGTCACCGGCCCCGGCCCGGCGGACCTGACTCGGCTGCTCCACCGGGGGGTCGGGGACCTGGTGGCACTGGCCCTCGCCGAACCGGCCGCCCCGGCGGACGCCTTCATCGCCGGCGGCAGCCCGTGGTTCTTCACCCTATTCGGCCGGGACTCGCTGTGGGCGGCGCGGCTGACCCTCCCGCTCGGCAGCGACCTGGCCCGCGGGACCCTGCGCACCCTGGCCCGACGGCAGGGCCGCCGACACGACCCGGTCACCGCCGAGGCGCCGGGGAAGATCCTGCACGAGGTCCGCTCGCCACTGCCGACCGGTGGCCCGGCCGGCCTACCACCGGTCTACTTCGGAACGGTCGACGCCACCGCGCTGTGGGTGTGCCTGCTGCACGACGCCTGGCGGTGGGGGATGGCCGAACCCGACGTGGCGGACCTGCTGGACCCGCTGGCGGCGGCGTTGGACTGGCTGCTCGGCGACGCCGACTCCGACGGTGACGGCTTCCTGGAGTACCTGGACCTGACCGGCCACGGGCTGGCCAACCAGGGGTGGAAGGACTCCGGCGACTCGATCCAGTTCCCGGACGGGAGCATCGCCGAGCCGCCGATCGCACTCAGCGAGGCGCAGGCGTACGCGTACCAGGCGGCCGTCGGCGGGGCCGCACTGCTGGACGCGCTGGGCCGGCCCGGCGCCGGCCGGGTCCGAGACTGGGCGGCCCAGCTGCGGCACCGGTTCCGGGAGGCGTTCTGGGTCAGCGACGCCCGGGGCAGCTTTCCGGCGATCGCGCTGGACGGCGCGAAGAAGCCGGTGCCGACCGCCACCTCGAACCTCGGCCACCTGCTCGGCACCGGCCTGCTCGACCCGGCCGAGGCGGCGGCGGTCGCGGCCCGGCTCGGTGAGCCCGATCTCGACTCCGGCTACGGCCTGCGCACCATGAGCGCCGACGCCCTCGGCTTCAACCCGCTCGGCTACCACGCCGGCACGGTGTGGCCGCACGACACCGCGATCGCGGTCCAGGGCCTGGTCGCCGAGGGCCATCCGGCGGTGGCGGCGTCGCTGGCAGCCGGCCTGCTCCGGGCGGCACCGGAGTTCGACTACCGGCTGCCGGAGCTGTTCGGAGGCACCGACGCGCGGGCCGGCGAGCCGGTGCTCGCGTACCCGGCGGCGTGCCGGCCGCAGGCCTGGTCGGCGGCGGTCCCGGTGGCGCTGCTGCAGGCCGCGCTCGGGCTGGCCGCGGACGTACCGGCCGGGGTGCTGCGGGTCCGCCCGGCGGCGGAGTTCGCGGACTGGTTCCCGCTCCGGGTCGGCGGCCTGCAGGTGGCCGGCCACCCGGTGACGGTGACGGTCGACGCCACCGGCCGGGCCCGGGTCGAGACGGCCGGCGGGCCGGCGCCGGTGGTCGTGACCGGTCCCTGACCGCGACCGCCCGGGCGGCGAGCCCTACCAGCGCAGGCCGGCTACCAGCGCAGGATGGCGCCGGCGCCGTCGGCGAGCGGAGCGACCGCGTCCGGGTCCAGCATGGTCACCCGGGCACCGTCCCGGAACGCGAGCTCCAGCATCCGCTCGCCGAGGTGCGGCTCCGGGCACAGGTCGGCGGCGGCCACTCCCGGCGGCAGCTCTCCGCCGGGCACCAGGAACCCGTCCGGGGTCCGGCTGCCGGCCCACTGCCGGTCGGCGTCGAGCAGCAGATGGGCGACCCGGCCCTGCTGCAGCGCGCCGAGCGTCTCGCCCAGGCCGCAGGCGCCGGCGTTGGCCGACAGGGCGTTGCCGCGAGCCCGCTCGGCCAGCGCCCGGTGCCGGCGCTGCCGGGCCTGCTCGAGCGCGGGCGTGACGGTCGCGGCGAGCCGGGGACGCGGCAGCGAGCTGACCGGGTGATCCAGCGTCACCACCTCGGCCGGCAGCGCCGGCGGGAGCCCTTCCCGGACCGCCTGCACCAGCGTGGCCTCGCCGGTCAGGGCCAGGTCCCCCCACTCCCGGTGTGTTACGTGCTGGGCCAGCCGCGGCCCGGCGGTGCGCAGGAACCGGAGCAGCCGGTCCTCCTCGCGGCGCTCGAACAGGTCGTGCTGCGGGGCGCCGTGCTGGGACAGCGCCGGGTTCCCGGCCGCCGGCCCCTTCAGCGCCCGTTGCTCCCCGGTGCCCTCGTACCGGATCGTGTCCACCACCTCGGCCCGGCCGAACCGCAGGTCCACCACCCGCAGCTCGGTGGCGCTGACCGACACCGCCCCGGCCGGCCCGGCGCTGCTCCAGGCCGCCACCAGCGGCCGCAGGTACGCCCGCGGCTCCATCACCACCCGGTCCACCAGCGGGACCTGCAGCTCGACGGTGTGCACCCGGCCGTCGGCGACGCCGGCGAACAGTGCCCGGCCCTGCCCCGGGGCGGCCGGGTCGAGCAGCCGTTCGAGCGGCAGCCGCAGCTCGTCGAGCCGGTGCGCGAACGCCTTCCAGTGCTCCCGCGGCCCGTCCCGCCGGAGCCGGTCGCGCAGCTGGCCGAGCTGGTGGCGGATCCGCAGCTCCCAGGCCGGCTTCCGGCTCGCCTCCGCCCGCTCCGGCAGGTCCAGCGTCACGTAGATCGAGAGCACCCCGACCGGGTCGGCCAGGCTGGCCAGCTGGCGCATTGTCATCCAGTCCAGGGACACGGGCGGACACCCCCTCCGGCCGTACGTCAGCCCGCTGACACGCCGAGCGTAGCCCGGCGCGGGCGGCGCCGCCGGCTGTTGCCGCCGGCCCTCGCTGGCGGCTGCCGGCGCCGGTCAGTCGCGGCTCATCGTGGTGGCCACGCAGGCCCCGTTTCCGACACCCGGCCTTTGGCACACTGGGGCGGTGACGACAGGTGAGGCGGCCGGTGTCGGGCTGCTGTTGGTGGTGGACGCGGCGAACGTGGTCGGGTCGGTGCCGGACGGGTGGTGGCGGGACCGGGCCGGGGCCACCGCCCGGCTGCGGGACGCGCTGGTGCCGGTGGCCACCGAGGGCCTGCCCGGCCTGCCGCCGCCGGTGGAGGTGGTGCTGGTGGTGGAGGGAGCGGCCCGGGCGGTGTCCGGGGTAGCCGGGGTCCGGGTGGTGGCCGCCGGCGGCGCCGGCGACGAGGCGGTGGTGGAGCTGGTCCGGTCCGCCGCCCTGGGCCGCCGGGTCGCGGTGGTCACCGCCGACCGGGTGCTGCAGGTGCGGGTACGCGCGGCTGGGGCGGAGCTGGTCAGCCCGC
This sequence comes from Micromonosporaceae bacterium, assembly GCA_009377645.1. Taxonomy (GTDB): domain Bacteria; phylum Actinomycetota; class Actinomycetes; order Mycobacteriales; family Micromonosporaceae; genus Natronosporangium. Next base: position 13,343 of record WHTQ01000068.1, on the reverse strand, counting down.
GGGCGGTGCCGCGGCGATCTGGCTGAACCGGCTCCGGTGCCCGGGCCGGTGTGGGAGATTCGGAAGGTTCCACCAGCCAGCTGGAGGGGGTACGGGGAGATGACCAGCGCTCGGGAGATCATGCACCAGGGGGTCGAGTGCATCAAGGAGGACGAGACACTGGCGGCGGCCGCCGGCCGGATGCGGGAGCTGCAGGTCGGTGCGCTGCCGATCTGTGGGTCCGATGAACGCCTGCACGGCATCCTCACCGACCGGGACATCGTGGTCCGGGCGATCGCCGAGGGGCGGGACCCGCAGACCACCACCGCCCGGGAGCTCGCCCAGGGTACGCCGATCTGGGTGGAGGCGGACGCCGACCTGGACCAGGCGATGCAGATGATGACCGACCACAAGATCCGCCGGCTGCCGGTGCTCGAGCAGCACCGGCTGGTCGGGATGATCAGCGAGGCGGACGTGGCGCGCAACTGCAGCCCGCAGCAGGTCGCCACGTTCACGTCGGCGATCTACGCGGCGCCACCGACCCGGGTCTGAGGTCCGGGCGCGGTCCCTGCCCCGGGACACCGGCCCGGGATACTCGACGGATGCGGATGCTCGATGAGGTGCGGTCCGGGGTCGACCTGACCTACGACGACGTGTTCCTGGTGCCGAACCGGTCGGACGTGAGCTCGCGCGGTGACGTGGACCTCGCGACGCCGGACCGGACCGGCGCCACTATCCCGGTGGTGGCCGCCAACATGACCGCGGTGTCCGGGCGGCGGATGGCCGAGACGATCGCGCGGCGGGGCGGGCTGGCGGTGATCCCGCAGGACATCCCGGCCGACGTGGTGGCGGACGCGATCCGGTCGGTCAAGCAGGCGAACACCGTCTACGAGACGCCGGTGGTGCTGCACCCGACCGACACCGTCTCGGACGCGCTCGGGCTGCTGCCGAAACGGGCGCACGGCGCCGGGGTGGTGGTGTCGGACGACGGGCGGCCACGGGGGATCGTGACCGAGGCGGACTGCACCGGGGTGGACAGGTTCACGCAGCTCCGGATGATCATGTCCACCGACCTGCTGACCCTGCCAGCCGGGATCGACCCGGAGGCGGCGTTCGACCGGCTCGCTGCGGGCAACCACCGGCTGGCACCGGTGGTCGACCAGGCCGGGCAGCTGGTCGGCGTGCTCACCCGGACCGGGGCGCTGCGCGCCACCCTCTACCGGCCGGCGGTCGACCCGCAGAGCCGGCTGCGGGTGGCGGCCGCGGTCGGGATCTCCGGCGACGTGGCCGGCCGGGCCGGCGACCTGCTGGCGGCCGGTGCCGACGTGCTGGTGGTGGACACCGCGCACGGGCACCAGGAGCGGATGCTGGCGGCGGTACGCGCGGTTCGGGCGCTGGCTCCGACGGTGCCGGTGGTGGCCGGCAACGTGGTGACCGCGGCCGGGGTCACCGACCTGGTGGCGGCCGGGGCCGACATCGTCAAGGTCGGGGTCGGCCCGGGCGCGATGTGCACCACCCGGATGATGACCGGGGTCGGGCGGCCGCAGCTGTCGTCGGTGATCGAGTGCGCGGCCCGGGCGCGGGAGCTGGGTGCGCACGTGTGGGCCGACGGCGGGATCCGGCGCCCCCGGGACGTCGCGCTGGCGCTGGCGGCCGGCGCCTCGAACGTGATGATCGGTTCCTGGCTGGCCGGCACCCACGAGTCGCCCGGCGACCTGCAGACCGACGCCGACGGCCGGCCGTACAAGGTGTGCTTCGGGATGGCCTCGGCCCGGGCGGTCAATGCCCGGACCGCCGGCGAGTCCGGGTACGACCGGGCCCGGAAGGCGTTCTTCGAGGAGGGGATCTCGGCCGCGGAGATGTTCCTGGACCCGCGCCGGCCCGGGGTCGAGGACCTGCTCGACCTGATCGTGGCCGGGGTCCGCAGTGCCTGCACCTACACCGGCGCCGCCGACCTGGACCAGTTCCACGACCGCGCGGTGCTCGGGGTCCAGACGCCGGCCGGCTACGCCGAGGGGCAGCCCTGGTCGGGCTGAGTCCGGTTTGCCCGGTCCCGGGTCCGGGGAGGCGCTCGGGCACCGCAACGAACCGTCGCGGTAACAGCCCGTACCGGATGCTGACGCGGGCGCTTACCCGCAGCATGGCCAGATGTGGCCATGACCGGAACTCGCCATCGCCCACACCTGGTGGGTTGTCGGCGCTGCGGGGAGGTGACCTCTCGACACCGCGCCGGGCAGGAACCGAGATCGCCGCCGATTAGGGACATTCGGCCGTGTCAGACCCGCCCCCATGGTCGTAATCTTGCTCCGGTTTCCCACAAAGAGTTGGAGTTTCGATCGCATGCACATAGTCCTGCTGTCCACCTACCCGCCGCGCCGTTGTGGCCTGGCCACCTTCGCCGCCGACCTGCGAGCCGCGCTGGCTGCCAGCGCGCCCCGCTGGCGGGTGGACGTCTGCGCGATCGACCGGGACGGGCTCGCGTACGGGCCCGAGGTGACCAGCGTGCTGGACCAGGACGACCCGGACGGCTACCGGCCGGCGGCGCGGGCGGTGGCGGCCAGCGGCGCCGACCTGGTGGTGATCCAGCACGAGTTCGGGATCTTCGGTGGGCCGGACGGCGGCTATCTGCTGGACTTCACCGATGAGCTGACCGCACTCGGCGTGCCGTACGTGGTGACCCTCCACACGGTGCTCGCCGCGCCCGCTGCCGGGCAGGCCGGGGTGCTGGCCAGCCTGTGCCGGCGGGCGGCCCAGGTCACCGTGTTCACCGGGACCGCCCGGGCGGTCGCCACCCGCTCCGGGGCGGTGGACCCGGACCGGGTCTCGGTGGTGCCGCACGGGGTGCCGAGCGAGCTTGGCCGCGCGGTCGACCCGGCCGCGGTCCGGCCGGCGGTCGCGCAGGCGCTGGCGGAGGTCGCCGGCTACCGGGTGCTGTCCACGTTCGGCCTGCTCCGGTCGGGCAAGGGCCTGGAGACGGTGATCGCGGCGATGCCGGAGGTGGTCTCCCGCCATCCGGACGTGCGCTATCTGGTGGCCGGGGCCACCCACCCGGAGGTGATCCGGGCCAGCGGCGAGTCCTACCGGACCGGCCTGGTGCGGCTGGCCCACGACCTCGGCGTGGCCGAGCAGGTCCGGTTCCTGGACACCTTCCTCACCGAGCCGGAGCTGGCCGCGCTGCTGGCCGGCACCGAGGTGCACCTGACCCCGTACCGGTCACCGGAGCAGACCTGCTCGGGCGTGCTCACCTTCGCCCTGGCCGCCGGATGCGCGGTGGTGTCGACCTCCTACCGGTACGCGGTCGACCTGGTGACCCCGCCGGACGGGCCGGCGCGCGGGGCGCTGGTCCCGTTCGACGACCCGGCGGCGTTCGCGACCGCGGTGGGGGACCTGCTGGCCGACCCGGAGCGGCTGGCCGCCGCCCGGGCGTCGGCCCGGCGGCTGGGTGCCGGGCTCAGCTGGCCGGTGGTGGGTGCCCGGTTTGCGGAGGTGTTCGCCGCCGCGGCGGTCCCGGTCACCGGCCCGGCCCGGGTACGGTCGGCGGGACAGATCCGCCTGACCCGTCTCCCCGCGCGTGTGGGGGACCTCCGGGCGGCGGGCGCGATGACCGCGGGAGGTGAGCCTGCGTGGTCGTACCGCCGGCCGCCGCCGGACCCAGCCGAGCTCCCGGCCGCATGACCGAGCTGTTCACCCGCAGCCCGGCCAACCCGCTGCTGACCGCGGACGACTGGCCGTATCCGGTCAACTCGGTGTTCAACCCGGGTGCTGCGGTCGTGAACGGGGAGACGGTGCTGCTGTGCCGGGTGGAGGACCGGCGCGGGATCTCCCACCTGTCGGTGGCCCGCAGCGCCGACGGGGCCACCGGTTGGCGGGTGGACAAGGAGCCGCTGGTCGCACCCGGGGACCATGCGGACAGCTCCCGCTGGGGGGTGGAGGATCCGCGGGTCACCCGGGTGGACGAGCTGGACTCCTGGCTGGTCACGTACACGGCGTACGGCCCGGAGGGTCCGGGCGTGGCGCTCGCGACCACCCGGGACTTCCGCAGTGTGGAGCGGGTGGGGGTGGTCCTGCCGCCGGCGGACAAGAACGCCGCGCTGCTGCCCCGCCTGGTCGACGGGCAGTTCGCGCTGTTCCACCGGCCGATGTCCGAGCCGGACCGGCGGGCCGACGTGTGGCTGTCGAGGTCGCGGGACCTGCGCTCCTGGAGCACCCCGCAGCTGGTGCTGGCGGCCCGCCCGGGCGGCTGGTGGGACAACGTGCGGATCGGGATGGGCCCGCCGCCGCTCTGGACCCCGCAGGGCTGGCTCGCCATCTACCACGGCATCAAGGAGGTGGCCGCCGGCCTGGTCTACCGGGTCGGGGTGGTGCTGCTCGACCTGGCGCAGCCGCAGCGGGTGCTGCGGCGCGGTGAGGACTGGGTGTTCGCCGCGAGCGCACCGTACGAGCGGGTCGGCGACGCGCCGAACGTGGTGTTCCCGACCGGGCTGCTGCACGACCCGGAGCGGGACCAGGTGCGGCTCTACTACGGGGCGGCCGACAGCTGCGTCGCGCTGGCGACCGCGTCCTACTCGGAGCTGCTCGCGTACGCGCTGTCCTGCCCGGAGCCGGACCAGAGCCGCAGCTGGTGACTTACAGTGCGAGTGAGGTAGCTCATGTCGACTGGCCGGCATATACCCTAGGGGGGTAGGGTACTGCACCATGAACGACGGTCGAGGGGATCGACAATGACAGACCTGATGCCAGAGGCCGACCACCAGCGGGACCACGGGCCCCGGGCGGAGCCCGGTGCACACCATCACCCGGGTGGTACGGAGAGCGGACACGATAAGCACGCCGGGCACAGCCCGGAGATGTTCAAGAACCGGTTCTGGCTGAGCCTGGCGCTGACCGTGCCGGTGGTGGCGACCAGCCCGGCGGTGATGGACTGGTTCGGCTACCTGCTTGAGTTCCCGGGCCGGGACTGGGTGGCGCCGGTGCTGGGCACGGTGGTGTTCGGGTACGGGGGCGGGCCGTTCCTCAAGGGAGCGGTGGCCGAGGCGCGTGCCCGGCAGCCCGGGATGATGCTGCTGATCGGGATGGCGATCACGGTCGCTTTCGTGGCCAGCTGGGCCGCCACCCTCGGGTTCTTCGACGTCGAGGTCTGGTGGGAGGTGTCCCTGCTGATCGTGATCATGCTGCTCGGCCACTGGCTGGAGATGCGCGCGATCGGGCAGGCGCAGGGGGCGCTGGCCGCACTGGCCGAGCTGCTGCCGGACCAGGCCGAGCGGGTCACCGCCGGCGGCGAGGTCGAGCCGGTGCCGGTGGCCGAGCTGGCGACCGGGGACGTGGTGCTGGTGCGCCCGGGCGGCCGGGTGCCGGCCGACGGGACGATCGTCGAGGGCACCGCCGAGCTGGACGAGTCCATGATCACCGGGGAGTCGAACCCGGTCGTCCGCGGGCCGCAGGAGCGGGTGATCGCGGCCAGCGTCGCCGCCGACGGCGCGATCCGGGTCCGGGTCGACGCGGTCGGGGAGGACACCGCGCTGGCCGGCATCCAGCGGCTGGTCGCGCAGGCGCAGGAGTCGAAGTCGCGGACCCAGGTGCTGGCCGACCGGGCCGCCGCGCTGCTGTTCTACGTGGCGCTGGCGGTCGCGGTGGCCACCTTCGCGGTGTGGCTGCTGCTCGGGCAGCCGGACAGCGCCCTGACCCGGTCGGTGACCGTCCTGATCATCGCCTGCCCGCACGCGCTCGGGCTGGCGATCCCGCTGGTGACCGCGATCTCGACCGCGAAGTCGGCGCGCAGCGGCATCCTGGTCAAGGACCGGCTGGCGCTGGAGCTGATGCGCAGCGTGGACGCGGTGCTGTTCGACAAGACCGGCACGCTGACCCGGGGCGAGCACGCGGTCGCCGGGGTGGCCAGTGTGGACGGCGACGACGACCGGCAGCTCGGGCTGGCGGCGGCGGTCGAGGCGGACAGCGAGCACCCGCTCGCCCGGGCGATCGTGGCGGCCGCCCGGCAGCGGGGGCTGGCCGTGCCGGCGGCGACCGGGTTCCGGTCGATGACCGGGCGCGGAGTAGAGGCCACAGTAGACGGCGCGACCGTGGCGGTGGGCGGCCCGGCCCTGCTGCGCGAGCGCGGCCTGGCAGCCCCGGCCGGCCTGGCCGAGCCGCTGGCGCGCTGGCGCGAGCGCGGCGCCGCGGTCCTGCACGTGGTCCGGGATGGCCAGGTGACCGGCGCGCTCGCGCTGGAGGACCAGGTCCGGGAGGAGTCCCGGGCGGCGATCGAGGCGCTGCACCGCCAGGGGGTCACGGTGGCGATGATCACCGGCGACGCCCGGCAGGTCGCCGACGCGGTCGCGGCCGACCTCGGCATCGACGAGGTGTTCGCGGAAGTGCTGCCGGAGGACAAGGACTCGGCCGTGGCCGACCTGCAGCGCCGCGGCCACACCGTGGCGATGGTCGGCGACGGCGTCAACGACGCGCCGGCGCTGGCCCGGGCGGACGTCGGCATCGCGATCGGCGCCGGCACCGACGTGGCGATCGAGTCGGCCGGGATCGTGCTCGCCTCCGACGACCCGCGGGCGGTGGTGGCGGTCAAACGGCTGTCCGGGGCCAGCTACCACAAGATGGTCCAGAACCTCTGGTGGGCCGCCGGCTACAACCTGGTCGCGATCCCGCTGGCCGCCGGGGTGCTCGCCTGGGCCGGGTTCGTGCTGCCGATGGCGGTCGGCGCGGTGCTGATGAGCCTGTCCACGATCGTGGTGGCGCTCAACGCGCAGCTGCTGCGCCGGGTGGACCTGCGCCCGGCGCCGCTGCCCCGGCCAGCTCCCGTTCCAGTGGGGTCCGGAACCGGGGCGTGATCCGGACCCGGTCGACCCAGCTGCCCAGCGCCGCGGCGGCCGCCTCGACCGCCGCCGCGGCCTGGCGGCCCACGTCCTCCAGCAGCCGGTACGCGATCTCGCCGCCGGCCCGCTGCGCCCAGCCGCCGACGATCCGGCCGTCGCACCACACGGACGGGCCGATGTTGCCGTTCCGGTCGAACACGGCCGGGGCGTGCTCGCCCAGGAACCAGGCCCGCCCGGTCCAGCCCATCGGGGTCGGGTCGAGCGCCGGCAGCAGCGCCACCCACGGGTCGGGCGGTGGCACCGGGGCCAGGTCGTCGGGCAGCAGCAGCCCGGTGGTGCCGTCCAGGTCCACCTCGACCGGGTCCAGCTCCGCCAGCGCCTGCTTCACCTGACCGGCGGTCAGCCCGGTCCACCACCGCAGGTCGGCGACGGTCCCCGGGCCGAACGCCGCCAGCCACCGGCGCACCAGCTCCACCCGGGCCGGCCCGGTCGGGACCGCCGGCATCCCGGCCGGCAGCCACTTCTGTGCCGGAGCCCAGGTGTACTGGCTGCTCGCCCAGCTGCCGCGCGGCCGGCCGCGTACGATCCGCCCCTCGGCCGCCAGCAGGAACAGCACCCAGCTGGTGATGTTCTGCCGGGACTCGTACTTCTTGCCCTCGTTCAGCAGCAGCTGGGTGCGCAGCCCCGGCACGTCGGCCGACAGCTGCGCCCCGGTGGCCTGCCCCCGGGCGGCGATCGCCTCCGCGGTCTGCCCGGCCACCGCGGCCAGCCAGTCCCGGTCACCGGCGCCGTGCTCGGACAGCAGCTTCGCGTACCGCCGCCAGCTCAGCTCCGCCACCGCGTCGGTGCAGGCCGCCTGCACCACCGGCGCGAGCGCGGTCTCGACCACGAACATGGTGCGGCGCATGCCGTGCATCCGCAGCAGCGACCGGTCCTCGTACAGGGCCTGCTCGATCGCCGCTACCGGGGCCGGCGGGTCGGTCCGGGCGTGGGTGGCGAGGAACACCGAGGCCGGGTCGGTGGAGTGCAGCGCCACCATGCCACGGGCCGCCTCGACCGGGCTGGCCGCCTTCCCGCCCGGCGCCAGGTGGTGCCGCCGGGCGAGTCGGGCCCGCCGCTGCTCGACCCCGACCCGCTCCACGGCCACCGATCCTACGGCCCGCCGCTCAGCGTTCCCGGTCGCCGGGGCCGCCCGGCTCGGGCGCGCGTTCCGGATCGTCGGCGGGCGCCGGGTCCGGCGCGGCCCGGCGCGGGAGCGGGGCGTCCGAGTCCACCATGGCCGGCAGCACCCCCTCCACCCCCTCCGGCTCCCGGCCAGGTGTCTTGAGGTCGAACCTCGTGATAATGAAGTAGAAGACGAAGTAGTAGATCACGCCGTAGACCAGCCCGACTCCCAGCAGCAGGAACGGGTTCTCGTGGTTGGCGCCGAGGAAGTTGAGCGCCCAGTCGGTGAAGCCGGCCGAGAACGTGAACCCGCTGCGGATGTCCATCGCGTTGACCAGCATCATCGACGTGCCGGTCAGCACCGCGTGCACCGCGTACAGGGCGGGGGCCACGAACACGAAGGCGAACTCGATCGGCTCGGTGATCCCGGTCAGGAACGAGGTCAGCGCCGCCGACCCGAGCAGGCCGGCGACCGCCTTGCGCCGGCTCACGTGGGCCGCCATCACCATCGCCAGGCAGGCCGCCGGCAGGCCGAACATCATGATCGGGAAGAACCCGGTCATGAACCCACCGGCGTCCGGGTCGCCGGCGAAGAACCGGTTCAGGTCGCCGGTCGCGTCCTCGAACGCTCCGAACTGGAACCACACCAGCGAGTTCGGGATGTGGTGCAGGCCGAACGGGATGAGCAGGCGGTTCACCACCCCGTACACGCCCGCGCCGATCGTCTGGTTGTCGACGATCCACTCGCCCATCGCGTTGAACGGACGGCCGACGATCGGCCAGAGTAGACCGAAGATCACCCCCAGCACGGTGGCGGCCAGCCCGGTGATGATCGGCACGAACCGCCGGCCGCCGAAGAAGGCCAGGTACGAGGGCAGCCGCACCCGGTAGAAGCGCTGGTAGAGCAGGGCCGTGACCAGGCCCATCAGGATGCCCGACAGCACTCCCATCGAGACCGGTTCATCATTGAGCAGCACCGACTCCCGGCCGGCCAGGACACCGTAGACGGTGTCGAAGATCAGGAACCCGACCACCGCGGCGAGCCCGGTGGAGCCGTCGGAGCGGCGGGCGAAGCCGATCGCCACCCCGACTGCGAACAGCAGCGGCAGGTTGCTGAAGATGGCGTCGCCGGCCTGCGCCAGCACCGCCGAGACCAGGTTGTCCTCGGATGCTCCGAGCCAGTCCGCCACGTCCGGCTGGCCGAACCGCAGCAGCAGCCCGGCCACCGGGAGCACGGCGATCGGCATCATCAGGCTGCGTCCGATCCGTTGCAGGACGCCCAGGGTGGCGCCGCCGCCACCGGCGGCACTGGTGGGTAGCGCTTCTGCGGTCATGGGGGGTGTTCCTCCAGTGTGAAGTCAGGGGGCGGTGCCCGGCGGGCCCGCCTTGCGAGGGTTGGTGATGGGCGGCGCCGGCCGCGCCAGCGGCACCCACAGCTGGTAGCGGTCGGCGCGGTAGAGCGAGAACGAGTACTCCACCAGCCTCTGTCCGGCGTACGTGTGCCGGGTGATGCGCAGCACCGGCCCACCGGGCCCGACCTGCAGCAGGTCGGCCACCTCCGGGTCGGCGACGGCGGCCTCGATCACGTCCTCGCCCCAGTCCGGCATCAGACCGAACCGCTTCCCGAGGGTGTCGTAGACCGAGTCCGGCGGCCGGTCGTCGTCGGCCAGGCCGGGGACCAGCCGCTCCGGCAGCCACAGCCGCTCCACCGCCATCGGGGTGCCGTCGGCGGACCGCAGCCGGGCCAGGTGCACCAGCGGCTCGCCGGACTCGACCGCCAGCTCCCGGGCCAGGTGGGCGCTGGCCGGCGTACGCCCGAACCCGAGCACCGAGGTGCTGGGGGCCAGGCCGCGGCGGCCCATCTCCTCGCCGAAGGTGGTCAGGCGCGCCTGCATGTCCACCTTCGGTGCGGCGACGAACGTCCCCTTGCCGGCGACCTTGAACAGCCGGCCCTCGGCCACCAGCGACTCGACCGCCTGCCGGACGGTCATCCGGGCCACCCGGTACCGTCCGGCGAGCTCCCGCTCGCTGGGGATCGCGGTCTCCGGGCCGGCAGACTCGACGAGATCCAGCAGTATCTCGCGCAGCTGCTGGTGCTTCGGGACCGGACTGTGCTGGTCAAGGCCCATGTGCAGGTTCCGCGTGGTCTCTCGGATGGCGGACCTGACGGCGCCAGGTCTAGACCGGACTAGACCAGAAGGTGTCTACTGTTGTCAACCCTCACGGACCGCGGGGGAGCGGGAAGGAGCCGGATGGCTGACAAGGCGGAACGGATCGTCGCCGGTCTGGGCGGCGCCGACAACATCATCGAGATCGAGCCCTGCATCACCCGGCTGCGCACCGTGGTCAGCGACGGCGGCCTGGTCGACGAGGCCGTGCTCAAGGCGGCCGGCGTGCACGGAGTGCTGCGCGCCGGCAACGTGGTGCAGGTGATTGTCGGGCCGGAGGCGGACAACCTCGCCGACGACATCGAGGACCTGCTCTAGTGGGGTTGGCCGTGGTGGCGCCGGTCGCCGGAACGGTCATCCCGCTGTCCGAGGTGCCCGACCCGGTCTTCGCCGGCGGGCTGGTCGGCCCCGGTGCCGCGATCGCCCCGGACCCGGCCGGGCACCGGGTGGTCGCTCCGGTCGGTGGCGAGCTGGTGAAGGTGAAACCGCACGCGTTCGTCGTGGCCTCACCCCAGGGGTACGCGGTGCTGGTGCACCTCGGGATCGACACGGTCCGGCTGGACGGCGCCGGCTTCACGGTGCTGGCGGCACCGGGTCAGCTGGTCGCCGCCGGTGACCCGGTGGTCCGGTGGGACCCGGCCGCGGTGGCCACCCGGGGTCTGGCCACCACCTGCCCGGTGGTCGCGCTCGACGCGCCGGCCGGTGCGGTGACCCAGGTCGCGACCGGGCGGGTGGCGGCCGGGGACCCGCTGTTCACGTGGATCTGACCACCGCCGGAGAAGGGACCACCATGCCCGAGCGCCGCGTCACCGTCGCCGCCCCGGAGGGCCTGCACGCCCGGCCGGCCGCCCAGTTCGTGAAGGCCGTGGCCGACAGCGGCGCGGCGGTCACGATCGGCCGGCCGGCCGGCGGGGACCCGGTGGACGCCCGCAGCATCCTCGCCGTGCTCACGCTGGACGTACGGCAGGGGGAGGAGGTGGTGCTGCGGGCCGACGGGACCGGCGCCGTGGCCGCGCTGGAGCGGCTGGCCGGGCTGCTCGCCGGTGCGGTGCCGGAGGGGGAGGCCGGTGATGGCTGACCGGATCGAGCTGCCCGGCTTCGGCATCGGCACCCGGGCGGTGGCCGGTCCGGTGACCCGGATGGCGGGACCGCTGCCCGAGCCACCGCCGGTCGCCAGCGACCGGACTCCGGACGCCGAGCTGGCCGCGGCCCGGGCCGCGCTGGCCGCGGTCGCCGGCCAGCTGCGCGCCCGGGCCGCGACCCTGGCCGGCGGGACGGAGGCCGCGGAGGTGCTGGAGGCGCAGGCCATGATGGCGCTCGACCCGGCGCTCGGGGCGGCGGTGGAGCGGGCGGTGGCGGCCGGCCGGACCGCCGCCCGCGCGATCCACGAGGCGTTCGACGGGTACCTGGCGGCGCTCGCGGCCGCCGGTGGGCGGCTGGCCGCCCGGGTCGCCGACCTGGCCGACGTACGGCAGCGCGCGATCGCCGCCAGCCTGCAGGTGCCGGTGCCGTCGGTGCCGGACCCGGGCCACCCGTACATCCTGGTGGCGCACGACCTGGCACCGGCCGACACGGCGGTGCTCGACCTCGGCCGGGTGCTCGGGTTCGTCACCGCTGGCGGCGGTCCGACCAGCCACACCGCGGTGCTGGCCCGGTCCCGGGGGATCCCGGCGGTGGTCGGCTGCACCGGGGCGGAGCGGCTGACCGACGGCGTGACCGCACTCGTGGACCCGGCCCGGTCACTGGTGATCGGCGCCCCGGACCCGATCGAGTTCCCGGCCGAGCTCCCGGCCGCGACCTCGGACGGTGCCCGTACCGCCGCGTCCGCGGCATTCGCTGGGCCGGGGCGGACCGCCGACGGTCACCCGGTCGCGTTGCTGGCCAACCTGGGTGACCCGGCGGAGGCGGTCGCGGCCGCGGCGGCCGGCGCCGAGGGAGTCGGCCTGCTCCGTACCGAGCTGCTGTTCCTCGACGCGCCGGCGGCGCCGTCCTGGCAGCGGCAGCGGGACGCGTACCGGACCGTGCTGGCGGCGTTCGCCGGACGGCGGGTGGTGGTGCGGGTCCTCGACGCGGGCGCGGACAAGCCGCTGCCCTACCTGACCGGGCCGCCGGAGCCGAACCCGGCGCTGGGCCGGCGCGGGGTGCGTGCGCTGCGGGCCGCCCCCCACCTGCTGCGCCCGCAGCTGGCCGCGATCGCCGCGGCCGCCGCGACGGAGGATGCGGAGGTGTGGGTGATGGCGCCGATGGTGGCCGAGCCGGACGAGGCGGCCTGGTTCACGGCCGAGGCCGCCGCCCAGGGCCTGCTCACCGCCGGGGTCATGATCGAGGTGCCGTCGGCGGTGGTGCTGGCCGAGGAGATCCTGGCGGTGACCGACTTCGTCAGCATCGGCACCAACGATCTCGCCCAGTACGCCCTGGCCGCCGACCGCCAGCTGGGCGGGCTCGGCGCGCTGCAGGATCCCTGGCACCCGGCCGTGCTGCGGCTGGTACGGCTGGTCGGCGAGGCCGGTGCCCGGGCCGGCAAGCCGGTCGGGGTGTGCGGTGAGGCGGCCGCCGACCCGCTGCTGGCCTGCGTCCTGGTCGGGCTCGGGGCGGGCTCGCTGTCGATGGCGCCGGCCGCGCTGGCGCCGGTGCGGGCGGCGCTGGCCGGGCGGACCCTGGCGCAGTGCCGGGCGCTGGCCGACCAGGTGACCGCGGCCGGCTCAGCCGCCGCGGCCCGGGTGGCCGGGCTACCGTGACCGACGCGCGAATCGCCGCAGTATCGTGCTGCTGGCCCGAATCCGGCAGGCGGCGATGCCCACTATGGATGAGTGTGTGATCGGCGCACCCGTACGAAGCCGGAGGTGTCGGCGTGATGACGGTCGAGCTGGTCTACGAGACGCACGCCACCAGCACCGACAACGAGGCCGGGATCGCGACCGGCTGGCTGCCGGGTGGTCGCGGTCTTCACGTCCGACCTGGGCCGGGCGGTGGAGACCGCGCGGATCGTGTTCGAGGGGTCTGGTCTGCCGGTGCGCGCGGACCCTCGGCTGCGGGAGTGCGACTCGTCGTGGGGGCGGCAGGGTTAGGCTCAATACCGGTGACTTAAGGTCGTGTTGTCCGTTTGACCCGGTTGGTTTTGGTCGCGCCGATGATGGTGACGGTTGGATCGGCTGGGCGGTCTGGGATGCGGTGTGCGGCGCGTTTGAGGGGCCAGCTGGCGATTTTGCGT
>WHTQ01000167.1 GCA_009377645.1 Micromonosporaceae bacterium | reverse complement strand
CGCGCACTGGCACCTGTTCCGGGGCACCCCGTCGCGGCTGTGGCTGGAGCGCACCTTCGCCGACGTGTTCGGAGTGGACATCCCGTTCCGGCCGCAGACCGCCGACCAGGTCTACGACGCGCTCGCCGCCCGGCTGGCCGAACCCGACTTCCGGCCCCGGGCACTGTTCGGGCGGTTCGGCATCGAGGTGCTGGCGACCTCCGAGTCACCGCTCGACGACCTGGCGCCGCACGCCACCCTCGCGGCCGACGGCTGGGGCGGGCCGGGCGGCCGGGTGATCACGACGTTCCGTCCGGACAATGTGGTGGACCTGGACTGGGCCGGCTGGGCCGACCGGGTGGCGGCGCTGGGCGAGCTGACCGGAGAGGACACCACCGGCTTCCCGGGCTACCTGACCGCGCTAGGGCGGCGCCGGGAGGCGTTCGTGAAGGCCGGCGCGACCTCCTCGGACCACGGTCACCCGACCGCCCGGACCCACCCGCTGGCGCCGGCCGACGCCGCCGCGATCTACAACCGGGCGCTGCAGGGCACGGCGTCGCCGGCCGACGCCGAGGCGTTCCGGGCGCACATGCTGTACGAGTTCGCCCGGATGTCGGTCGACGACGGCCTGGTGATGCAGCTGCACCCGGGTTCGGTGCGCAACCACAACCGCTGGCTGCACGCCGCCCATGGTCGCGACGTCGGTGGGGACATCCCGCAGCCGACCGACTACGTGCACGCGCTCGGTCCGCTGCTGGAGGCCTACGGCAACGACCCGCGCCTGACGATCGTGGTGTACACGCTGGACGAGACCGCCTTCAGCCGGGAGCTGGCCCCGCTGGCCGGCGGCTACCCGTCGCTGTACCTGGGGGCCCCGTGGTGGTTCCTGGACGCGCCGGAGGCGCTGCGGCGGTTCCGGGAGGCGGTCACCGAGACCGCCGGCTTCTACAACACGGCCGGGTTCGTCGACGACACCCGCGCGTTCTGCTCGATCCCGGTGCGCCACGAGGTGGCCCGCCGGATCGACGCCGGCTTCCTGGCCCGGCTGGTCGCCGAGCACCGGCTGCCGCTGGACGAGGCCGCCGAGACCATCGTGGACCTCGCCTACCGCCTGCCGAAGCGGATCTTCCGGCTGGAGCAGCGGTGACCGGCGGGACCAGGGTCACCGCGGTCCGGGTGCACGACGTCCGGTTCCCGACCGCGGCGGCCGGGGACGGCTCCGACTCGCTCAACCGGGGCGACTACTCGGCCAGCTACGTCGAGCTGGCCACCGACGGCGGGCCGACCGGCGCCGGCCTCACCTTCACCAACGGGCGCGGCAACGAGCTCACCTGCGCGGCGGTGCGGGCGCTGGCCCACCACGTGGTCGGTCGGACCGTCCCGGAGGTCGCCCGGGAGCCGGTCGCGTTCTGGCGGTCGTTGACCGCCGACCCGCAGCTGCGCTGGCTCGGTCCGGAGAAGGGGGTCATCCACATGGCCACCGGCGCGCTGGTGAATGCGGTGTGGGACCTGCGGGCGAAGCTGGCTGGCGTGCCGGTGTGGCGGCTGCTGGCCGAGCTGCCCACCGACGAGCTGGTCCGCACGATCGACTTCCACCACATCAGCGACGCGCTGACGCCGGACGAGGCCGCCGGGATCCTGGACCGGGGCCGGGTCGGGCTCGCGGACCGGCTGGACCAGCTCACCCGGGACGGCTTCCCGGCCTACACCACCTCGGTGGGGTGGCTCGGCTATCCGGACCAGCAGGTCCGGGAGCTGACCCGGGCCGCGTACGCGCAGGGATGGCGGGCGCTGAAGCTGAAGGTGGGCGGGCCGATCGAGGACGACCTGCGCCGGGTCGAGCTGGTCCGGGCCGAGGTCGGTCCGGAGGTGCTGCTGATGCTGGACGCGAACCAGGTCTGGGGGGTGGACGAGGCGATCGGGAACCTGGCCCAGCTGGTCGGCGTCGATCCGTACTGGATCGAGGAGCCCACCCACGCCGACGACGTGCTCGGCCACGCCCGGATCGCCGAGGCGGTCGGCCGCCAGTCCGGTGGCCGGTGCCGGGTGGCGACCGGCGAGATGGCGGCCAACCGGGTCATCTTCAAGCAGCTGCTGCAGGCCGGGGCGATCGGGGTGTGCCAGGTGGACGCCTGCCGGGTCGGCGGGGTCGACGAGGTGCTGGCGATCCTGCTGATGGCGGCCAAGTTCGGCGTGCCGGTCTGCCCGCACGCCGGTGGCGTCGGCCTGTGCGAGTATGTCCAGCATCTGTCCATCTTCGACTACCTGCGGGTCGGGTGCTCGCTGGCGGGCCGCATGATCGAGTACGTCGACCACCTGCACGAGCACTTCGTGGATCCGGTACGGGTGGCGGGCGGGCGGTACCAGCTACCGGTCGCGCCCGGCTACAGCGTCACCATGCGACCGGAGTCGGTGGCCCGGTTCTCCTTTCCGGACGGTCCGGCGTGGCGGTGACCGGTCAGCGGCTGTCGCTGGCCACAGTGGACCGGGTGCCGGCCGGCGCCCGCCCGCTGGTGCGGCCGGGGGACGTCGGCCCGGGGATCGTCCATCTGGGGCTCGGTGCCTTCCACCGGGCGCACCAGGCGGTCTACACCGAGGAGGCGGTCGCGGCGGCCGGCGGCGACTGGGGGATCGTGGCGGTGGCTCCCCGCCGGCGGCCGCTGGTGGACGCCCTGGCTGGCCAGGACGGCCTGTTCAGCGTGACCAGCTTGGACGGTGCCGGCGCGCGGACCCGGGTGGTCGGTGCGATCAGCGGGGTCCGGCACGCACCGGCCGACCCGTCCGCGGTGGTGGCGTTGCTGGCGGACCCGGCGACCCGGGTGGTCACGCTCACGGTCACCGAGAAGGCCTACCTGCTGGAGCCCGCGACCGGCCGGCTGCGGGTCGACCCGGGGCTGCGGGCGGAGCTGGCCGGGCGGGCCGCGCCGGCCACCGTCCCGGGGCTGCTGGTGGCCGCGCTGG
>WHTQ01000021.1 GCA_009377645.1 Micromonosporaceae bacterium | reverse complement strand
GCCGGAGTGGCGGCGCACCACCAACACCGGTGCCCTGGTCACCACCTTCAAGATCGCATCGACGTCGCGGCGCCTGAACCGCGAGACCGGACAGTGGGTCGACGGGAACAGCCTGCGGGTGCGGGTCAACTGCTGGCGGGCACTGGCCAGCAACGTCAAGTCGTCGGTGACCCGGGGCGACCCGCTGATCGTGACCGGCCGCCTGTTCACCCGGGACTGGGCGGACGAGAACGGCGTCAAGCGCATTCAGTACGAGCTGGACGCGGCCGCGATCGGCCACGACCTGACCCGGGGGCGGGCGGTGTTCGAGCGAATCAAGGCCAACACCTCCACCAGTGCCATCGAGGATCCGCAGGCACAACAGCGGATCGGTGGCGAGCTGACCGATCCGGTGCCGGAGGCTGAGGCGCCGTCGCAGTTCGACGACCGGTCGTTCGATGCCGTCTTCGACCAGCCGGTCGAGCTACCGGTCGGCCCGGACGACCCCATCCTCCCGGCGGGTCGGGCCGACGACGGCCCGGACCTGGACGGGCCGCCGGCGTCGAGCGATGGCCTCGCAAGCCCCGATCCGGCCGGGAACCCAGGCGACGAGCGGCAACCGGCTGAGCCGGACGACGAGCCGGAGCCCTCCGGGTCGGGCGACGAGACCGGCTCGGCCCGCCGGCGCGGGCTGCGCCGAGCCCGGGTGCCGGCCTGAGGACCGAAACCGACCAGGGGCGGGAGCCGCCGCTCCATCAGGCGGGTCCCGCCCCCTGGTCGGGTGCGTCTAGTCTCCACCGCTGCGGCTGATCATGAACCTAGGTACATGAGCGGCGATCGCTCGGGTGCCGTACCTCATGATCGACGGGACGAGAGCGGGCCAGGGAACGCCGGCCGCCAGCGCACGCTGGTCCCGGGGTGTCGCTGGCAGTCGCACGACCGGATGGGCGCACCTGGCCGGCGGCGCCGCACCGGACGGGCAGGTGGACGCGCACGCGGATCTGGGGGACTATCGGCAGCAGGAGTCGAGCACGCCGGCCCGGGCCGGCCGAGCGCGGAAGAGGCAGGCGGATGGCTGACGGCGACGGCAAGGACGCTAGGGCGGCGAACGGCGAGGACACCACGGCGGCGGCCGGCGCCGAGGCGGCCAGGGCCGGGAACGCGGCCAAGGCCGGGAAGGCCAAGGACCCCAAGGGCAAAGAAGGCAAGAAGGGCAAGAAGGGTAAGGGCGCCAAGAACCGGGCGGCCGACCCGCAAGCCATGACACCGGCGCGCCGGCGGGTGACGCTGACCGGCATCAGCTCGCGAGCCTGGGAGCATCCCGCTGACCGCGGTGCACTGACGGCGCTGCGCGAGCTCAAGGGCTTCGACGACGTGCTCAAGGCGGTCGCCGGGCTGTGGAACGAGCGGGCCTGGCGGCTGCAGTTCCTGGGCGGTGCGATCAAGGTCGACCACCGGCAGTACCCGCGGGTCCACCGGCTCTACGCCGAGGCGGCCACCTCGCTCGACGTCTCCGAGCTGCCGGAGCTGTACGTGCAGAACGACCGGAGCCTCAACGCGATGGCGGTCGGCATGAAGCAGCCGTTCATCGTGGTCAACACCGGCATGCTGGAGCTGGCCGACGACGAGGAGCTGCGCTGCCTGCTCGGCCACGAGCTGGGGCACGTGCTCTCCGGGCATGCCGTCTACCGTACGATGATCATCATTCTGACCAGCTTCGCGCTCCGGCTGGCGTGGTTCCCGATCGGGTCGATGGTGCTCTACGGGATCATCGCCGCGCTGTACGAGTGGTGGCGCAAGGCTGAGCTGTCGGCCGACCGGGCCGGGCTGCTGGCCTGCCAGGACCCGGCGGCTTCGCTGCGGCTGTCGATGAAGCTGGCCGGCGGCGGCGACCTGTCCGAGGTGGACACCACCGCGTTCCTGGAGCAGGCGGGGGAGTACGAGCGCAGTGGCGACCTGCGCGACAGCGTTCTCAAGCTGCTGCTGGTGGCGTTCCGGTCCCACCCGATGCCGGTGGCCCGGGCGGCCGAGATCCGCAGCTGGGTGGACTCCGGCAGCTACCAGCGGATCCTGTCCGGCGACTATCCGCGGCGCGCGGACGACGGCACGGCCTCGATGACCGAGGACGTCAAGGAGGCGGCCGAGTCCTACCGGGAGTCGTTCGCCCGCTCCGAGGACCCGCTGTTCAAGCTGCTGCGCCGGGTCGGCGGCGGCGCCGGTGACCTGGGCGGCTGGGTCGGCTCCGGAGCCGGCCGGGTGCGGGACTGGATGGCCACCGCCGGCCGCACCGCCCGTGACGCCGCCGGCGGTGCCGGCAGCGCCGGCGGCAACGGAGGCCGGGAACCGACCGGCGAGAACGGGCCGGAGCCCTCGACCGGCAGCGGGCCCCAGCAGCCCAGCCAGTAGCTCCGGTCTCGGCGCAGCCCGGCCGCCCGCCGCCTTCGCCGGTAACGGCCCGCCGTACCCGTGGCCCGTACCCCCGCGACCCGACTTCGTATGATGAGCCGCATGACCACACCCCTGAGCGAGACCGAGCTGCGGGCAGCGATCACGCGCGAGCGGCCCGGCGTGCTGGCCGACCTGGCCCGCCTGGTGGCCATCCCGAGCATCGCGTTCCCGGACTTCGACCACGCGCACGTGCAGCGCTCCGCCCAGCTGACCGCCGACCTGCTGCGCGGTTGCGGGCTGGCGGTCGAGATCGTCGAGGCGGGTGGCCAGCCGGCGGTGATCGGCCGGAAGCCCGCCCCGCCCGGAGCGCCGACCGTGCTGCTCTACGCCCACCACGACGTGCAGCCGATCGGCGACGCGGCCCGCTGGGAGAGCGACCCGTTCACCGTGACCGAGCGGGACGGCCGCCTCTACGGCCGCGGGGTCGCCGACGACAAGGCCGGAGTCCTGGCGCACGTCGCCGCCCTGCGTGCCCTCGGTGAGGCGCTGCCGGTCGGGGTGGTGGTCTTCGTCGAGGGCGAGGAGGAGCACGGGTCCGGCTCGCTGGAACGGCTGCTCTCCGAGCACCGGGAGGCGATCGCCGCCGACGTGATCGTGATCGCCGACTCCGGGAACTGGGAGGTCGGCGTACCGGCCCTCACCACCACCCTGCGCGGGATCGTCAATCTCTTCGTCGAGCTGCGCACGCTGGGCTCGGCGGTGCACTCCGGGGTGTTCGGCGGCGCGGTGCCGGACGCCCTGACCGCCCTGAGCCGGCTGCTCGCCACGCTGCACGACGACGCCGGTGACGTCGCCGTCGACGGGCTGCTCCGCCGTCCGGCCGCCCCGCTGGACTACCCGGCGGAGAGGCTGCGCGCCGAGGCCGGGCTGCTGGACGGGGTGGCGCTGATCGGCACCGGGCGGCTGGTGGAGCGGCTGTGGACCCGGCCGAGTCTGTCCGTGCTCGGGATCGACTCGCCCCGCCCCGGCGAGGCGCCGAACGCGCTGGTCCCGTCGGCGACCGCCAAGCTCAGCCTGCGGATCGCCCCCGGGGAGGACCCGAAGGCCGCGTACGAGGCGGTCGCGGCGCACCTGCGCACGAACGCCCCCTGGGGCGCCGACGTCACCGTCACCCTGGAGGGCCTGGGCTCGCCCTGCCAGATCGACGCCACCGGCCGGCCCTTCGACATCGCCCGGTCCGCCTTCCGGACCGCCTGGGACGGCGCGGACCCGGTCGACATCGGGATCGGCGGGTCGATCCCGTTCATCGCCACGTTCCAGGAGATGTTCCCGGAGGCGGCGATCCTGGTCACCGGAATGAGCGACCCGTACTCCCGGGTCCACGGGCCGAACGAGAGCCTGCACCTGGCGGAGTTCGACCGGATCTGCCTGGCCGAGGCGCTGCTCCTGAACAACCTGTCCTGAACAACCTGCCGATGTCGGGGCTGGCTGGCACCATGTCGGCATGAAGTTCGCGGAGCTGGCGGCGACCTCCGCCGCGGTGGCGGTGACCTCGGCGCGGAAGGCGAAGGTGGAGCTGCTGGCGAAGGCGCTGCGCGGGCTGACCCCGGAGGAGGCCGAGCCGGGTGCGGCCTACCTGTCCGGCGAGCTGCGGCAGCGGCAGACCGGGGTCGGGTGGGCCAGCCTGCGGGATCTGCCGCCGCCGGCCCCGGTCGCCACCCTGACCGTGGCCGGCGTCGACCGGGCGGCGGCCGAGATCTCGCAGGTGGCCGGGGCCGGCTCGCAGGCCCGCCGGCGGGAGCTGGTGCACCGGCTGTTCGCCGCCGCCACCGGTGACGAGCAGGGGCTGCTGCGGGGTCTGTTCAGCGGCGAGCTGCGGCAGGGTGCGGCGGCCGGGGTGCTGGTCGAGGCGGTGGCGTGGGCGGCCGAGGTGCCGGTGTCGGCGGTCCGGCGGGCGCTGCTGCTCGCCGGTGACCTGCCCCGGGTGGCCCGGGCCGCCCTGACCGGCGGAGCGGCCGCGCTGGCCGGGTTCTCGTTGCGGCTGGGTACGCCATTGGCGCCGATGCTCGCCAGCAGCGCGGCCAGTCCGGCCGAGGCGCTGGCGGTGACCGGGGCACCGGCCTCGGTGGACACGAAGCTGGACGGCATCCGGGTCCAGGTGCACGCCGACGGGGACGAGGTGGCGGTGTTCAGCCGCAGCCTGGACGTGATCACGAGCCGGATGCCGGAGGTGGTGACCGCGGTGCGGGAGCTGCCGGTGCGCCGGCTGGTGCTGGACGGGGAGGTGCTGGCGCTGGACCCGCAGGGCCGGCCCCGGCCGTTCGAGCAGACCGCCAGCCGGGCGGCCACCCGCGCCGGCTCGCCGGTCCGGCTCACGCCCTACTTCTTCGACGTGCTGCACGCCGACGGCGAGGACCTGCTGGACGCGCCGCTCGCGCAGCGGCTGGCGGCGCTCGCCGACGTGGTGCCGCCGCAGTGGCAGGTGAGCCGGACCAGCGCGGAGAATGCTGAGCAGGTCGGGGAAGCGCTGACCGCCGCGGTCGAGGCCGGGCAGGAGGGGATCGTGGTGAAGACCCTGACCGCGCCGTACGATGCCGGCCGGCGCGGCGGGGCGTGGGTGAAGGTGAAGCCGCGGCACACGCTGGATCTGGTGGTGCTGGCCGCGGAGTGGGGGCACGGGCGCCGCCGGGGCTGGCTGTCCAACCTGCACCTCGGTGCCCGCGACCCGGACACCGGCGGGTTCGTGATGCTCGGCAAGACGTTCAAGGGGATGACCGACGAGATGCTGCGCTGGCAGACCCAGCGGTTCGAGGAGCTGGCGGCCGAGCGCACGGACTGGCTGGTGCGGGTCCGGCCGGAGCAGGTGGTGGAGATCGCCATCGACGGTGTGCAGCACAGCCCCCGCTACCCGGGTGGGGTGACGCTGCGGTTCGCCCGGGTGGTGCGTTACCGGGACGACAAGACCGCGGCCGAGGCGGACACCATCGGCACGGTCCAGGCACTCAACCGGCGGTGAGCGTGCGCACGTAGCCGACCTGCTGGTGGAGGTGGTGCACCTGCTGCAGGCTGTACACCGGGATCCGGGCGACGTAGTGCTTGTCCCGGTTGCTGACGGTCACGTCCACCACCCCGTGGTAGTGGGTCTCCTTCGCGAGCAGGAACAGCAGGCTGAGCGCGCAGACCAGGAAGAATCCGACGACCGCCACCACGATCGCCCAGGTCGGGATCTTCCGCTCGGTCACCCAGTGGTCGCTGTCGGTCCAATGCGAGCCGCGCAGCGGGATCGGGCCGGCCGGGGTGAAGACAGTGGTACGGGTGATCGCCAGCTCGCCGATCTGGAGCAGCACCGGTTCGGCCGGCGACGGCAGGTCGGCCAGTACCCGGTCCAGCTCGGCCAGGCTGGTGGCGGTCTCGGCCGTGCGCAGCCGCTGGTCGTACTCCAGCAGGTCCAGCCGGCCCTCGTCGACCGCCTGTCGGAGCCGGTCGGCCACCGCCCGCCGGTCCGGCTCGGACGGCCGCCACCGGTCGCCACCGACCTCCGCCCCGGCCGGCGCCGGCAGGTCCGGCCCGGCCGGAGGGTTCGCTGGCGCGGGCTGCTCCGGTCCGGGTTGGTCGCTCATGACCGGCACGGTATCGCCCGCCGCCCACGGCCATGCACGGTGGTCGGGCGGCGGCGCCGGGCGATTCGCCGCCACCCGCCCGCCGCCGCCCGCCAGGCGATTCGGCCGCCGGGCGGACCGGGAAGCCCTCGGTGCGGTATCGTCACCGGCGGCGCGTACGCCGACGAGCACACAGGGAGACCGGCGGGTGAGCGAGCGGAGCGAGGAGCGCAGCGCGCAGGCGTCGGTACCGGCTCCCCCGGAGCATGGCGGGTTGCCTCCGTTCCCGACCTTGACCGTCGCGACGCCGCGGTTGCAGGTCCGACAGTTGGTGGCCGGAGATACACCGGCGGTGGCGGAGGTCTTCGACGACAAGCAGACTCGGCGCTGGTTGCCGTTTCCGAAAGAGTCCGGCGAGATCGACGCGGCGGCGTGGTGCACCGACCTGGCCGCCGAGCGCCGTTCTCGCGGGGCCGGTGACCACTACGGCATGATCCGCCGGGAGGACGACGCGCTGGTCGGCTGCCTGTGGACGAAGCACACCGACTGGGTGGCCAGGATCACGGAGGTGGCGTACGCGGTCGCGCCGGCGGCCCGAGGCTTCGGGCTGGCCGCCGAGGCGGTGGACGGCCTGGCGATCGCGCTGCTGCTGGAGCACGGCCTCCAGCGGGTCGAGCTGCGGGTTGCGCCGGGCAATCTGGCCTCCCGCCGGGTGGCGGAGAAGGCCGGGTTCACGTACGAGGGGCTGCTGCGCAACGCCGGCCACGTGCACAGCGGCCGGGTGGACCTGGAGGTCTGGTCGCTGGTCACCGCCGACCTCCGGTGACCAGCCACCGAGCCCCCGGAACTACCTGACGATCGAGGGGGGTGGGGGGCGGAAGCCGGACACCGGAACCCCGGCGAGCGCGTCCCGCAGGGTCTGCGACGCAGACCGGATCGGCTTGGAGGCGTTCCCCTCCCCGACCGCGTTGAACGGGTTGTCCGGATCGGCGATGAAGCTGGCCGCCGACAGCTCCGGCGTGAACCCGACGAACCAGGCGGTCCGGTTGTTGTCGGTGGTGCCGGTCTTGCCGGCGACCGGCCGCCCGACGATCCCGGCCACCTGGTCGGCGGTGGACCAGCCGCCGCAGCTGCCCCGGGTGGCCCCGGATCCGGTCGGGCACCGGGCGGCGTCGGTGGCGGCCCGGGCCACGTCGGCACTGACCGCCTGCCGGCAGCGCGGGTCGGCGACCGGAACCGGGTTGCCCTCGGGATCCGGCGACGTCACCTCAGCCCCGGTCGAGTCCTTGATGGACAGCACCGGCAGCGGGTCGCAGTAGACTCCGTCGGCCGCGCCCACCGCGTACGCGCTGGCCATCTCCAGCGGGGTGGTGTCGGACACGCCGAGCGTGAACGCCCCCCACCCGTTGGCGCGCTCCGGCGTGGCCATCGTCCGGTCGACGTCGCTGCGCCACTGCATGCCCAGCCGTTCGGCCATCCGGACCGCCCGCTCCGCCCCCACCCGCTCCTGCAGCTGCACGAAGTAGGTGTTGACCGACTTGCCGAACCCGGACCACATGGTCTGGGTCCCGGTCATCGCCTTGCTGGCGTTCTGCGGGCACCACACCCCGCCGCAGTCGCCCGACCCGCCGCCCCCGCCGGAGTAGCTGGAGACGTACCGCTGCGGAGCGTAGATCGCGGTGGACAGCGGCAGCCCGGCGTCCAGGGCGGCCAGCAGCACGAACCACTTGAACGTCGACCCGGCCTGGTAGCCGGGCATCCCGCCGCCCCCGAGCAGCGGGTTGACCGTGTTCGGGTAGCTGCTCGGGACCGTGGCCGACCAGCTGGTGTGAGGTCCGTTGCGGTCCTGGTCGAGCGAGTAGCGGCGGTTCACCGCCATCGCCTTCACGAGCCCGGAGCCCGGCTCGACCACCACCGTGCCGTGCGCGAGCGGGCTGCCGATCCCCTCCTTCGCCCGCACGTGCCGCTGGGCGGCCGCCTGGATGTCGGGGTCCAATGAGGTCACCACCCGGTAGCCACCGCGGCGCAGCTGGTCCGCCCGCTGCTGCGGGTTGTCGCCGAACGCCTCCTGGGAGGTCCACCAGTTGCGGAACAGGTCGCAGAAGAAGCCCCAGGCGTTGCGCTTGTCCGGCACCGAGACACAGTCGTTCGGTGGCTCGGTGAGCTTCAGCTTAATCGGCTTCGCCTGCTCGGCCTCGGCGACCTTCACCGACACGTACCCCAGCTCCAGCATCCGGTCGATCACCCAGTTGCGCCGGTCGGTGGCGGCCTGCCGGTCTTGGCTGGCCGGGTCGTACGCGGACGGCGCCTGCACCAGCCCGGCCAGGGTGGCCGACTCGGACAGGGTGAGGTCGGCCGGCCGCTTCGAGAAGAAGATCTCGGCGGCCGCAAACACCCCGTACGCCCGGTGCCCGAAGTAGGCCCGGTTCAGGTAGCCCTCCAGGATCTCCGGTTTGGACAGATGCTTCTCCACCTCGACCGCGAGCCGCACCTCGCGGAGCTTGCGGCCGCTGGTCTGCTCGGTGGCGGCCCGCACCTGCGCCGCGGTCTGCGCCCCGTCCCGCAGCGCCATCCGCACGTACTGCATGGTCAGGGTGGAGGCGCCCTGCTCGACCGTGTCGGCCCGGCTGTTGGCCACGAACGCCCGCGCGATGCCCTTGGTGTCGACCCCGGTGTGTTGGTAGAACCGCGCGTCCTCGCTGGCCACGATCGCCTGCTGGAGGTATGGCGAGACCTCGGCGATCGGGACGAACCGCCGGTGCTCCTCGTAGAACATGGTCAGCAGGGTCTTGCCGTCGTTGGCGTAGACGTAGGTGCTCTGGGCCGGGGGCGTGGTGGGCAGCTCGGTGGGCAGCTCGTTTAGCATGGTCGCGCCGGCCTTCAGCCCGAGTCCGGAGATCGCCGCGACCGGGTAGGCCACGGCGGCGACGATCACGCCGGCGACGATTCCGGTGCGTACGAGCGTCGACACCCGCCCGGTTGCGGAGAGAGCACGCCTGATCACTTGACTACTGTACGACATAACGGGCGAATCAGTGTCGTAAAGCTACAAACGGCTCGCAGTAAGGTAGGTCCGACGGTTCGGGGGTGTGATGGCGCGGGAACCGCTGTATCCGCTGGGTCTGCGGCTGGCCGGCCGGCGGGTGGTGGTGGTCGGCGGTGGGACGGTGGCCACCCGGCGGGTCCCGGCGCTGCTGGACGCCGGGGCGGACCTGCGAGTGGTCTCGCCGTCGCTCACGCCCGCGCTGCGGGCGCTGGCCGACGCCGGCCGCCTGAGCTGGCTGCCGCGCCGGTTCACCGGCTCTGATCTGGACGGTGCCTGGCTGGTGCAGGTCGCGGTCGACGACCCGGCCGCCGCGGCGCAGGTGAGTGCCGCCGCCGCCGAGCGCCGGATCTTCTGCGTACGCGCCGACGACCGGCACGCGGCCAGCGCCTGGACCCCGGCGGTGACCCGGCACGGTCCGGTCACGGTGGCGGTGCTCGGCGGCGGCGACCCGCGCCGGGCGATGGCGGTCCGGGACGGGATCGCGGCCCGGCTCGCCGACGGCAGCCTCGCCGCACCGGCCGGGCCACCCTCCGCGGCGGGCCACCGCGGCGGCCGGGTCGTGCTGGTCGGGGCCGGCCCGGGGGATCCGGAGCTGATCACGGTACGCGGCCGGCGGCTGCTGGCCGGAGCCGACGTGGTGGTCGCCGACCGGCTCGCCCCGGGGCTGTTGCTGGACGAGCTGCGCCCGGAGGTGGAGCTGGTCGACGCCTCGAAGATCCCGTACGGGCCGGCCCGGGCGCAGGACGAGATCAACCGAATCCTGGTGGAGCGGGCCCGGGCCGGCGCCTCGGTGGTCCGGCTCAAGGGCGGCGATCCCTACCTGTTCGGCCGGGGCGGGGAGGAGGTGCTGGCGTGCGCGGCCGCCGGGGTGCCGGTGACCGTGGTGCCGGGGGTCACCAGCGCGCTCGCGGTGCCGGCGGCGGCC
Source organism: Micromonosporaceae bacterium (assembly GCA_009377645.1). Lineage (GTDB taxonomy): Bacteria > Actinomycetota > Actinomycetes > Mycobacteriales > Micromonosporaceae > Natronosporangium. Next base: position 45,992 of record WHTQ01000021.1, on the reverse strand, counting down.
GGCATCCCGGTCACCCACCGCGGGGTGGCGCACGAGCTGGTGGTGGTCTCCGGGCATCTCCCCCCGGACCACCCGGACTCGCTGGTGAGCTGGCCGGAGCTGGGCCGGCTCCGGGGCACGCTGGTGATCCTGATGGGGATGCGGCACCTGCCGGAGATCGTGGCTGCCCTGCTCGCGCACGGCCGGTCGGCCGGCACCCCGGCCGCGATCGTGGCCGACGGGACCACCCCGTCCCAGCGGGCGGTCCGGGGGACGCTGGCCGAGCTGCCCGACCTGGCCCGGGACCTTGCCCCGCCGGCCGTGATCGTGATCGGCGAAGTGGCCGACCTGCCGACGGCGTGAAGTGTATCGAACACGATATCGAGATGTTGCGTGTCACTGGATGCGTGTAATACGCTCTACGTATGGCAACCTTGACAGTGAGAACCGATGAACAGACTGACCGGGCACTCCGTGAACTGACCGCTGACGGCACGAGCCAGTCCGAGGTCATCCGCCAGGCCATCTACCAGGCCTGGCGGGAGCGGCAGTATGCCCGCATGGAGGAGGAGTCCAAGCGCCTGCTGACGGACCCGGAAGAGCAATCAGAAATCAGGGCCATTCGGGCAGACATGGACGCCGTCGGTGCGTGGTGACATCTATCGGCTTAAGTCCCTGCGGAACGCCGTCGGCCACGAGCAGCGCGGACCCCGCTACGCGGTCGTCCTGCAGAGCGACCGGCTGCACTCCTCAACCCTCCTCGTCGCGCCGACGTCTACATCGGTCCGTCCCGCCTCGTGGCGGCCTGAGATCGACATGGACGGCACCACCACCCGGGTTGTCGTCGACCAGATGACCTGCGTGGACGCCGGACGGCTGGGCGACTTCGCCGGACGGCTCAGTCCGCAGGAGATGGCCGAGGTGAGTTCAGCCCTGCGGTGGGTTCTCGAGCTTCTCTGAGGAGCTGGAGCACCCGTACCGCGGCCGGCGGGTCCGGGACCCGGAACCGGGCGGCGGTCTCCCCGGGGCCGATCTTGACACCCACGTCCTGGTCGGACAGGACCGCGAATGCGTTCTCGTCGGTGACGTCGTCGCCGAGGAACAGCACGGCGTCGGCGGCGGCTCGGCGCCGCAGCACCCGCACCGCGGCGCCCTTGTCCGCCGCGGCGACGGCCAGCTCCACGACCTCCTTGCCGGTCATCACGTGCACCCCCGGCCAGCCGCCGGGACCGGCCAGCGCCGCCGCGCGTACCGCCGCTCCCACCTCGGGCGGGGCCGGGCGGGTGTGCACCGCCAGGCTGACCGGCTTGTCCTCCAGCCATACCCCCGGCCGCTCCTTGATGATCTCGGCCAGCGCCTGCGCCACCCGCTCTCGGAGCGTGACCTGGTCGGGGTCGAGCCGGACCTGGCCGGCCAGCTCGGAGCCGTGGCTGCCGACCAGCTGGACCTCGGCCGGCAGCTGCCCGCGGATCAGCGCGGCCAGGTCGTCCCGGGATCGGCCGGAGATCAGCGCCACCGTGGTGCCGGGCAGGGCGGCCAGCCGGCGCAGCGCGGCCGTGGCGGCCGGCAGCGGGTACGCGCGGGCCGGGTCGGCCACGATCGGAGCCAGCACCCCGTCGTAGTCGCTGGCGACCAGCAGCCGCGGCGCCCGGGCGAGCCCGGCCAGCGCCGCCCGCAGGTCCGGCTCCACCCCGGTTAGCCCGGTCATCAGGAGCCGAGCTCGGCGAGGAAGTTGCGCGCCCATTGGTCCACGTCGTGGCTGCGCAGGTGGCGCTGCATCGCCCGGATCCGCCGGGCGGCCTCCGGTGGCGGCACGTGCACCGCCCGCAGCAGCGTCTCCTTGACCGCCTCCGGGTCGTACGGGTTGCACAGGAACGCCTGCCGCAGCTCGGTGGCGGCACCGGCGAACTCGCTGAGCACCAGCGCCCCGCCGGTGTCCGCCCGGGCCGCCACGTACTCCTTGGCGACCAGGTTCATCCCGTCCCGCAGCGGGGTCACCATCATCACGTCCGCGGCGCAGTAGAGCGCGGCCAGCTCGGTGCGGCTGTAGGACTGGTGCAGGTAGTGCACGGCCGGCACGCCGACCCGGCCGAACTCGCCGTTGATCCGGCCGACCTCCCGCTCCACCCGGATCCGCAGCGTCTGGTAGTGCTCCACCCGCTCCCGGCTCGGGGTGGCCACCTGCACCATCACCGTGTCCGGCACCGCCAGCCGGCCCTCCGCCAGCAGCTCCCGGAACGCCTTGAGCCGCAGCTCGATCCCCTTGGTGTAGTCGAGCCGGTCCACCCCGAGCACCACTGTGACCGGGTCGCCCAGCTCCGCCCGGATCTGCTTGGCGCGGGCCTGCACCGCCGGGTTCGCGGCGAGCTGTTCCATCTCCGCGACGTCGATCGAGATCGGGAACGCGCCGGCCTTCACCTCCCGGTGCTCCACCTTGACCGTCTGCCCCCGGTAGCGCAGGCCCAGCAGGTGCCGGGCCAGCCGGACGAAGTTCTGGGCGGCCAGCTTCTGCTGGAATCCGATCAGGTCGGCGCCGAGCAGCCCGTTCAGCACCTCGGCCCGCCCGGGCAGCTGCATGAACAGCTCGATCGGCGGGAACGGGATGTGCAGGAAGAACCCGATCCGCAGGTCCGGGCGCTGCTCCCGGAGCATCGCCGGGACCAGCTGCAGCTGGTAGTCCTGCACCCAGACGGTGGCGCCGGGCGCGGCGACCTCGGCCGCGGCCGCGGCGAACCTGGCGTTCACCTCCCGGTAGGACTCCCGCCAGCGGCGCCGGTAGACCGGGGTCTCGACCGCGTCGTGGTAGAGCGGCCAGATGCTCGCGTTGGACTGGCCCTCGTAGTACCGCTCCAGGTCCACCGAGTCCAGCCGGACCGGGTGCAGCCGCACCCCCTCCAGCTCGAACGGCTCCGGCGGCTCGCCGACCCCGCCGGCCCAGCCCACCCAGGTGCCGCCCCGGGCGACCAGCACCGGGTGCAGGGCGGTGACCAGCCCGCCGGGGCTGCGCCGCCACTCCCGGCCGCTGGCCGGGAGCGGGCGTAGCGCAGCGGAGCCCGCGGCCACAGCGGCCGGGCTCGGCGTCGTGGCCGGGCTCACCTCGTCGACCGGCATCCGGTTGGCGACCACCACGAACCCGCTGCGTGTCACCACGTCCCAGACCACCTCCGGCAGGGTCCCCCCGGTCAACCAAGGCTACTTGGTCCGGCTGGGAGGCGGGCGGGGCGGGCGGGGTGGGCGCCACCCGGCCGGGCTGGGAGGATGGACCGCGGCACAGCACCCAAAGCAGCTCTCGGAGGTAAGGCGGACCGTGGCCCAGTTCATCTACGTGCTCGACAAGGCCCGGAAGGCCCACGGCGACAAGGTCATCCTCGACGACGTGACCCTGACCTTCCTGCCCGGCGCAAAGATCGGCGTGGTGGGGCCGAACGGCGCCGGCAAGTCGAGCCTGCTCAAGATCATGGCGGGGATGGACCACCCGACCAACGGCGACGCCCGGCTGATGCCCGGCTACACGACCGGGCTGCTGGCCCAGGAGCCGCCGCTGACCGAGGGCACCACGGTGCTGGCCAACATCGAGGAGTCGGTCGCCGGCACCAAGGCCAAGCTGGCCCGGTTCAACGAGATCGCCGAGGCGCTGGCCACCGACTACTCGGACGCGCTGATGGAGGAGATGGGCGCTCTGCAGGAGGACCTGGACCACGCCGACGCCTGGGACCTGGGCTCCAAGCTGGAGCTGGCGATGGACGCGCTGCGCTGCCCGCCGCCGGACGCGTTGGTGGACACGCTGTCCGGGGGCGAGCGCCGCCGGGTGGCGCTGTGCAAGCTGCTGCTGCAACAGCCCGACCTGCTGCTGCTGGACGAGCCGACCAACCACCTCGACGCCGAGAGCGTGCAGTGGCTGGAGCAGCACCTGGCCGCGTACCCGGGGACCATCCTGGCAGTCACCCACGACCGCTACTTCCTGGACAACGTCGCCACCTGGATCCTGGAGCTGGACCGCGGCCGCACCTACCCGTACGAGGGAAACTACTCCACCTATCTGGACAAAAAAGCCGGCCGGTTGGCGGTGCAGGGCCGCCGGGACGCCAAGTTGCGCAAGCGTTTGACCGATGAGCTGGAGTGGGTACGCTCCAGCGCCCGCGCCCGGCAGACCAAGAGCCGGGCCCGGCTGCAGCGGTACGAGGAGATGGCCACCGAGGCGGAGCAGACCCGCAAGCTGGACTTCGAGGAGATCCAGATCCCGCCCGGGCCGCGGCTGGGCGGCACCGTGATCGAGGTCAGTGACCTGGTCAAAGGGTACGACGGGCGGACGCTGATCGAGGACCTCAGCTTCTCCCTGCCGCGCAACGGGATCGTCGGCATCATCGGACCGAACGGGGTCGGCAAGACCACCCTGTTCCGGATGATCGTCGGGCAGGAGCAGCCGGACTCCGGCACCGTCCGGGTCGGCGACACCGTCCAGCTGTCCTATGTCGACCAGTCCCGGGCCGGGCTGGACCCGGCCAAGACGGTCTGGGAGGTGGTCTCGGACGGGCTGGACCACTTGCTGGTCGGGAAGGTAGAGGTGCCCTCCCGGGCGTACGTGGCGGCGTTCGGGTTCAAAGGCCCGGACCAGCAGAAGCCGACCGGGGTGCTGTCCGGCGGCGAGCGGAACCGGCTGAACCTGGCGCTGACCCTCAAGATCGGCGGAAACCTGATCCTGCTCGACGAGCCGACCAACGACCTGGACGTGGAGACCCTGTCCAGCCTGGAGAACGCGCTGCTGGAGTTCCCGGGCTGCGCGGTGGTGATCTCCCACGACCGGATGTTCCTGGACCGGGTGGCGACCCACATCCTGGCCTGGGAGGGGGACGAGAAGAGCCCGGCGACGTGGTACTGGTTCGAGGGCAACTTCGACGCGTACGAGAAGAACAAGGTGGAGCGGCTCGGCGAGGAGGCGGCGCGGCCGCACCGGGTCACCTACCGCCGGTTGACCCGGGACTGAGCCGGCCGTGCCGGCCCGGCTGGTCGTACCCTCCGATGCCCGGGTGTTCCTGGGGCGACTCACCCGGCTCGACCCGAACGCGGTGGTCCGGCTCCGGCCGGCCGGGGCCGGCCGGACCGAGCTGTGGGCGCGCCTGCCGTGGGGCGTGCTGGCGACCCGGGACCTTGCGACCACGGTGCCGGAGGACCTGACCGTGGGCGCGGCGGCCCTGCTGGCGGCGTTGCCCGGCCCGGCCGCTGCGGGCGGATCCGCCACGGCCGGGCCCGCTACGGTCGAGCCCGCTACGGTCGAGCCCGTGGCGACCGGACCCGCTGCGGCCGGGCCGGCCACGGTGGAGCCGGTCACGGCCGGGGCCGCCAGGGCCGGGCCCGTCGCGGCCAGGATGGTCACGGCGACCGGGCTGCCGCCCCGCCGGGACCGGGAGTGGCGCTGGCCGCTGCCGCCGGACCCGGGGGAGGTGCTGGAGGAGATCCCGGCCCGGCGGCTGGCGGAGGTCGCGGCGGCCGCCGCCCGGACGCTGCGGGAAGTGACGACCACCGGGCTGGCCGGCCGGCCGGTCGGGGTCCGGATGCTGCGGGAGGCGCTGCTCGACCACGTCCCGATCGTGGTGGAGTCGCCGGCCGGGCCGGCCGGTCCGGCCGGCCGGGTGGAGGTGCCGCAACGGCTCGTGCAGGGGGTGGTCCGGATGGGATTCCTGGGCCGGGTCACCGACCCGGGGGCGGTGGTGCGGGTCCGCCGGTCGCAGCGGTGGGTCGGGCTGGCCGCCCGGTACGGCACCGGGTGGCTACCACCGCCGCCCGGACCGCTCACGGTGCGTCCCCGCTCGGCCTGACTCCGGCCGCTCCGGCCGCTCGGGACGCGACCTAGCTCACATCCGGCGCGCAACGGATTGAAACCCGCCACAGGAAGCGGTTGTGACGTCCGAAGGGCAAGTTGGGGGGACTGCCTGAAGGAGGGTCAGCCGGGCGGGGCCGACGTGGCGATGGGGGCGAACGAGAACGTGACGCTCCCCACACTCTGACCAGGTCGGGCGAGTCAGGGTGCCGGAAATCGTCAGCGAAGTGTCGGACCCACGGTTCATAGTGAGCTGAATTGCTGATTGCCCGCGTGGAAGCGCGGCAGTCACGTGGTGCTTGACAGATGCCAGGTTAGGTGTCACCGTGATGTCACGGCGATGTCGTTGGGGGCCCCCGGGCACCGCGACGGAGAAGGGGAGAACGACTTATGGATCATGCGATCTGGGCCGAAGGGCTGGTCAAGCACTTCGGGGAGACCAAGGCGCTGGACGGGGTGGACCTGGCCGTCCGGCCCGGCACGGTGCTCGGTCTGCTCGGCCCGAACGGGGCGGGAAAGACCACCGCGGTGAGGGTGCTGGCCACGCTGCTCCGCCCGGACGCCGGCCGGGCCAGCGTCAACGGGTATGACGTGGTCAACGACGCCCACCAGGTGCGCCAGCTGATCGGCCTGACCGGGCAGTATGCGTCGGTCGACGAGACCCTCACCGGCACCGAGAACCTGCTGCTGATCGGGCGGCTGCTCGGCATCCCGAAGCCGCAGGCCAAGCAGCGGGCGCGGGAGCTGCTGGCGCAGTTCGAGCTGACCGACGCCGCCAGCCGGGCGACCAAGACCTACTCCGGTGGCATGCGCCGCCGGCTGGACCTGGCCTCCAGCCTGGTCGGCCGGCCGACGCTGCTCTACCTGGACGAGCCCACCACCGGGCTGGACCCGCGGGCGCGGGCCGAGCTGTGGGAGCTGATCCGGCGGCTGGTCGCCGGCGGCACCACGGTGCTGCTCACCACGCAGTATCTGGACGAGGCGGACGAGCTGGCGGACGAGATCATGGTGATCGACCACGGTCGGGTGATCGCGTCCGGCACGCCGGACGAGCTGAAGGCCAAGACCGGCTCGCAGACGCTGGCGGTGCGGCCGGCCGAGCGGGAACATCTGCCGATCGTGACCTCGGTGGTGGGTGAGCTCGCCTGCGCCACCCCGGATGTCAAGGGCCGGCTGGTGACCGCGCAGGTCACCGACCCGAAGGTGCTGCCGGCCGTGGTGCGCAAGCTGGACGACGCCGGGGTGGTCGTGACCGAGCTGGCGCTGCGCACCTCCAGCCTGAACGAGGTGTTCCTGACCCTGACCGGGCATCCGGCCGAGGAGACCGACGAGAACGGGACCGACGGGTCCGACCAGACCGAGAGGAGTGCGGCATGACCGCCATCACCGCCACCCCGCCGAGCGCACCCGCGCTCTCGCCCCGGGTGAGCCCGATCGACGGCGTGCGGCAGAGCCTGACCCTGGCCTGGCGGACGATCGTGCAGGTCCGCCACAACCCGTGGGAGCTGGGCGACTTCAGCTTCCAGCCGATCATGTTCGTGCTGCTGTTCACGTTCGTGTTCGGGGGCGCGATCGCCGGCGACTGGCAGGGCTACCTGCAGTTCATGCTGCCCGGGATGATCACGATGAACATGCTGTTCGTCACGATGTATGTCGCGCAGGGGCTGAACACCGACCTGACCAAGGGGGTCTTCGACCGGCTCCGGTCGCTGCCGATCGCCCGGTGGGCGCCGCTGGCCGGCCGGATCGCGGCCGACCAGGTCAAGCAGGCCTGGTCGATCGTGCTGGTGCTCGGGATCGGCCTGATCATGGGATTCCGGATCGGCACCAACGTGGGGGGGCTGCTAGTCGCGATCGTGCTGCTGCTGGTGTTCGCGCTCTGCTTCTCATGGGTGTCGGTGCTGGTCGGAGTCCTGGCCCGGGACCCGGAGCGGGTGCAGATCTTCGGCTTCACGGCGCTGTTCCCAGTCACCTTCGTCAGCAACGTGTTCGTGCCGACCGAGACCATGCCGGGCTGGCTGCAGGCGTTCGTGAAGGTCAACCCGGTCAGCATCCTGTCCGACGCCTGCCGGGCGCTGATGCTCGGCGACAAGACGGTGGGCACGCCGTGGCACGTCGGATCCGCCGGCCCGCCGGTGGTCCAGTCGCTGATCTGGGCGGCGGCGATCGTGCTGGTGTTCGCCCCGCTGTCCGTGTGGGCGCTCAAGCGCAAGATCTGACCGACGGCACCGTTTGCCCCGGTGCCGGCAGTAACCTGCTGGCACCGGGGCCGCACCTGTTCGCCCGCCGTCCCCGCCTCACGGGCAGAGCAGCGAGACGGTGGGGAAGTAGCTCCGGTACGGCTTGTCGTCCCTGGTCAGCAGCCGGTAGCCACCGACCGCGGCGTGTGCCCCAATGTAGAAGTCCGGCAGCGGTGCTGTCCTGACGCCTTTCCGGCGGCGGTAGGTCAGGAATGCCTTTCCGGCCAGGAACCCTGCCTCGTAGGGAAGCGGGACCCGGACATACGTCTCGGGTGGCAACGCATCATCCAGCTCCTCGATCGTGGCGAACCCGATCGACACCTCAGCGTAGACCAGCGGGTTGATCGCGAGCGGACCCTGGTCGGCTGCCCGTTCCAGTGCTTCCGCGGACCACTGCCCCCACGCGGGATCCTCGGTCGCGACGTCGAGCAGCACGTTGCTGTCGACCAGCGTGATCGTCACGGCTGGCGGGTCAACGCGAGGATCTCATCCGTGGTCATGCCGGTGCGGGCGCGCCCGCGCAACCGGGCCACCACGCGCCGGCCCCGGCTGTCGCCCGCCGTCTCGGCCTTCGTGAGACGGACCGTCTCGCCGTCCACGACGAACTCGACCTCGGTGTCCGGAAGCAGACCGAACCGTTCCCGGATCGCGGCCGGGATCGTGACCTGGCCCTTGGCGGTTACTCTCATGCCTACCTCCTACATGTAAGAGTAATACCGGCTCATTACCTGGTCAATCGCGGGCGCACCGGCCGGAGGTGAGGTTGGTGACGGTCTATGCCGGCTCCGCCGCCGGGGCGCGGTCCCGGGACACGACCACCAGGGTCCATCCGAACCAGACCAGCTCGACCAGGATCCGCAGCAGGGACGGCGGGACCGGCAGGAACGGGATCATGGTCAACCCGCGGTCCACGGCGCCCAGCAGCGCCAGCCCGCCCAACGCCACCGTCAGCCACCCGTACCCGGGCCGGCCGGCGCTGCGCACCGCCAGGCCGAGCCCGACCGCGCCCGCGCCGAACAGCGCCAGCCCGATCGGGGTCAGCGGGGTCGCCTCGTACCCGGTGCCGAACATCCCCACCCCCAGGCCGGACAGCGCCACCAGCAGCGACCCGAACCCCAGCCGGGATCGCAGCCGGCGCAGGAAGACCGCCAGGAACGCCAGCCCGAGCAGCACCGCCTCGGCCAGCGCCAGTTGCACCTCGATCCGGCCCAGCCCGGACGCGCCGTACCACTCGCAGTTGACCGGCAGGGACTGCTCGGCCTGCGAGTACTCGGCACACACGTACAGCTTCAGCAGCTTGCCCGGCTCGGCGACGAACCGGGTGATCGGCAGCCCGGCCGGCAGCTGGTCCGAGCCGCAGGCAGGCAGCGTACGCGGCTCGGCGCTGCCGCCCGCTCCGGCGCCGGCCCCGGACGCCGCTTGCCAGCAGTGGCCGCGGCCCTGCCCGTCCCACCAGAAGTCCAGCCGGTTCGGGCTGGCCGCGCCGTCCGGGGTGAGCCCCATCCGGTTGCCCAGATACCGGTTGTGGTGCGAGGTGTCGAACTGCGCCGACCAGCCGCCGTCCCCGCGGACAAACCCGGGCACCCAGGAGGTCAGGAAGCCGGCGTAGTCGTGTCCGTAGACCCAGTTGTCCCGCCAGATGTTGTAGTTGCCGCCGGGGTTGATCACCCCGGTGCCGGCCGGCAGCCCGACCGCCGGGCAGACCACGCCGTCCTCGTACCCCCGCTGCTCATACGGTTTCAGGCAGGTGCCGTCCCGCACGTACCGGTAGTAGTCCTGGTTGTTGTCGCCGATCACGTTGCGCTCGAACAGCGCGTGGTTCTGCGGCATCCCGGGATGGTCCGGGAACGCCGAGTCGGTGGCGACTCCGGCGGCGTTGTCGGTGAACACGTTGTCGTGCGCCCAGACCGAGTTGCCGGCGGTGCCGGAGTAGCCGAGCAGGTTGTGGTGCCCGTAGCAGCCGGTGATCTCGACCGCGTACCGCTCCACCGCGTGGCCGGCGTCGGCGTTGATGTCCGAGGACGCGCCGGGGTAGATCGCCGAGTCGCCGTTGCCGTAGCCTTCGCAGTCGGTCAGCAGCCCGTGGTCGTTGGCGAAGACCAGAAAGCCGTACTCGTCGTTCCACCGCCCGACCGCCCGGTCGATCACGAACCCGTCGGTCTCGATCACGTAGACCGCGTTGAAGGTGGTCCGCTGCGCGGTCAGGTTGCGCAGGTAGAAGCCGTCGGCCCGGTCGGCCCGGATCGCGTTGAGCTTGCGGAACTGGGCGTCGACCACCACGTCCTCGGGGCCGGCGCCGGTGCCCTCGATCTGGAGGTCCCGCTTGCCGAGCACCGCGACCAGGTTCTGCTCGTGCGGGCAGGCGACCTGCTGCTGGTACGAGAGCACCTGGTAGCGCTGGTCGGACGAGAACGGAGCGTCGATCGCGGCGCACTGCCCGGTCGGCGGTGCCAGGCTCGGCTCCTCCCGGTAGAGGCCGGGCAGGACCCGGACGATCGTGCCCGGCTCGGCCGCGTCGACCGCCTCCTGCAGGTGCCGGAAGCCGTCGTCCTGGCACTGGTCGAACAGTGTCAGGTTGCGCTCGCGCAGCGGGCGGTCGAAGCCGGCGACCCGGGTCTCGAAGTCGGCCCGGTCGGTCTTGCAGACCAGCAGCTGCGGCCCGGAGGTCCGGTGGGTGGGGGCGCTGCCGGTGCCGTCCGGGAAGGTGATCTCCCGCTCCTCGTGGGCCTGCCCGGCGCCGGGGGGGAGCAGCAGCGTGGCCAACGCCGCCATCCCGAGTACGAGGGTGGTGCGGGCCGCCAGCCGGGAAGCTCCCATGATCGGGGAGACTAGAGGACCGTTCGCGGTTTCGCTGCTGGCCGGTAGGTCAGCCGTCGGTGCCGGTGTCGCGGGGCTGCTGCTCGTCCCGGCGCTCCTGGTCGCGGCGCTGCTCGGCCTCGCGCCGCTGCAGGTCCGCCTCCCACTGGCGCAGCAGCTGCTCGTCCTCGCCGCTGACGGTGCGGTGGTCGAGGGAGTGCAGGAACTCCGGGTCGTCGTCGGGGGCGCGCGGGCGCGGGGGCTCTGGGAGGATGCCGCCACCCGCCAGCCGGCGGGCCCGGGTGCCGCCGGCCGGCCGTGGCCGCCCGGCCAGGAACCACGCGACCGCCCCGCCCAGCGGGACCAGCAGGATCACCGCCACCCAGGCGGCCCGCGGCATCCCCCGGATCAGCCGCTTGTCCTCCACGGACAGGCAGCTGATCAATGCCAGGGCGGCCAGCAGCACGCTGGCCAGGGCGAGGAGGACTACTACGCGGAACATGCACCCATCTTCCCCCATGTCGAGACGGACGACCACCAGCCTGACCAGCCGGTCCACCTGGAGCCCCCGCTTCGCCCCGCAGACCTCGGGGGAGCCAGTGCGTCAGCACCGGCCCGCGTGGACCTGTCACGCGGTGAGCGGCCCTCGGACGGTCAGCCGGCGGCGACCAGCAGCAGGCCGAGCCCGCCCAGCCCGACCGTGGCCAGCGCCGTCAGCGGGACCGCCCAGCCGACCGGCGCCGGCTCGGTCGCGGTCATCGCGGCGATCCGGCGCCAGCTGACCGCGAGCAGGGCCAGCCACACGCCGAGCACTCCGGCCGCGGCCAGCAGCCGGGCAGCGCTGACCGGGTCGGTCCCGCCCAGCCGGGCCGCCAGCAGGGCGACCACCGTGACCGTCAGCACGGTGCGGCGCCAGGCCAGCCGGGTCCGTTCCGGTTGCCGGCCGGGGTCGCGAGGAGCCCGGGCAGCGGCCGGCCGGGAGGTCACCGGCCGATGCTCTCGACGATCACGACCACCACCAGCAGCACCGCTCCCAGCCCGACCGCCACCGCGAGCAGCGCCGGGAACCGGGACTCCGGCAGGTCCTGGCCCAGCCGCATCGCCCGCTCGCAGCGCACCCAGTGGTTCAGTGCCCGGAGCGCCACCGCCCCGCCGAGCACCAGCAGCACGATCGCCAGCGCCTCCCGCAGGTACGGCACCCGGAGCTCGGGCAGGAACTGGGCGGCCGCCAGCCCGCCCGCGACCAGCGCCAGCCCGGTGCGGACCCAGGCCAGGAAGGTCCGCTCGTTGGCGAGCGAGAACCGGTAGTCGGGAGTGGCACCGACCCGGCGTACCGCATCTGGGTCGAACCAGTCCCTGATCACGCCCAGATTATGCCGCTGTGTCCGCCCGGTCGGGGGCGTCCGGGTGGGAAGGTTGTGACCAAGTCCGCGTAATCCGTGGGGCTACCAGTCGGTAACATGCGGGTCTACTAGGTTGTGCGTACCCGCCGGCACGAGCCGGCACCGCAGCGCCCTGGCAGCAGCAAGGCAGCAGGGAAGGCAGCAGGAAAAGGAGGGCGGCGCAGCGCGATGAAGACCGTGGTGCTCGTCAAGCAGGTCCCGGACTCGGGCGCGGAGCGGCGGCTCCGGGACGCCGACCACACGATCGAGCGGGAGTCTGCCGACAACCTGATCAACGAGATGGACGACTACGCGATCGAGGAGGCGCTGCGGCTGCAGGAGGCGCACGGCGGCGAGGTCACCATCCTGACCATGGGCCCGACGCAGGCCGCCGAGTCGATCCGCAAGGCCCTGTCGATGGGACCGGACCAGGCGGTGCACGTGCTCGACGACGCGCTCGCCGGCTCGTGTGCCGTGGCCACCTCGGCGGTGCTCGCCGCCGCGCTCCGGACCCTGTCGCCGGACCTGGTGCTGAGCGGCGCGGAGTCCACCGACGGCCGGGTCCAGGCGATGCCGCACATGGTGGCGGAACGGCTCGGGATCGCCGCCCTGACCGGTGCCCGCAAGCTCACCGTGGGCGGCGACGGCACGCTGACCGTCGAACGGCAGACCGACGAGGGGTACGAGGTGGTCACCGCGGCCACCCCGGCGGTGGTGAGCGTGTGGGACACGATCAACGAGCCGCGGTACCCGTCGTTCAAAGGGATCATGGCGGCCAAGAAGAAGCCGGTCTCCGTACTGTCCCTGGCCGACCTGGGGATCGACCCGGGTGAGGTGGGCACCGCCGGCGCCACCAGTGCGGTGGTCAGCCACCAGGAGCGGCCGGCCCGGTCGGCCGGGCAGAAGATCATCGACCAGGGTGACGGCGGCGTGAAGCTGGTCGAGTTCCTGGCCTCCGAGAAGTTCGTCTGAAGGGTGAGCGATGGCTGAGATCCTGGTGGTGGTCGAGCACGCGGGCGGGCTCGTCAAGAAGGTCACGCTGGAGATGCTGACGCTGGCCCGCGATCTGGGCGAGCCGGCCGCGGTGGTGCTGGGGGCGCCGGGGACGGCGGCGGCGCTGACCGGCCGGCTCGGCGAGTACGGAGCCGGGAAGGTCTACGCCGCCGAGCACGCCGAGATCGACCAGTTCCTGGTGGCGCCGAAGGCGACCGTACTGGCCGGGCTGGTCCGGCAGGTGCAGCCGGCGGCGGTGCTGCTCGGGGCCACCCAGGAGGGCAAGGAGATCGCCGGGCGGCTGGCCGTGAAGCTGGACAACGGGCTGCTCGCCGACGTGAACCGGCTGGCCCCGGACGGCACCGCCGCCCAGGTGGTCTTCGCCGGCTCGACCATCGTCACCTCGAAGGTGACCCGCGGGCTGCCGCTGGCCACGCTACGGCCGAACTCGCTTACGCCGGTGCCGGCCCCGGCTCCGGCCAGCCCGGTGGTGGCCGAGGTGGAGGTGTCGCTCGACGACGCCGCACGGCTCGCCCGGGTGGTGGAGCGGGTCGCCGAGCAGCGGGGCGCCCGGCCGGAGCTGACCGAGGCCTCGGTGGTGGTCTCGGGCGGCCGGGGGGTGGGCAGCGCCGAGAGCTTCGCGCTCGTGGAGGAGCTGGCCGACCTGCTCGGCGGTGCGGTGGGCGCCTCCCGGGCAGCGACTGACTCCGGCTTCTACCCGCATCAGTTCCAGGTCGGCCAGACCGGCAAGACGGTCTCACCACAGCTCTACGTGGCGGTGGGGATCTCCGGGGCGATCCAGCACCGGGCCGGGATGCAGACCTCGAAGACGATCGTCGTGGTGAACAAGGACGCTGAGGCGCCGATCTTCGAGCTGGCCGACTTCGGCGTGGTCGGTGACCTGTTCACGGTCGTCCCGCAGGCGGCCGAGGAGATCCGTAAGCGCCGGTGACACCGGCCCCGGCACTGCGAAGTGGCCTGGCCCTACTGTCCCGGGAGCTGGTCGGGCTAGGCTAGTGTCGATGGCTTATCTTGATCATGCGGCGACCACGCCGATGCTCCCGGAGGCGCTGGACGCGTACGTTCAGGTCGCCCGGGAGCTGGGCAACGCCTCCTCGCTGCACGCACCCGGCCGGTGCGCCCGGCGGCGGGTGGAGGAGGCCCGGGAGCGGATCGCCGCCGCCCTCGGCGCCCGCCCGTCCGAAGTGGTCTTCACCGGGGGCGGCACCGAGAGCGACAACCTGGCGGTCAAGGGGATCTTCTGGGCGCGGCGAGCCGCCGACCCAGCCCGGACTCTGGTGGTGGCCAGTGAGGTCGAGCACCACGCCGTGCACGACGCGGTCGGGTGGCTGGTCGAGCACGAGGGCGCCCGGGTGACCTGGCTGCCGGTGGACGGTTCCGGCCGGGTCCAGGTGGACGCCGTGCGGGCGGTCTGCCAGGCCGACGGCGACCAGATCGCGCTGGTGACCGCGATGTGGGCCAACAACGAGGTCGGCACGGTGCAGCCGGTGTCGGAGCTGGCGGAGATCGCGGCCAGCCACCGGGTTCCGCTGCACACCGACGCGATCCAGGCGGTCGGCCAGGTGCCGGTGGACTTTTCCGCGTCCGGGGTGGCGGCGCTGAGCGTCACCGGCCACAAGCTGGGCGGCCCGGTCGGGGTCGGGGCACTGCTGATGGGCCGGGAGGTCGACTGCACCCCGCTGCTGCACGGTGGCGGGCAGGAGCGGGACGTGCGTTCCGGGACCTTGGACGTCCCGGGGGTGGTGGCGTTCTCGGTCGCGGTGGAGATGGCGGCCAAGGGCCAGCCGGAGCACGCCGCCCGGCTGGCGGCGCTGCGGGACGAGCTGGTGGCGCGGGTCCGGGCAGCGGTCCCGAACGCGGTCTACAACGGCGACCCGGAGCACCGGCTGCCCGGCAACGCGCACTTCTCCTTCCCCGGCTGCGAGGGCGATGCGCTGCTGCTGCTGCTGGACGCGCAGGGGATCGCGTGCTCCACCGGCTCGGCCTGCTCGGCCGGCGTGGCGCAGCCGTCGCACGTGCTGCTGGCGATGGGCGCCTCCGAGCCGGCGGCCCGCTCGTCGCTGCGGTTCACGCTCGGGCACACCTCGACGCGGGCCGAGATCGAGGCCCTGGCGGCTGCGCTCCCGGCCGCCGTCGAGCGCGCCCGCCGTGCCGGCCCCCGCGCCTGAGCCCGGCGTTAGGGTGGGCGGCGTGAAGGTGCTGGCGGCGATGTCGGGTGGGGTGGACTCGGCGGTGGCGGCGGCCAGGGCGGTCGACGCCGGGTACGAGGTCACCGGCGTGCACCTGGCGCTGTCCCGGAACCCGCAGACCTACCGCAGCGGAGCCCGCGGCTGCTGCACGATCGAGGACGCCCGGGACGCCCGGCGGGCCGCCGACGTGATCGGCATCCCGTTCTACGTCTGGGACCTGGCCGAGCGGTTCCACACTGAGGTGGTGGACGACTTCGTCGCCGAGTACGCGGCCGGCCGGACCCCGAATCCGTGCCTGCGCTGCAACGAGAAGATCAAGTTCGCGGCGGTGCTGGACAAGGCCGTGGCGCTCGGGTTCGACGCGGTGGTCACCGGCCACCACGCCCGGCTCGGAGCCGACCGGCGGCTGCGGCGCAGCGTCGACCCGGCCAAGGATCAGTCCTATGTGCTGGCCGTGCTCAGCCGCCGGCAGCTGGACCGGGCGATTTTCCCGCTCGGTGGCTCCACAAAGGCCCACGTGCGCGCGGAGGCCGCCGACCGCGGTCTGGCGGTGGCCGACAAGCCGGACTCGCACGACATCTGCTTCGTCGCCGACGGAGACACCCCGGGGTTCCTGGCCGGGCGGCTCGGTGCGGAGCCCGGTCCGATCGTGGACGCGGACAGCGGCGAGGTGCTGGGCGCGCACGCCGGGGCGTACCGCTTCACCGTGGGCCAGCGGCGCGGGCTGCGGCTGGACCGGCCGGCCCCGGACGGGCGGCGGCGGTACGTGCTGTCGATCACGCCGGTGAGCAACACGGTGACGGTCGGGCCGGCCGAGGCGCTGGCGGTGAGCACTGTGTCCGGTGAGCGTCCGGTGTGGACCGACTCGGCGCGGCCGCCGGCCGGGCCGGTCGAGTGCGAGGTGCAGCTGCGGGCGCACGGCGACCCGGTGCCGGCGGTGGTCTCACTGTCCGGCGGGGGGCTGACCGCCCGGCTGCGGCGGCCGGTGCGGGGAGTGGCCCCGGGCCAGGCGGTGGTGGCGTACCGACCGGACCCGGGCGGCGACATCGTCCTTGGCTCGGCCACGATCAGCGCCGCCAAGCCGGCAGGCTGGTAGCTGCCGGCCACATCCGCGGGGATGTGAACCGCCGCACCTATTCCCCGGCCCGGACGCGCCGGCGGGCTGAGAAGCTACGGCTGGGAGCCGGACCCCGGGACCAGCCGGGACCAGCTCCGGTCGTCGCCCCAGATCGAGAGCGGGTCCAGATAGGGTCGCAGCAGCGCTGTCAGCTGCGGGTCGCCCTGGCCGTTCAGCTCGTCGGAGGCGATCTTCCGGGCCACGCCGGCCAGGATGTCGGCGACCTGGACCCGCGGGTCCGAGCGGGAGCCGACGAAACGCAGGCCGGCCAGTCGGGTGCCGAGAGTCTCCGTGAGCTGTGCGATCCGGTCGGCCGACAGCGTGTTCTGTCGGTCGTGGACGATGGCCACCGGCTCGCCGCCGCCGCCCCAGCCGGCCACCGCCCGGATGATCGCCGGGACCAGCGGGTCCAGCGTCGGAGCCGTCCGCGGGTGGTCGACCGGCCGCGCCCGGAAGGCGGTCGCGCGCGGCCGTGCCCGCTGGAACAGTCCGAGGATCTGGTCGGCCCGGCCTCCGGCACCGGCCCGCCGCAGCCCGTCGACCGTACCGAAGAACGAGTCGACCGGTGTCGGCGCGTCGATCCGATCGTTGGCCCGCAGCAGGCGGTTGGCCGATGCCAGGAACGCCTCCCACTGCCCGGGGTCGAACCCCCGTCGACCCTCCCGATACAGAGTGCGGGCCATCGGCTCGGCCGGTTGCTCCGCAACCAGCAGGTCGATGATCCGGGCGAGGACGAGGTACGCCTTGTCGACCAGGTACACGTGGGCGTTGCCGGCCAGCGGCGCCGACGGTCCCAGCAGCCAGGTGAGGACCGACCGGTGCTTCTGGCGGAGCAGGTGGTTCGCCTTGTACTCCTGCGCCGGTGAGCGGATCCGGTCCCGCAGCTCCGCCAGGCAGCTGGTCGATGCCTCGGTGTCCAGCCGAACGCTGGCGTGCGCGAACACGTCGGTGGTCGTGCCGATCAGCTTTTCACCCTCGTAGCCCGACTCGTCGCAGGCGATCTCCAGCACCGACCGGCCCCTTTCGGCGTACCACCGACCTGCCCACCCTGCCACGGCGATCTCGGCATCGGCGGCTGGGCGGGCCGGCCGGGGGTAGCGTGGGGGCGTGAATGAGCTGCCGTGGCCGGCCGGGGCGGCGACCGGGATCGGGTCGCTGCCGGGCACGGACATCGTCGAGGCGGTCAAGGTGGTCTTCGGGGAGGTTCCGGAGCTGCCGTTCCTGCCGGAGCTGCCGGCCCGGGGCCCGGGCGCCGACATGATCGGCCGCAGCGCCGGGCTTCTGCTGGAGTTGCCGGTGGAGCTGTACGCGGCTCGCTGGCGGGTCGCCACCCGCCCAGGCGCCGACGCCCGGCGCACCGCCGACCTGCGCGAACGGGACCTGGACACGCTGACCAGCCAGGCCGCCGACCACCGTGGCCCGCTGAAGCTGCAGACCGCCGGGCCGTGGACGCTGGCTACCCACCTGGAGCTGCGCACCGGCGGGCCGGTGCTGCGCGATCCCGGTGCGGTGCGGGACCTGACCGCCTCGCTGGCCGACGGGCTGCGGGCGCACGTGGCGGAGGTGGCCGCCCGGCTGCCGGGCGCCTCGGTGCTGGTGCAGATCGACGAGGCGTCGCTGCCGGCGGTGCTGGCCGGGCAGGTGCCCACCGAGAGCGGGTTCAGCACGCTGGCGGCGGTCGAGCGGACGACTATCACCGAGGCGTTGCGGGAGGTGGTCGACCGGGTCGGCGCCCCGGTGCTGGTGCACTGCTGCGCCCCGAACGCACCGGTCGGGCTGTTCCGGGAGGCGGGGGCGGTCGGAGCGGCGCTCGACCTGGACCTGGTCACCGACCTGGACCCGGTGGGGGAGGTGCTGGAGGGCGGGTTCGGCCTGCTGGCCGGCGTGGTCGCCACCCGGGCACCGGCGCCGCCGGACCCGGGCGAGGTGGCCGACCGGATGGGTCGGTGGTGGCGCCGGCTCGGCATGCCGGCCGAGCGGCGCAGCGCGCAGCTGGTGGTGACGCAGGCGTGCGGGCTGGCCGGTGCCACCCCGGAGTACGCGCGGGCGGCGCTGGCCGGCTGCCGGGAGGCCGCCCGCCGGCTCGCGCAGCAGGCGTGACCGCTCCCGGGGTGACTGCTCCGGGGTGACCGCGCTGGGCGACCACCACCGCTCCGCCTCGGGCCGCCCGCACGAGTACGGGCGGATCTAGCCAGCCAGCCGGCGATGTCGTACCGCTGCGGCAGGATCAGGGGTGACGGAGCAGATCGGATGGAAGGGAGTGCCCCATGATCGGCCAACTGGCCAACCTGGTGCTGGAGACTCGGGACCCGCAGGCACTGGCGCAGTTCTACTCGGAGCTGCTGGGTAAGCCGATCGCCCGGGTGGACCGGGACTGGGTGGACGTCGGCGAGCCGCAAGAGATGCTGCTGAGCTTCCAGCTCGCCCCGGAGTACGAGCCTCCGCGCTGGCCGGACCCGGCCTCCTCGATGCAGTTCCACCTGGACATCTGGGTGCAGGACATCGCGGAGGCGGAGGCGAAGGTGCTGGCGCTGGGCGCTACCCGGCTGCCCTGGAGCTCGGATGACGAGGTCGCGCAGGGGCTGCGCCCGGCCGGTGCGAACGGCTTCCGGGTGTACGCCGACCCGGCCGGCCATCCGTTCTGCCTGTGCTGGGACTAGATTCTCCAACCATGGGGGAACCAACGGACGAGGCGGCGGCCGCGCTCGCGGCCGGAGCGGAGCCGCCGGCTGCGGTCCGGGAGCGGGCCGCCGAGCTGGCCAAGGAGATCGAGGACCACCGCTACCGCTACTACGTGCTGGACGCGCCGTCGGTCGCCGACAGCGAGTTCGACACGCTGCTGCGGGAGCTGGAGGCGCTGGAGGCGGAGTTTCCCGCGCTGCGTACCCCGGATTCGCCTACCCAACGGGTCGGCGGCACCTACTCCACCCTGTTCACCCCGGTCGACCACATCGAGCGGATGCTCTCGCTGGACAACGCGTTCCGGGACGAGGAGCTGGCTGCCTGGACGGACCGGGTGGAGCGGGACGCCGGCGAGGCGGTGGCCTACCTGTGCGAGCCGAAGGTGGACGGGCTGGCGATCAACCTGACCTACCAGGACGGTCGGCTGGCGCGGGCCGCCACCCGGGGGGACGGGCGCACCGGCGAGGATGTCACCCTCAACGTGCGCGCGATCCAGAAGGTGCCAAACCAGCTGGCCGGCGACGGGGTGCCGGGCCTGCTGGAGGTGCGGGGCGAGATCTACCTGCCGCTGACCGGGTTCGCCGAGGTGAACGCCGCGCTGGTGGAGCAGAGCAAGGCCCCGTTCGCCAACCCGCGCAGCGCCGCCTCCGGCAGCGTCCGGCAGAAGGACCCGAAGGTGACCGCGGGCCGGCCGCTGCGGCTGGTGGTGCACGGTCTGGGCGCCCGGGACGGGCTGGCCCCGGCCACCCAGTCGGAGGCCTACACCGTGCTGCGGGAGTGGGGCCTGCCCACCAGCGACCGGTGGCGGGTGGTGGACTCCCGGGTCGGGATCGAGGACTACATCGGCTACTACGCCGCGCACCGCCACGACCTGGAGCACGAGATCGACGGCGTGGTCGTGAAGGTCGACCGGTGGGACATCCAGCGCCGGCTCGGGGCCACCAGCAAGGCGCCCCGGTGGGCGATCGCCTTCAAGTACCCGCCGGAGGAGGTCAACACCGTCCTGAAGGACATCAAGGTCAACGTCGGGCGGACCGGCCGGGTCACCCCGTACGCGGAGCTGGAGCCGGTCCGGGTGGCCGGCTCGACGGTCACCTTCGCGACCCTGCACAACGCCCAGGAGGTGGCCCGCAAGGGGGTGCTGATCGGCGACACGGTGGTGGTGCGCAAGGCCGGCGACGTGATCCCGGAGATCCTCGGTCCGGTGGCCGGGAAGCGGCCGCGCGACGCCCGGGAGTTCGTGATGCCGAGCAGCTGCCCGGCCTGCGGCACGCCGCTGGCGCCGGCGAAGGAGGGCGACGTCGACATCCGCTGCCCGAACCACCGCTCCTGCCCAGCGCAGCTGCGGGCCCGGCTGGAGCACCTGGCCGGCCGGGGTGCGCTCGACATCGAGGTGCTCGGCTACAAGTCGGTGGCGGCGCTGCTGGACGGCGGGATCATCACCGACGAGGGGGACCTGTTCGGGCTGGACGCCGACCGGCTGGCGCAGTGCGAGTTCTTCGTCAACAAGGACGGCACGCTCGGGGCGAACGCGCTGAAGCTGCTGGCGAGCCTGGCCGAGGCGAAGCAGCGTCCGCTGTGGCGGGTGCTGGTGGCGCTGTCGATCCGGCACGTCGGGCCGACCGCCGCCCAGGCCCTGGCGGCCAACCTCGGCTCGGTCGAGGCGATCGCCTCCGCCGAGGTCGCGGAGCTGGCCGCGGTTGACGGGGTCGGTCCGACCATCGCCGAGAGCCTGGTGGAGTGGTTCGGGGTCGACTGGCACCGGGCGGTGGTCGAGAAGTGGCGCGCCGCCGGGGTGCGGATGGCCGAGGAGCGGTTCGAGACCGGCCCGCGGCCGCTGGACGGGGTGACCGTGGTGGTGACCGGCACGCTGGAGCGCTACTCCCGCGACCAGGCGGCCGCCGAGGTGACCTCCCGTGGGGGGAAGGTCACCAGCTCGGTCTCGAAGAAGACCGGCTTCGTGGTGGCCGGGGACAACCCCGGCAGCAAGTACGAGAAGGCGGTCTCGCTCGGCGTGCCGGTGCTGGACGAGACCGGCTTCGGGACGTTGTTGACCGAGGGGCCGGCCGCGGCTCGGCCGGACGGCTAGGGAGGAGAAGCTTTCCGTACCTCCCTCCCCGTGCGCTACATCCTGATTTCAGCGGGTAGACCCGATTCGCCTGGTGCAGGCGGGTGTGGTCATACTGTGGTGTGACCCACGGCACTGCCGGGAGGTGGCAGGCGTCGCGGGAACTTCCGCAGCGTCGCGCCCGGACCCGGCCCGCGGGAGCGCATCCAAGGCGGGAGGTCCGATGGAGTCCGAGGCGCTCCGCAACTCGATACCCCCGGGCCGGCGCCTGCCGTTCTTCACGTTGGCGGCGGGCGTGATCGGCGCCGGGGCGGCGGTGGCGGTGGTCCCGCTGGTCGAGCTGCCCGGCACCCAGCTGCCGCTCGAGTTCTGGCTGATGGCCGCCCTGGCGACCTTCGCCGATGCCCGCCCGTTCACGCCCCCGGGCCGCCGGCAGACGCTGGCGGTCTTCCCGTCGGTCTGCCTCACCTTCGCGATCCTGCTGGCCTGGGGGCCGGGTCCGGCGATCGCGGTCCAGGCTGTGGCGGTGACCGTCTGCTCGATCCGGATGCACCACGCCGCCTGGCGGGCGGTCTTCAACGTCGGGCAGTACACTCTCGCGTTCGCCGCCGCCGACCTGGTGCTGCGGGCCGCCGGCCTGCGCCCGTACCCGGATGAGCTGCTGAGCTTCGGCGAGGTGGCGGCGGTGGTGGTGGCCGCCGCGGCCTGGTTCACGGTCAAGTACGGCACGGTCACGGTGGCGCTGCGGGTGCGGTTCGGCGGACCCTGGTGGCCGCTGTTCCGGCGGGCGCTGGTCTGGGAGTCGCTGACCTACGGCGCGCTGCTTCTGCTCAGCCCGGTGCTGGTGGCCGCGGCCGCGACCAGCCCGGCGCTGGTGCCGCTGGTGGTGGTGCCGCTGTACGCGGTCTACCGGATGGCCCGGCTGACCGAGGAGCAGGAGGCGTTGGCCCGCCGGGACCCGTTGACCGGACTGGCCAACCGTCCGGCGCTGGTGGCCGCGATCGCCGACCAGATGACGGTGCACGCCGACCGGGCCGCCCGGGGCGAGCCGGACTGCCGGTTCGGGCTGCTGCTGCTGGACCTGGACCGGTTCAAGAACGTCAACGACGCGCTCGGGCACGAGGTGGGTGACCGGGTGCTGGTGGAGGTCGGGCGGCGGCTGCGCACCGCGGTCGGTCCGGCCGACCTGGTGGTGCGGCTCGGCGGCGACGAGTTCGCGGTGCTGGCCCCCCGGCTGACCGGCGCCGCCCAGGCCCGGGCGCTGGCCGGGCAGGTCGCGGCGGCGCTGGCCGAGCCGGTGCGGTTGGACGGGCTGCCGCTGGACGTCTCTGGGTCGATCGGGGTGGCGGTCTACCCGGACCACGGCAGCGAGGTGGCCACCCTGGTCCGGTGCGCGGACGTGGCGATGTACGACGCCAAGCACCGGGCCGCCCCGGTGGCGGTCTACCAGTTCGAGTCCGACCACCACTCGCCGCAACGGCTGGCGCTGCTGGCCGACCTGCGCACGTCGCTGGAGGCGCCGGGGGCGGACGGGTCGGACGGGGTGGCGATGCACTACCAGCCGCAGGTGGAGGTCTCTACCGGCGAGGTGGTCGGGGTGGAGGCGCTGCTGCGCTGGCGGCACCCGGTCCGGGGCGCGGTCAGTCCGGCCGACCTGATCAAGGTTGCCGAGCACACCGCGGTGATGCGGCTGCTGACCCTGCGGGTGGTCGACGACGTGGTGGAGCAGGTGGCGAAGTGGTCCGCCGCCGGGGTGCAGGTCCGGACCTCGATCAACGTGAGCATCCGGGACCTGCACACCGGAGAGGTGGCCGAGCGGCTGGCCGATCAGCTGCGCCGCTACGGCGTACCGCCGCACCTGCTGCAGGTAGAGATCACCGAGGGTGCGCTGATGGCCGACCCGCGCCGGGTGCTGGCGACGATGGCCGCGCTGGACCGGCTCGGGGTGGCGATCTCACTGGACGACTTCGGCACCGGCTACTCCTCGCTGCAGCACCTGCGGCGGCTGCCGCTGGCGGAGGTGAAGGTGGACCGGTCGTTCGTGCTCGGGATGGCCCATGACCCGGACGATGCGGCGATCGTCTGCTCGATCGTGGAGCTCGCCGGGGCGCTCGGGCTGCGGGTGGTGGCCGAGGGGGTGGAGGACGAGCCGACCTGCCGGCGGCTGGCGGCGGCCGGCTGCCACGTCGCCCAGGGCTGGTTCTACGCCCGCCCGATGCCCGGCGACGAGTTGGTGTCCTGGCTGGCCAACTACCGCCCCTGGCCCCCCGCCCGGTGACCAGCGTGTAGGTGGCCCCTCGCCGGGTGGAACGTGCTCATTGCTGGGTCGGGAAGCCGAGGCTCACCCCGCCGTGGCTCGGGTCCAGCCAGCGACTGGTGATCACCTTGCCGCGGGTGAAGAACCGCACCCCGTCGGCGCCGTGCGCGTGCAGGTCCCCGAACAGCGACGACTTCCAGCCGCCGAACGAGAAGTATGCCATCGGCACCGGGATCGGGACGTCCACCCCGACCATCCCGGCCTCGACCTCCCGCTGGAACCGGCGGGCGGCGCCCCCGTCGTTGGTGAAGATCGCCGCCCCGTTCCCGCCGACCGGGCCGGGACCGGGTTCGGCCGGTACGAGGCCGCGATCCGGGCGGTGCTGGAGCGGCACGGCATCCTCACGGAGGTGCCCCAGTGACGACCGTGACCGAACGCGCCCCGGCCGACGCGCCGCCCCGCGTACCGGGCCGGCAGCGCTCGTCCGCACTGCGGCGGACGATCTACTCCACCGCGGTGGTGGTGCTGCTGCTGGGGGCCTGGGAGTACGCCACCCGGGCCACCGACGTCAGCCCAGTGCTGCTGCCGCCGCTGGGCGAGGTCTGGCAGACCCTGGTCGACCAGTGGTCGATCCTGCTGCCGTACGCCTGGCTGACGCTGGGCGAGGCGGTGCTCGGCTTCGGCCTGGCGGTCGGGATCGGGATGCCGCTGGGGATCCTGATCGTGTTCTCCCGGCCGGCCCGGGACACCGTCTACCCGCTGCTGGTGGCCTCCCAGATGGTGCCGAAGATCGCCCTGGCCCCGATCCTGGTGGGTGTGGTTCGGGCTGGGCCTGACCTCGAAGGTAGCGATCGCCTTCCTGATCTCGTTCTTCGCGATCGTGGTCAGCACCGCGCTGGGCATGGAGGCGGTGGACCGCGACATGGTGCGGCTGTTCCGGTCGATGCGCAGCGGCACCGTGCGTACCTTCGTCAAGCTGCGGCTGCCGATGGCCACCCCGAGCATCTTCGCCGGGTTCCGGCTGGGGATGACGCACGCGGTCACCGGCGCGATCGTCGGCGAGTTCATCACCGCCAACTCCGGGCTGGGCTACTACATCCTGCACCAGTACGGTCAGCTCCAGACCGCGGCGGTCTATGCTGGCGTCATCCTGATCGCGATCATGGGGGTGGGTCTGTACTTCGCCCTGGAAGTGGTGGATCTGATCGTCTCACCATACCGGCGGCGCCGCCGCGGCGGACGCCGGGCGCTGCGGGCGGGCTCGTTGTGAGGCCGCACCGCCCAGGGTCCCGCCTCGGGACCGCCCCCCTGAGGACGGTCCACAACGCACTGAAGGACACCGCACGTGACCAGAGCGCAGCCGCAGCCCCAGCCCTGCTCGCCGGCACCATCCCCGCCGCCCCCTGAGCCGCCGCCACCACACGTCGCCGATCTTGGAGCTGTGGTGGGTGACTGTTACGGATTTGTGCTGACATAATCGCCAGCGGATTCCAAGATTGGCGAGAGAGAGGGGAACCTTGATGAGCATGCAGCGCCTGCCCGGGCCGGCTCCGGGGGTGTGGCACGGGGAGTTCCCGGAGGCCTGGCGGCCGGTGTTCACCACGATGGCGTGGGCGGACCTGGCGGCGCAGGTGATGGCGATGGACGGGCCGGGCGGTGACGCGCCGCGCGGTACGGTCAGCGGCGGCCTCTCCGGCGGCGGCTTCTCCGGTGGCGGCTTCCCCAGTGCCTTCCCCGGCGGTGGGCTCCCGGGTGGCGGGCCGGCGGGGCGGGCCGGTGGAACCGGTGCGGGCGGTGGCGGTGGCCAGCCGCCGGCCGGGGACCGGTTCACCGGGGGCCAGGAGGAGCTGGGTCCGATCGGGACCCGGCTGATGGTGGCCAACGACCTGGTCAACATCTGGGAGGTGGCGCTGGCTCCGGGCGAGCTGCAGCCGTGGCACCGCCACACCTACCCGTACGTGGTGGTGGTGCTGGAGGACAGCCGCAGCGAGATCACCGACCAGCACGGGCAGATCCACACTCCCGGCAGCGGCCGCGGGACGGTGGTCTTCGACCCGGGCGGAGCTGTCCACAAGCTCCAGAACATCGGGGACGCGGCGCTGCGGGACCGGCTGATCGAGTTCAAGGTGCCGCTGAGCCCGGACCTGCTCCGGGAGATCGCGAAATAGGAAGGGTCACAATGAGTGGAAAGATCGTCGTCGACAGTGCCGTCAAGCCGGCGCCGATGGGGGTGTGGTCGCAGGGTGTGATCGTGCCCAGCGGCGCGCGGCTGCTGTTCCCGGGCGGGTTCACCTCCCGGGACCGGGAGGGGAACGTGGTCGCACCGAACGACATGGCCGGGCAGACCCGCACCATCCTGGAGAATCTGAAGGCCTACTGTGCCGAGCAGGGAGCGACCCTCGACGACGTCGTGAAGGTCACGGTCTACGTCACCGACCTGACCGACTGGCACGCCCACCACGCGGTCCGGCGGGAGTATTTCCCGGTCGACCCGCCCGCCTCCTGCCTGGTGCAGGTCGTCCGGCTGGTCGAGCCGCGGCACGTGCTGGAGATCGACCCGGTGATCATGCTTCCGGCGGAGCCGGACCATGGGTGACCTGACCCGGCTCGGGTTCGTCGGGCTCGGCTGGTGGGGCCAGACCCTGGCCACCGCCACCCGGCGCAGCGGGGAGGCGGAGGTGGCGGTCGGGTGCGCCGGCTCCGGCACCGCCCGGGACCGGTTCACGGCCGAGTTCGGGTGCCCGACCGTGTCCGATGTCGACGCCGTGCTGGCCGACCCGGCGGTGGACGCGGTGGTGCTGGCCACCCCGCACACCACCCACGCCGACCTGACGGTCCGGGCGGCGCAGGCGGGCAAGCACGTGTTCGTGGAGAAGCCGCTGGCGCTGGACGTGGCCGGGGCGAGGCGGGCGGTGGACGCGGCGGCCGCGGCCGGGGTGGTGCTGCAGGTGGGGCACAACCGGCGGTTCCAGGCCGCGAACCGGCGGATCAAGCAGGTGATCGACGCGGGTGAGCTGGGCATGGTGCACCAGCTGGAGGCGAACATGTCCGCCCCGACCGCGTTCGGCTGGCCGGCCGGCGCCTGGCGGCAGCAGGCGGCGGAGCTGCCGGGCGGCGGCCTGACGGTGATGGGCGTCCACATGATCGACACCATGCACTACCTGGTGGGTACGCCGGAGCTGGTGTTCGGGCGCAGCAAGCGGATCCTGTCGCTGACCGATGTGGACGAGGCGACCGGTGCGTTGCTGGAGTTCGCCAGCGGCCCGATCGGCTACCTCGGCACCTCGGTGGTGATCCCGAACGTGGTGCGCATCGCGGTGTTCGGCTCGGACGCCGCGGTCTGGAACGAGCAGGACGGCACCCGGCTGTTCCGGCAGGGGCGGGACGAGAAGGTCCGCACCGAGCTGCCGCTGGAGCCGAACGACTCGCTGGCCGAGGAGATGGCGCAGTTCGGCCGGTGTGCCCGGACCGGCGAGCCGCCGGAGGTGGACGGTGCGGTCGGCCTGGCCGCGGTCGCCACGATGGCGGCGATCGTGGACAGTGCCCGGACCGGGGTGCCGGTGCGGCTGTGACCGATCGGACCGCGGTCTACGTCGGCTGCCGGCTGTTCGACGGCGCCGCCGAGGTGGTGGAAGACGCGGCGCTGGCGGTCGCCGGCGGCGAGGTCCGGGCGGCCGGGCCGCGGGAGCGGGTGCTGGCCGCCGCCGGACCGGACCCGGAGCTGGTCGACCTGGCCGGGGCGTGCGTACTGCCCGGGCTGGTGGATGCGCACACTCACCTGCACTTCCCGATCCGCGGGTTCGGGGACTGGCCGACCGGCCTGGTCGAGCCGCCGGAGTTCACCGCCATCAAGGCGGTCCGCAACGCCGGGACCTACCTGGCCGCCGGGGTGACCACCGTGATGGACTGCGGCACCCGGGGCAACCTGGCAGTGGCGCTGCGGGAGGCGGTAGCCAACGGGGTCTGCCAGGGGCCGCGGATCGTAGCCAGCGGTATGGTGGTCTCTCCGACGGCCGGGCTGGCCGACGACCATCCCGAGTTCCTGCACCTGGACCACCCGGAGGGGGAGGTCGCGGACACCCCGGAGCAGTGGCGGGCGGTGATCCGGCGGCAGGCCAAGCAGGGCGTCGACAATCTCAAGATCGGGGTGTCCGGGTCCGCGCTGAACCCGTACTCCGACTCCGGTGCGTGCGACCTCGGGCACGACGAGATCGCGATGATCGTGGCTGAGGCGCACCGGGTCGGCTGTACGGTGGCGGCGCACGTCTCGCCGCCGGACGGGTTCGTCGACTGCCTGCGGGCCGGCGTGGACACCGTCCACCATGGCTTCGGGATCGACCAGCGGTGCGTGGACGCGCTCGGCACCGCCACCGCGTACTTCGTCCCGACCTCCTACAAGCTGCGGGCGATGGTCGAGGGCGGGGTGGCCCGGGGCCGCGACCCGGCCCGGCTGGACGAGTACCGCCGGCAGTGGGACGGGCACGTCGCCGCACTGCGCATGGCGGTGGCGGCCGGGCTGGCGGACCGGATCGCGGTCGGTAGCGACGGCGGCCACCTGCCCGGCCACGGCCAGACCGCCGCGGAGCTGGCGGTGCTGCTGGAGGCCGGGATGACCGCGCGGCAGGCGCTGGCCGCCGCGACCGGGGTGGCGGCGGCCGCGGTCGGGCTGGCCGGGACCGTCGGCACCCTGCGCCCCGGCGCGCTGGCGGATTTCCTGGTGGTCGACGCCGATCCGGTCGCCGACCCGACCGTGCTGGCCGACCCGAGCCGGATCCGGGCGGTCTACCAGTCCGGCCGACTGGTGGCGCAGCGGGGCCAGCTGACCGCGCCGCCATCCGGCGGCCCGGACGGGCTGGCGCCGGTGTTCCTCGGCCGCGGCACCCGCACCTGGCGGTCGGTGCGCCGCCCGCCGCCGGCCCCGCCGGATGGCCCGGCGGCGGGCTGAGCTATCCGGCGGAAGGGTGGCGCCCGCCCGCCCCCGCGGCCGCAGGGCGGGGTGGCTTAGCTCGCCGCACCTTCACCTGGCCTGATAGGGACCCTCTCCAAACACGCTCCGCTGTCGGAACGGGTGGACGTTGTCGGCAAGCGGCGGAGCGACGCGGTGCTGGTGGGCGGCGAGCTGGTAGCACCCAGCGTTTACGCCGGCCTCCGGGGCGAGCTGCAGGATGGCGAGCGCGCCGGTGGAGCGCTGTGGACAGCCGGCCAGGAGCCGCTGCGTGGCGGCGGCGATCGCATCGCGTTCCGCGTGCCGATCGGTGCTCATGCCTTGCCTAGTTCGTGTTCATTGATGACTGTGGACAGCTGGGCGAGCTCTCCACGTTCCCCGCTCGGCGCGGATCGATCAGGCCGGCGGTGCGGCCGGGCGGGTCAGGGTCTCGATCAGGCTGGCGGTGCGGCGGGCCCGCTCCGGGTCCAGCCGGTTCGCGCCCATCGGGAACGGCCAGTCGCTGCCCGGCACCACCCGGTCGGCCCCGAACGTGGCCACCAGCTGGCGGACCGCGTCGTGGTCGTGCACCAGGTCGTCGACCAGCAGCCGGCGCAGCGCCGGCCGGACCGGCCGGGTGCCGGCCGGCACCCCGGGGCGGTCGGTGTCTACGCCCCGCTGCCAGCGCCCCGCCACCGCCGCGGTCAGGCCGCCGCCGTGGGCCAGGCAGAAGGTGATCCCGCCGAACCGGTCCAGCACCCCACCGAACAGCAGCTGCCCGGTCGCCAGTGTCGTTTCGTACGGGTTGCCGAGCAGGTTGCCCAGGTAGTAGGGCGCCAGCCGCCGGTCCGGGCAGTGTCCGGGGTGGAGGAACACGAAGCTGGACCGGGCGTCCAGCAGCTCCCACAGCGGCTCCAGTGCCGGGTCGGCCAGCCCGGTCGGCGAGTCCGGAAGGGTGCCCAGGGACAGGCCGGCGAACCGACCGTCGGCCAGCACCCCGGCCGCCACCCCGGCGGCCGCGCCCGGCTCGGTCAGCGGCACCGTGGCCAGCGGGCGCAGCCGCGGGTCACCGGCGACCGCCTCGGCCAGCGCCGGGTTGGCCCGCTCCGCCCAGGCTGTCGCGTCCGGGCCGGAGAGGTGGTAGCCCAGCGCCGGCGGCGGGAGCGAGACCAGCGCACCGGCCAGCCGCTGCCGGTCCACCCAGCTGCTCAGCTCGGCCGGTTCGGCCAGCCGTCCAAGCGGGACGGTCGGCCGGCCGTCCACGACCAGCCGCCCGTCGGCCACGGTCAGCTCCGGCCCGGCCAGCAGGGCCGGCGGGACCAGGTGGGTATGAACATCCCAGCCATCCCCTGCGGGCTCCGGCATCAGTCATCACCTCTCGGGGTTCGTCCGGTGATCTGCTGGTACGCCTGCTCGGCCGCCCGGTCGGTGATCGGGAGCACGGCGGCGACGTGCTGGTCCGGCCGCACCAGCACCAGCGTGTCGCTCGGCAGGCCGAGCCGGGCGGTGGCGCGGCCGCCGACGTCGAGCAGCGCCCGATCCCGCAGCCCGGAGTCGATCGGCGCGTCCCAGCGCGAGACCACCCAGTGCTGCAGCGCGGGCGACGTGTTCGCCGGCACCGGTGGGCGGCGGCGTACGTCGGTGAGGTAGAGCGCGGCGAAGCTGTCCCGGGTCAGGTCGTGCAGCCGGACCGGTCCGCGGGTGCCGAACACCGGCAGGTCCGGCAGCCGGTCACCGGGCCGCAGCGGCGCCGGCTCGCCGGACGGGGTCACCATCGACCAGTCCCCGGAACCGTCCACATCCAACCGGACGCCGAGCAGGCTGCGGGTGCGGGCCAGCGCCCAGTCCTGGCTCGGCAGCTTCACCCGTTCCCGCTGGTGGGCCATTGCCAGCCGGGCCTGCTCGGCCATCTCCGCCGACCCCTTGGCGGCCACCGGCTGCTGCTCCCGCTCGTACCCGGCCAGCAGCTCCGGACCGGCCCAGCCGCGCCGGACCCAGGCCAGCCGCCAGGGCAGGTTGCTGGCGTCCAGCATCCCGGTGTTCAGCCCGAGCGCCCACATCGGAGTGACCAGGTGGGCGGCGTCGCCGAGCAGGAACACCCGGTCGCCGTCGCTCCACCGCTGCGCCACCCGCTGGTGCACCGGGTAGACCACCGAGCCGCGGACCTCGATCTGGTCCACGTCCCCGATGAACCGGCGGGCCTTGGCCAGCAGCTCGGCCTCGTCCGGCGCCTCGCCGCCGTCCGGCAGCGGGAACAGGAACCGCCAGCAGTCCGGCTGCCGGATCAGCACCATCCACTCGTGCGGGTCGGAGAAGTAGGCAAGGTACGGGTAGTCGCGCGGGTTGGCCACGTCCAGGTCCACCAGGAAGTCGACCACCAGGTACTTCTCCGGCAGGGTGTGCCCGACCACCGGGGTGCCCAGCTGAGCCCGGACCGTGCTGCGCCCGCCGTCGCAGGCCAGCAGGTGGGAGGCGGCGATCTCGACCTTTCCCTCTGGTGTGGACACCTGCAGCGTGACCCGGTCGTCGTGGCGGGTGAACGACTCCAGCCGGTGCCGGGACAGCAGCTTCCCGCCGGCCCGCTCCAGCGCCCGGTGCAGGATCGGCTCCAGCTGATATTGTGGAATGTTGATGACGAACGGGAACCGGGTGTCCTCGGTGAGGGTGTCCAGCCGGACCGGGGTGCGGGACTGGTTCGTGGCCCGTTCCAGGTCCCCGATCTCGTCCACCCGCAGCGCCTCCGCCAGCACGTCGCCGGCCACCCCGTACCGGTCCCAGATCTCCAGGCTCCGGGTCAGCACAGTGCCGGCCTTGGTGTCGTTGGACAGCGCCTCGTCCTCCTCCAGCAGCAGGAACGGCAC
Source organism: Micromonosporaceae bacterium (assembly GCA_009377645.1). Classification (GTDB taxonomy): domain Bacteria; phylum Actinomycetota; class Actinomycetes; order Mycobacteriales; family Micromonosporaceae; genus Natronosporangium. The sequence continues at coordinate 14,665 of WHTQ01000021.1, read as the reverse complement.
CCGGTAGTGGGCCAGCCCGAGCGCGGTGGTCAGCCCGATCGGCCCGGCCCCGACCACCGCCACCGGCAGGTCCGCGGCAGTCACGAGGCGGCTCCGGCCGGGTAGGCCCGTTCCCGGGTGAGCACCGAGCCGGTCATCGTGGCCGCGTCCGAGAGCAGGAACAGCAGCGGGCCGACCACGTCGTCCACAGTGCCGACTCCGGTGGTGCGGCGCCAGTGGTCCAGGTCGGCGCCGGCGTTGGCGGCTCGGAACTGGGCGGTGTCCACCACCCCGGGGGACACCACGTTGACCCGGACCCGGTGCTCGGCCACCTCGGCCGCCAGCGACTTGGCGAACCCGACCAGCGCCGCCTTGCTGGCCGCGTACCCGGCCGCGGCCGGGAACCCGGTGCCGGCCAGCCCGGAGGTGAACACCACCACCGCGCCGCTCCGCTGCCGCACCATCTGCGGCACCACCGCCTGGCAGGCCCAGACCACCCCGTCCAGGTTGACCGCCAGGGTCCGGCGCCAGTCCGCAGGCAGGGTCTCCAGCACCGGGGTACGCGGTTGGACGGCGGCCCCAGCCACCAGCGCGTCGATCCGGCCGTGCTGGCGCACCACCGCGTCGACCGCGCCGGTCACCGCCGCCCGGTCCGCCACGTCCACCCGTACCTCCTGCACGCCGGGATGCCCCGGGCCGGCGGCGGTGTCGAAGGCCACCACCCGGGCACCGGCCTCGGCGCAGGCGACCGCGACCGCGCCGCCGATGCCCTGCGCCCCGCCGGTGACCAGCACCACGTCACCGCGGGCGTCGAAGCTGGCCTTCACGCCGGGCCCGCGAGGTCGGTGGTGACCAGCCGGTTGCGTAGCTCACCCAGCCCGGCCGCCCGGACCACCACCTCGTCACCCTCGACCAGGAAGCGCTGCGGCTCCCGGGCGTTGCCTACCCCGGACGGGGTGCCGGTCAGCAGCAGGTCACCGGGGCGCAGGGTCATCCCGTACGACAGCTCGCTGATCAGGGTCGGGATGTCGAACGCCATCTGGGAGGTGGACGCGTCCTGCAGCAGCTCGCCGTTGACCAGGCACTGCAGCCGCAGGTCGGGCGGGCAGCCGAGCTCGTCGGCGGTGACCAGCCACGGACCCAGCGGCATGGTGCCGTCGATGCTCTTGCCCTTGAGCCACTGCCCGCCGTGGGCGCGCTGCAGATCCCGGTGGGAGATGTCGTTGGCCAGCGTGTAGCCCCAGACGAACCGGCCGGCGTCGGCGACCGGGATGCTCCGGCCGGTGTGCCCGATCACGACCGCCAGCTCGGCCTCGTAGTCCCACTTCGCCGACAGCCGCGGGTCGTATCCGATCTGGTCGGTCGGTCCGACCACTGTGTCCGGACCCTTGGTGAAGAAGGTCGGGTGCTCGGGGCGGGGGACGTCCTGCCCGTCCCGGCGGCCGAACCCCTCCTCGAAGTGGTCCCAGTAGTTCCAGCCGGCGCACAGGATGTCCCGCCGGAGCCGGCGCACCGGCGGCAGCAGCGTGACCTCACCCAGCGCCACCACCTCGTGGCGCTTGCCGGCGGCCTGCTGCGCGGCGGCCCGCCCGGCGTCGCCGGCCACCACCAGGTCGACCAGGTCACCGGCCCCGGCCGGCAGCAGCACCAGCTCACCGTCGCCGGCCAGCACACCGACCCGCTCGGCGCGCTGGTGGCGGACCGTGGCGAGCCTCATGACGGCAGCTCCGGCGGCAGCACCGCGATCGCGTTGATCTCGATCAGATATTCCGGCGCGGCCAGCTTGGTCACCTCAACCATCGTGGAGGCCGGCAGTGGCGGGTGGAAGAACTGCCGCCGCACCGCGTGGATCGCCGCGAAGTCTTCCATGTTCCGCACGAACACATCCACCCGACACACATGATCAAGTGTACCGCCGGCCGCCGCGAGCGCCGCCGCCAGGTTCTCGCACACCTGCCGGGTCTGTGCCGCCACGTCGCCGACCCCGGCGATCGTGCCGTCCGCCCGCCGGGCGGTCATTCCGGAGACGAACACCAGCCGGCCGGTGGCTTCCACCACGGTGGCGTGGGAGAAGACCCCGGGCGGGGTGCGCAGCTGCGGCGCGACGATCTCCTGTTTCGGCATGCTCAACCCTCCAGTTGGTAGCTCTCCGGAGCTGGCCGGCTCCCGGGTGGCCGGGACCGCCAATGTCACCCCGAGCGACTCGGCGACCGCACGCAGCTCCTCGACGACCACTGTGTCCAGTGCCACCCCGGCCGCCAGCTGCGCCCGGGAGCGTTCGGCCTCCGGCTCGCCGGGGGTCCAGATCCGGTCGGTGCCCGGTGCCCGGGCCGAGCCGCGGACCGCGCCGGCCAGCTCCGCGGTCCGGGTGGCGAAGCCGCTCTCGCCGGTGTGCGCCGGGTCGATCACCAGGAACAGGTGCGCCACGTCGTTGGGCTGGTCCAGGTGCCGGTACAGCGAGCTGACGTGGTGGCCCCAGCCGCCGCCGGTGAGCACCCCGGTCAGCACGTCGATCATCAGCGCCAGGCCGAATCCCTTGTGGCCGCCGGCCGGCAGCAGCATCCCGCGGATCGCCTCCTCCGGGTCGGTGGTGGGCACCCCGTCCGGGTCGGTGGCCCAGTCCGGCGGGATCGGCTTCCCGCTGGCGGCGGCCAGCCGGATCCGCCCCAGCGCCACCGCCGACAGCGCCATGTCCAGCACCAGCGGCGGACCGTCCGCGGTGGGCACGGCGATCGCGAGCGGGTTGTTGCCGACCAGCCGCTCCGCCCCGCCGGGCGCCGGCATCAGGGCGGTCGTGTTGGACAGCGCGATCCCGATGCAGCCGGCGTCGGCGGCCCGCTGCGCCCACCGCCCGGCCGCCCCGAAGTGGTGGGCATGGCGCACCCCGACCGCGGCGGTGCCGGACCGGCGGGCCCGCTCCACCGCCAGGTCGACCGCCTGGGCGCTGGTCAGCTGCCCCATCGCGTGCCCGGCGTCGAGCAGCACGAAGGTGGGGGAGTCGCTGACCACGGTGGCGGTGGTGTGCCGGGTTACGCTGCCGGCGCGCAGCCGCTCCACGTACATCGGCACCAGCATCACCCCGTGCGAGGGGGTGCCGCGCAGGTCGGCGTCGATCAGCGCGTCGGCGATCTCGCCGGCCGCGGGCGGCTCGAACCCGGCCGCGGTGAAGACCGCGACCGTGGCTTCCCGCAGCCAGCCGGCCGGCACTCGGACGGTCCGGCCGCCGGGGTTCACTGTGCCTCCCGCTCGGGCCGCTTGGCTGTGATGCCCGCGGCGTCGCTGGCTTCGCTTGACCGCTCCGACGCGCTCTGCTTCGCTGCGCTACGCATGCTGGCGGCCACTCGCTGGCTCGCTCCGCTCACGGTTGCTCCTGCGCCCACGGCACCAACCACCGTTCCGCCGCCACCACCAGGTAGAACATCACGATGCTCATCGCCCGCAGCAGGATGATGGCGGCGAACGCGAGCGCCGTGTTCGCGCTGGCCTGGGACTGCACCACAATGTACCCGAGGCCGGCGTCGGCGCCGACGAACTCACCGATCACCGCCCCGATCACCGCCAGCGCGACCGCGGTCTTGAGCCCCACGAAGATCTGCGGCAGGGCGTGCGGGAACCGGATCTTCCGCATGGTGCGGACCCAGCCGGCGTTCAGCGAGCATCGTGGCGATGACCGCCAACGGCAGGATCCGGGTAGCTTTCATGGGTCGCCTCCTCGCAACCGACCAAGATATCAAATATCAAACATCGGCCCACTGTCAACCCGGGCCGGACCGCAGAACAGCCCCGGCGGCTATGACAGCCATCACAGGCGGGGAGCGTGGCGGACGATGAACATTGCTGATCGGCCCGAAGGCCCGTCAGGACGGAACCTCGAACGGTGGCCGCAGGCCCGCAGATGCACGATCAGCACATCGGTGTCGACCAGGATCACGAAGTGGCCTGCCACAGCCGGGCGAGGTGCTCTTCCCGGCTGCCCGGCTCACGCACCGGCGCATCCGCGTTCTCGAGGACTCCGAACGACTCCTCGATGGCTGCCAGGTCTACCGCGAGGTCGTCATCTCGACCGGACAGTGCCCGGCCGATGAGACGCCGGATGACCTCAGCCCGGGAGACGCCCTCCTCGGAGGCGAGCCGGTCGAGCATCGCGGTCTGCCGGTCATCGAGGTAGATGTTCGTGCGTGTCATACACCACATCACACACCACATCGGGTGACGTCGCGCAGTCTACGGGCGGCGGTCAGGACTTGGCGCGGCCGGAGGCCGACATGTTCTTCACGATCCGCTCGTGGGAGCGCCGCAGGTGGTTCACCAGCGTGGCCACCGCCGCCTCGCTGTCGTGCGCCACGCAAGCATCCAGGATCGCTTGGTGCTCCCGGGTGCTGGCCGGCAGCGAGCTGCGCCGGGGGCCGGCGAACCGGTACCGCTCGCTGTTCTGCCACACCGGTTCCAGCGCCCGCAGCAGCCACCGGGACCCGGATGCCTGGTAGATGGTGAAGTGGAACTGGGTGTGCGCTAGCCGGGCGGCCACATTGTCCCCGCGCCGGGCGGCGCTCACGTGGCGCTCCAGCTCGGCGGCGGCGGTCTGCGCGTTCTGCTCGGTGAACTGCTGGGCGGCCCGCTGGATCGCCAGCGTCTCCAGGGCGATCCGGGTGTCGAGAGTGTCCTGGGCGTCCTCGGCGCTCAGCTCGCGGACCCAGGCTCCCTTGTGCGGGATGATCTCGACCAGCCCGATCGCGGCCAGCCGGCGCAGCGCCTCCCGCACCGGCATCATGCTCATCCCCAGCAGGCTGGCCAGCTCGCCCAGCCGCAGCGGAGCGCCGCCGGACAGCTCGCCGGTGAGGATGGCGTCGTGCAGCGCGGAGGTCGCCGAGTCGGCGAGGGTGCGCTGCGGGACCCGGTTGTCCGGGTGCTGGAGCGAGGCAGTCATCGGGGGGACCCTTCTCGGCAGCCCGTGCCCCGGCCGACCGGTCGGCGGCCGGGTGGCCGGTAGCGGTGCGGCTCGACCCTATCGTGGCCAGTCGAGAGCCGGCCACCATCGGGTACTGGGTCCGGCCGGGCAGCTGCGTACATGTGGTGATCGTACGCTTGACACTTGATAAAATCGTGTGGGTTCGGGATCGGTCAGACTACCCGGGTGCCGGTACGGTCGGGCTGGTCGGCCACCTGCTGCCAGATCGAGTCCTCGACGAAACGGAGCCCAGATGACTGCCAACCTGTCCGAGCCGGCGGCCTACTCCGGCGAGCTGCCCGAGCGGGCCGTCCGGGAGCGGAGCACCGGCCCGGACGGGCAGGCGCTGGGACGGTTCGCGGAGATCGTGCTGCAGACCGGAGACCTGGCGTGGGTGGACAAGACGCTGGCCGGGCTGTCGCACAAGATGCTGTGGCGCGACGACACGACCGGCGCCTCGATCGCGCTGGTCCGGTTCCAGGCCGGCGCCGGCATCCCGTCCGCCCACGCGCACGCCTCCAACCAGTTCATGTACTGCCTGTCTGGGCGGTACGTCTACCTGCCCACCCAGATCACCCTCACCCCCGGCTCGTTCTACTGGAACCCGAAGGGCAGCGTGCACGGCCCGACCCGGGCCGAGGAGGAGTCGGTCCTGCTGGAGGTGTACGACGGGCCGCACTACCCGACCCAGCCGGAGTGGTACGCGAGCCCGGAGGACGCCCGCTGAACCACCCCCGGGACCAGTCCACCGGCACCGGCCGGCCTTCGCCAGGTGGCCGGGCCGGCCGGCGTAGACTGCTGCGGGTGTCCCACCAGACTGACCGCCCACCAGCGGCCGGGATCTCCCGGGCGGAGGTCGCACACCTGGCCCGGCTGGCCCGGCTCGCCGTGACCGAGGCGGAGCTGGACACCTTCGCCGGCCAGCTGGACGTGATCCTGCAGGCGGTGGCCCGGGTCGGGGAGGTCGCCGCCGGCGACATCCCACCCACCTCCCACGCGGTGCCGCTGACCAACGTGCTGCGCGAGGACGAGCCGATCCAGTGCCTGCCCCGGGACGAGGCGTTGGCCGGCGCGCCGGACACCGTCGAGGGCCGGTTCCGGGTGCCGCGGATCCTGTCGGATGAGGAGGATCCGGGATGAGGAGGATCCGGGATGAGGAGGAGCACCGGTGGCCGAGCGGGCTGAGCCGACCGAGCTGACGCGGATGACCGCCACCGGGATCGCCGGGCTGGTCGCCGCGGGGGAGGTGTCGGCGGTCGAGGTGGCCCGGGCGCACCTGGACCGGATCGCCGCCACCGACCAGCGGGTGCACGCCTTCCTGCAGGTGGACACCGAGGGGGCGACCGCGGCGGCCGCGGCCGTCGACGCGGCCCGGGCGGCCGGAGCGCCGCTGAGCCCGCTGGCCGGGGTGCCGGTCGCGGTCAAGGACGTGTTCGCCACCCGCGGGCTGCCGACCACCTGCGGCTCGAAGATCCTGGAGGGCTGGCGCCCGCCGTACGACGCGACCACCGTGGCCCGGCTGCGAGCGGCCGGTCTGGTGGTGCTCGGGAAGACCAACATGGACGAGTTCGCGATGGGCTCGTCCACTGAGTACTCGGCCTACGGTCCGACCCGGAACCCGTGGGACCTGGCCCGGATCCCGGGCGGCTCGGGTGGCGGCTCGTCGGCGTCGCTGGCGGCGTTCCAAGCGCCGCTGGCGATCGGCAGCGACACCGGCGGTTCGATCCGGCAGCCTGGGGCGGTCACCGGCACGGTCGGCGTCAAGCCCACGTACGGGGGGACTTCCCGGTACGGGCTGGTGGCGTTCTCGTCCTCACTGGACACGCCCGGCCCGTGCGCGCGTACCGTCGCCGACGCGGCGGCGCTGCACGCGGTGATCGCCGGCCACGACCCGGGCGACTCCACCTCGATCCCGCAGCCGGTGCCGGACGTGGTGGCCGCCGCCGCCCGCGGCGCCACCGGGGACCTGGCCGGAGTCCGGCTGGGCCTGGTGCGGGAGCTGGCCGGCGAGGGAGCCGAGCCGGGGGTGATGGCGGCGTTCCGGGAGGCGGTGGACGCGCTGACCAAGCTCGGCGCCGAGGTGGTGGAGGTGTCCTGCCCGCACTTCGGGTACGCGCTGCCAGCGTACTACCTGATCGCGCCGAGCGAGTGCTCGTCCAACCTGGCCCGGTTCGACGGGGTGCGGTACGGGCTGCGGACCGGCGACGACGGCACCCGGGCGCTGGAAGAGGTGATGTCGCTGACCCGGGAGGCCGGCTTCGGCCCGGAGGTGAAGCGGCGGATCATGCTCGGCACGTACGCGCTGTCCTCCGGCTACTACGACGCCTACTACGGGCAGGCGCAGAAGGTACGCACGCTGATCGCGCGGGACTTCACCGCGGCTTTCGCGCAGGCGGACGCGCTGATCTCACCGACCACCCCGTTCGTGGCGTTCCGGTTCGGGGAGCGAACCGCCGACCCGTACCAGATGTACCTGGCCGACCTCTACACGATCCCGGCGAACCTGGCCGGCACCCCGGCGATCTCGGTCCCGTGTGGCCTGTCCGGTGGAATGCCGGTCGGGCTGCAGGTGATGGCGCCGGCGATGGCCGACGACCGGATGTACCGGGTCGCCGCCGCCCTGGAGTCGGTGCTCCCGGCTCCTGCGCCCCCGCAGCTCTGAGGCGCGCCGCCGTCGGCGCCCCGGTGCCGGCGCGGTGCCGGAACCGGGGCGCCGCTGCGATCCGGATCGGTTACGCCTCAGAGCTGGGTTCGGAGCTGACCAGCGGGTAGGCGAGCCAGGCGAGCACCACGCCGACACCCGGGCCGACCAGGTAGACCCAGATGTTGCCCCAGTCCGCCAGGCCACCGCCGGCGATCGACGCCGACAGCTCCGCGCCGAAGGTCCGGGCGAAGTTGAGCGACCCGCCGGTGAGCGCCCCGATCGTGAGCACCCCGAGCCCGTACGTGAGGCCGTAGCCCAGGCCGTACCGCCAACCGCCCCGGCCGCCGAGCTGGAACACCACGGCCAGCAGCACCAGGGTCAGCAGCGCCTCGGCGGCCAGTGCCCCGAGCAGCTCGTTGCCTTCGGCCGTGGTGTGGGTGACCGCCTCGGCCGCCGCCGCGTCCCCCAGCGAGCTGCTGTAGAGCCACCAGGCCAGCAGGGCGCCCAGCAGGCCGCCGACCAGCTGCGCGACCACCTGGCCGGGTACCGCCGCCCAGCCGAACCGGCCCCGTAGCGCCAGGCCGATGGTGACGAACGGGTTGAGGTGCCCGCCGCCGGCGCTGAAGATCCAGACCGCGACGGCGAGCGCGAGCGCCCACCCGAGCGCGGTCGTGAGAGCATCGACGCCGACGACCTGGCCCTCGGCCATCTGCGTGGCCGCGACGGTCGCCATCGCGCCGAGAAAGACAAAGAACAGGGTCCCGAGGGCTTCTGCGCCCAGCCGAGAGACCACCGTGTTGTTCATGCCGCTCCTCCTTGAGGGCGAGAATGACAATGGTGTTGCGATCATGTCATTGTGATGTGAACCACAGGGGTCCTCCGATCGGCCGCCACTGATGCCTCTAAGTGGCCGGATCGGGCTGGCCCGTCCGGCCAACCCGTGGTGGCGCCGGTGGTGACCCGGTCACCCTGCGGCGCACGGCTGGGCGCTAGGCTGCGCGGGTGGTGGTACGCGCGACAGTGGAGCCCGACCTCGAGGACGTGGTACGGCGGTACGAGCCGATGATCGGGCTGGAGGTGCACGTCGAGCTGGGCACCCGGACCAAGATGTTCTGTGGCTGCCCGACCGGGTTCGGGGCCGAGCCGAACACCCAGGTCTGCCCGGTCTGCCTCGGCCTGCCCGGCAGCCTGCCGGTCGCCAACCGGGCGGCGATCGAGGCGACGATCCGGATCGGGCTGGCGCTCAACTGCCAGGTCGCGTCCTGGTGCCGGTTCGCCCGGAAGAACTACTTCTACCCGGACATGCCGAAGAACTACCAGATCAGCCAGTACGACGAGCCACTGTGCACCGGCGGCTGGCTGGACGTCGATGTAGCCGGGGAGACTGGCGACACCGTGCGCGTCGGGATCGAGCGGGTCCACCTGGAGGAGGACACCGGCAAGACCCTGCACCTGGGCGGCGCGACCGGGCGGATCCACGGTGCCACCGAGTCGCTTGTCGACTACAACCGGGCCGGGATCCCGCTGGTGGAGGTCGTCACCAGGCCGGTCGCCGGCACCGGCGCCCGGGCACCGGCGACCGCCCGGGCGTACGTGGCCGCGCTGCGCGACCTGGTCCGGTCGTTGGGCGTCTCGGACGTGCGGATGGAGCAGGGTTCGCTGCGCTGCGACGTGAACACCTCCCTGGCGCCGGTCGGGGCGGGCGAGTGGGGGACCCGCACCGAGACCAAGAACGTCAACTCCCTGCGCAGTGTCGAGCGGGCGGTCCGCTCGGAGCTGATCCGGCAGGCGGCGGTGCTGGACCGCGGGGAGCGGGTGGTGCTGGAGACCAGGCACTTCCATGAGGAGGCCGGGGACAGCACGCCGGGGCGCTCGAAGGAGACCGCCACCGACTACCGCTACTTCCCGGAGCCGGACCTGGTGCCGCTCGCGCCGGACCCGGCCTGGGTGGCGCAGCTGCGGGCCGGGCTGCCGGAGCCGCCGCGCGAGCACCGCCGCCGGCTGCAGGCCGCGTGGGGTCTGTCCGACGTGGATATGCAGGCGGTCCTGAACGCGGGTGCGGTCGGGCTGGTCGAGGCGACGGTCGCGGCCGGAACCACTCCCGAGGCGGCCCGCAAGTGGTGGCTGGGCGAGCTGTCCCGCCGGGCGAACGAGGCCGGGGTGGACCTGGCCGAGGTCGGCGCCGGGCCGGCCGACGTGGCGGCGCTGCAGCAGATGGTGGACCAGGGCACGCTCAGCGACAAGCTGGCCCGGACCGTCCTGGATGGAGTGCTGGCGGGGGAGGGCTCGCCGGCCGAGGTGGTGGCGGCGCGCGACCTGGCTGTCGTCTCAGATTCTGGGACACTGATCGCAGCCGTGGAGCAGGCCATCGCCGCCCATCCGGAGGTGGCGGCGAAGGTGCGCGACGGGAAGGTGGCCGCGGCCGGAGTGCTGGTCGGAGCGGTCATGAAGGCCACCGGTGGCCAGGCCGACGCCCGGGCGGTCCGGGAGCTGGTGCTGTCCCGGCTGGGCGCCGCCTGACCGGTTGTGGGAGCCGGCCGTGGCGACCCGCCCGGTTTAGCCGCATTTGCCATCTTGTACGCGCGGCCCGGCGCGGCTAGATTCGGTGGCACAACTGGGCCGTTTAGGTGAGCGGGGGCGCCTACAGGTACGAGGGAGTACCCGAGGTGACTCTTCGCTACAGAGGTGTTTTGTCTAGGTTCGCAGCCCTAGCCGGGGCGGCGGTCTTGGTCTTGGCCATGCCGCAGCCGGCGGCGGCGCAACCATCCATCGCAGGCGGGGAACAATCGGCTGCTCCACCCGGCTTCGAAGCCGAGTCGGACACCGGGAACTGGATCGTCCAGTTCGAGGAGCCGGCGCTGGCCAGCTACGCCGGGCAGACCGACGGACTGCCGGCGACCAGCCCGGCCGTGACCGGCGCCCCGGAGCTGGACGCCGAGGCACCCGCCAGCGTGGCCTATCTGGACCACCTGGACGGTGCGCAGGACCGGTTCGTCGGGTCCATGGAGGACACTCTGGACCGGCCGGTCGACGTGCCGTTCCGGTACCAGAACGTCCTGAACGGGATGGCGGTCACGGTCGGCGCGGCGGAGGCCGCGCGACTGGCCGAGCTGCCGGGGGTCGCCTCGGTGACTCCGGACACCGAGCGGGAGCTGGCGACCGACACCAGCCACTCGCTGATCGGGTCCCCCAGCTTCTGGGACGGCCAGACCGGTCCGGACCTGGCCACCCGCGGCGAGGACGTGGTGGTCGGTGTGATCGACACCGGCGTGAACGCGTCCCACCCGTCGTTCGCCGAGGTCTCGCCTGGGGACGGGTTCGTGCACGAGAACCCGTTCGGCTCCGGTAACTTCGTCGGAGCCTGCGACCCGGCCGACCCGAACCACCAGCCGGTCTGCAACGACAAGCTGATCGGGGCGTACAACCTCAACCCGACCGGGCCGAACTTCCCGAACGTGCTCGACCAGAACGACCACGGCAGCCACACCGCCAGCACGACCGCCGGCAACGTGCATGACGCCACCTTCACGGTCGGCCAGACCGAGCTCACCCGGACGGTCCAGGGCGTCGCGCCGCGCGCCAACGTCATCTCGTACCTGATCTGTGACCCGCAATGCCCGACCAGCAGCGCGATCGCCGCGGTGAACCAGGCCATCCTGGACGGCGTGGACGTTCTGAACTACTCCATCTCCGGAACGGACAACCCGTGGGTGGACGCGGTCGACCTGGCGTTCCTGGACGCGTTCGAGGCCGGCATCTTCGTGGCCGCCTCGGCCGGCAACGACGGTCCGAACACGGTGGCGAAGACCGGGCCCTGGAACGCGTCGGTGGCCGCCAGCACCCATCAACGGGTGTTCGCGCACCAGGTCTCCGTGACCGGTCCGACGCAGCCCCCGGAGTTGGTGGGCGTGCCCGGCGTTCCGGGCGACGGACCGCAGGTGCCGGCGGACATCGAGGCCGAGATCCGGTTCGACGAGAGCAACCCGGATGGTTGCGTTCCGTTCGACGCCGGCGAGTTCGACGGCACGATCGCGCTGATCGAGCGGGGTACGTGTGACTTCTCGGTCAAGGTCAACAACGCCACCGCGGCCGGGGCGGTCGCTGTCGTGTTGGCCAACAACGTGGCGGGACCGCCGGTTGCTCCCGCTGCGCTGCAGGCCACCACCGTCCCGACCGTGATGCTGGATCGGGCCAGCGGCGAGGCGCTGAGCGACCTGATTCTCGCCAACAACCCGACCCCGACCCAGCTGCGGATCGGCGCCACCGCCGAGGTCGCACAGAACCCCGACTGGGAAGATGTCATGGCCGGGTTCAGCTCGACCGGCCCCAGCCAGTTCGAGATGCTGGCCCCCACCTTCGCCGCCCCTGGGGTGAACATCCTGGCCGCTGCCCGCGAGACCGGTGGTGAGGCGGCCCGGTACACCTTGCTGCAGGGCACCTCGATGGCCTCGCCGCACGGGGCCGGGTCGGGCGCGCTGCTGGCCGCCCTGCATCCGGACTGGACGCCGGCGCAGGTGCGCTCGGCACTGGCCGCAACGGCCGACCCGGAGGGCGTGCTGGTCCCCAGCGGTGACGCGCCGGCGACCCAGTTCAACCACGGCTCCGGCCGGCTGGACCTGACCGAGGCCGCTCGGGTCGGCCTGACCATGGACGAGACCACCGCGAACTTCGTGGCCGCCAACCCGACCATCGGCGGGGACCCGAAGACGCTCAACCTGCCGGCCTTCGTCAACCACGGCTGCGCGGTCTGCTCCTGGGACCGGACCGTCACCAGCGTGGCCGACGCGCCGGCCAGCTACACGGCGGAGGTGGACGCTCCGGACGGCATGACCGTCACGGTCACCCCGTCCGAGTTCACCGTCGCTCCCGGAGCATCCCAGGACATCCAGGTGTCGGTGGACGCGTCGGCGCTGCCGGAAGGCGAGTGGGCGTTCGCCGACGTGCGGCTGGTCACCACCGGCAGCCACGCCGGTGGCGCGCCGATCGCGTCGGTGCACTACCCGGTCGGGGTGATCGCGGAGGCCGTGCAGCAGGCGCCGGAGATCACGGTCGACCCGACCGAGATCACCGCGGTGCAGGGTCCGGACCAGACGGTCACCCACGAGCTGACCATCGGCAACACGGGCGACGCGAACCTGGACTGGAGCGTGTTCGAGAACACGCCGACCGGGCTGCCGCAGGGCGGTTCGACGCCGGTGGCTGCCGGCCCGGCGCCGGGCGAGCCGACCGGCGACGCGTCGTTGAGCCCGCAGCAGACCCTGCTGCGGGGGGTATTCGGCCCGCCGGCACCACAGACGGCTACCCCGGAGGCCCAACCGACCCAGGGTGAGATCACGCTCACGCACTCCCAGTCGCAGGCTATCGTCGCCGGTAACTCGGCCGCCTGCTCGACGGATGACGGGGCGACCACCACCGACAACGGCTACCTGCGCCACTTCACGCTGGCGGATTTCGGGGTTACCAGCGCCTTTGAGGTGACCGAGGTGTCGTTCGGCGTCCAGCTACTTCGGCCGGCCGCCCAGGACCTGACGGTGAACCTGTACACGATGATCGACCCGGACGGGCCGTTCATCTATCCCAACTTCACCCCCCCGATCGGCTCGGCCACCCAGAGCGTGCCGCCACAGGAGTTGACCATGGTGACCGTCCCGGTGACCGGAACGGCGCCAGCCGGCTCGACGCTTGTGGTCGAGATCGACGCGCCGAATGTGGACGGAACGGGGGCGTTCTTCATCGGGTCGAACCCGAACGGGCAGACCGCACCCTCGTATCTCCGGTCCGTGTCCTGCCAGTTCCCCCAGCCGGTCGACGTGGCCAACGTCGGCTTCCCGGGCATGCACATCGTGATGAACGTGCACGGCGACGCCGAGACGGCCGAGCCGGACTGCCAGGTGCCGTCCGGGACCCCGTGGGTGGATCTGGACCGGACCTCCGGGACGGTGGCACCGTTCGGCGAGCAGGTGGTCGAGGTGACCTTCGACTCGACCGGGCTGTCCGACGGGGACGAGCTGACCGCGAACCTGTGCCTGGCAAGCAACGACCCGGCCAACCCGCTGGTCGTGGTGCCGCTCACGCTGCAGGTGGAGCAGGTCGCCACCCCGGTGATCGAGGTGACGCCGGAGTCGCTGTCGGCCGAGCTGGTCGAGGGCGGCAGCACCGAGCAGACGCTCAGCATCGGCAACCTGGGTGATGCCATGCTGGACTGGAGCATCTTCGCGGACGAGCCGGAACGCCTGCCCACCGGCTCGACCCCGGTCCAGCCCGGCGACACCCCGGCAGAGACCACACTGGTCGGTCTCGGGACCCACTCCGGTGAGGTGCCCGGAACGAGTGCCATACCGGAAGACTTGCCGGCACAGGAAGGGGAGGTGACCATCACCCACTCCGTCTCGCAGGAGGTCGAGCCTCAGAACTCGGTGGCGTGTACGCCGGACAACAACACGACCACCGAGAACGGCTACCTACGCCCCTTCGTGCTGCAGGACTTCGAGATCGCCGGCGCCTTCGAGGTGACGGAGGTGGCGTTCGGGATCGAGGTCATCAACGGTCCACCACATCCGGTGACCGTGAACCTGTTCCGGATGATCGACCCGGGCGGGGAGTTCGTCTACGAGAACTTCGAGACGCTCGGGTCGGCGGAGCAGATCTTCCCGTCGCAGGCGCTGACGGTCGTCGAGATGCCGGTGTTCGGCATCGCCCCGCCCGGCTCCACCCTCGTGGTGGAGGTCGAGACGCCGGATCTGCGGGGCCAGGGCGGCTTCTTCGTCGGGTCGAACACCGGCGGCCAGACCGCACCGTCGTTCTTCCGGTCGGCGTCGTGCAGCATCCCGGAGCCGGTCAACCTGGCCGAGATCGGGCTCCCGGAAATGCACATCGTGATGAACGTGACCGGGATCGCCGATGTCGCGACGCCGGCCTGCGCCGCGCCCGGTGACGTGCCGTGGCTGGCGGTGTCGCCGGACAGTGGTAGCGCGGGTGCGGGGGAGTCGAGTGAGGTGACGGTGTCGTTCGACTCGTCTGGGTTGGAGCCAGGCGAGTTCGCGGCGCTGCTGTGTGTTGCTAGCAATGATCCGGTGACGCCGTTGGTGCAGGTG
>WHTQ01000208.1 GCA_009377645.1 Micromonosporaceae bacterium | reverse complement strand
GGCGGCGCGGCTTCGAGGCGCTGCTCGCCTCCCAGTTCACCCGCCGCCTTCACGACCGAGGGCAGCCGGCCTTCATCCGCGCCCATGCGGACCGCACCGTCACCGTCACCTCCTTCACCAGCGCTTCGGGACGGCCGGCGGGTGGAGTGCGTCGGACCCCGCGGCGCCGAGCGCACGGTCGAGCGGGACGGCACCGATGAGGTGATCGACGAGACCCTGCGCTGGCTGCACCCCGGCGGCGCACGGCCGTACCGGCCGCTCACTGCAGCCCGCAACGTCACGGAGGGTGCCATGGCAGTCCCACCCACCACCGCAGCCGCGTCCCCTGGGAGGCGGCTGGACCGCGACCAGGTACTGGCCCGGGTCGAGTTGCGCGCGGTCGCCGACTCGCTGCTCGGCCCCGCCGCCCGGCAGGGCAGGCAGCTGCGGTGGCCCTGCCCGCACCCCGAACACCCAGCGCCTACGAGCGACCGGAGCGGGCAGCCAACGCTGAAGATCACCGGTCCGCAGACCTGGACGTGTCAGGCCGAGGGCTGCGATGCCTGGGGCAGCGCGATCGACCTGGTCATGCACACCCAGGGACGCAGCTTCCGCGAAGCCCTGCGGATCCTCGACGAGCATGCCGGGGCGTTCCGCACCCGCCAGCCCCGCCCCGCCTCGCAGGGGGGCCGGGTGCAGCGGCTGGACCTGGCACAGCTGAAGGCACGGGTGGACCTGGTCGAGCTGGCCGACCGGCTCCTGGGACCAGGCAAGGGCCGGAGGCGGGGTCGAGGCTGGCCCTGCCCCCACCCCCAGCACCCGGCCCAGACGGGGAGAACCCCGCCGCTGAAGATCAAGCGCGGATCCGACGGGCTGCAGCGGTGGAAGTGCTTCGGCTGCGGCGCGCGCGGCGACGCGATCGACCTGGTGGAACTCACCCTGCAGCGGAACACCGGCGAGGCGATCCGGTACCTGCGCGACCTGGTGGGCGACCGCACCGTCGCCCCTCCGCCGCGCCGCCCGGTTCCTCCCGCCCCGCGCCGCGCGAAACCCAGCCCTGTCCTGGGCGGCTACGTCGATCAGTGCCAGAAGCTGCTGTGGTCGGACACCGGAGCGGTGGGCCGCGACTACCTGATGAAGCGGCGCGGTCTGTCCGCGCAGATCCTGCGCGCCAACCGGGTGGGCTACGACCCCGGCCCAGCG
>WHTQ01000046.1 GCA_009377645.1 Micromonosporaceae bacterium | reverse complement strand
CGGCGGCGCACGCCGGCGTGGGCGACCCTGACGCTCGCCGCCGGCGCCGTGCTGATGCTGCTCAGCGGCACCGCCCTGGCCGGCTACGAGGTGCTCAACAACCGGTACGCGGGCAACGTGCAGCAGGAGAACCTGCTCGGCGGCGCGGGCGTCGTTGCCGAGCCCGGTGAGGAGCTGGAAGGACCGCTCAACCTGTTGCTGCTCGGAGTGGAGGAGCGGGGTGAGGGCGCCCGGTCCGACACGATCATCGTGCTGCACATCCCGGCCAGCCACGACCAGGCGTACCTGATCTCAGTTCCGCGGGACACCTGGGTGACCGTCCCCGGCTACTGGGACATGAAGGTCACTGAGGCCTTCAACGCGGGCTTCGAGAACGGTGGCGGGCGGGTCGGCGGCGCCCAGCTGATCGCGTCCGTGCTGCACAGTCTGACCGGGCTGCAGTTCAATGGTGCCGCGATCGTGAACTTCGACGGTTTCGAGCAGATCATCGATGAGTTGGGCGGGATCGATTTCTGCGTGGATACCGCGGCCACCTCCGAGCACCTGGTGCTGGTCGACGGCGAGCCGATGGGGGTCGGCCAGGCCCAGCGGGAGGGGCGCTGGGACGGCCAGCCGATCCGGTACGAGGAGGGTTGCCAGCTGCTCGAGGGCTGGCAGGCGCTGGACTACGCCCGGCAGCGCAAGACGCTGGAGAGCGGCGAGGGAGACTACGGCCGGCAGCGGCACCAGCAGCAGCTGCTGACCGCGATGGCCGACGCCGCGATCAGCCGGGACGTGGTGACAAACCTGGGCAAGCTGGACGGGCTGGTCCTGGCCGGCGGGGACGCGCTGGTGGTCGACACCAACACCGTGCCGCTGGCCGACTTCGTGTTCACCCTGCGGGACGTCGGGGTGGGCGACATGGTGTCGCTGCGCACCAACGGCGGGGACTACCACTCGGCGGGCATCGAAGGGGTCTCGGCCGAGGCGTTGTCCCCGGAGAGCCTGGACATGTTCCAGGCCGCCGCGGACGACACCATGGCCGAGTTCGTCAGCAACCACGTGGACTTCGTCAACCCGGACTAGTCACCGCAATCCCCGCTAGGCCCACCGGCCGCCGGTACCGCTGCGTAGCCTGGAGCCGGGGGTGCGGCCGCATGTCCACGCAGCCGCAGCGGGACCCGCGGCGGTCCCCGCGCTGGGCCAGGCTCGCGCTGGTGGTCGGGGTGGTGATCACGGTCCTGGCCGGCGGGACGGCGCTGGCCGGCCAGCTGCTGATCGACCGGTGGGACCGGGCCGTCGGGAAAGCGGTCCTGGTCGCTCCGGACGCCCGCAACCCCCGCGCCGGTGATCCGGCCACCCCCACCCCTGCCGAGCGGGCGCCCCGCCAGGGACCTGAGCCCCAGGAGGGGACCCCTCCTGGGAACTCCCCCAGCCCCGGCCGACCCAGCCCCAGCGGCCCCGCCGGGCCGCTCAACTACCTGGTCATCGGCTCCGACCGGCGGGTCAGCAACCCGGGCGCCGGTGCCCGCGCCGACGCGATCGTCATCGTCCACCTTCCGGCCGGCCTGCGCGAGGCGTACCTGATCTCGATCCCCCGGGACTTGCGGGTGCCGATCCCCGGACACTGGCCGGACAAGATCAACGCCGCGTACCAGTACGGCGGCGCCGGCAGCGGCGGCGCCCAGCTGCTCTCCGCCACCCTCAGCGACCTGACCGGGATCGGCTTCGACGGCGGCGCGATCCTCGACTTCGGCGGGTTCCGGGAGATCGTCGACGCGCTCGACGGGATCGAGCTGTGCCTGGACCGGGAGGTCCACTCGATCCACACCGAGGCAGTGTTCCCGGCCGGCTGCCAGCACCTGTCCGGCGCGCAGGCGCTCGACCTGGCCCGGCAGCGGTACGGGCTGCCGGCCGGCGACCTGGACCGGGGCCGCAACCACCAGCGGCTGATCCAGGCGATGGTGGACCGGGCGGCCGGCTCCGGGCTGTTCACCGACCCGTTGCGGCTGGACCGGACGATCCGGGCGGTGGGCGACGCGCTCACCGTCGACACCGGCGGCGTCCCGCTGCCGGAACTGGCGTACGCGCTGCGGCACCTGCGCCCGGACCGGATCACCGGGATCACCCTTCCCGCGTACCCGCAGATGATCGACGGCACCTCGTACGTGCTGGCTGACCCGACCGCGGACGGTCTCTACCGGGCACTGCGGGACTCCCAGGTGGCGGAGTGGGCGGACGGCCATCCGGGTTGGCGCAACGACTAGCCTCGGTGCGTGAACCATCCGCTGGTCTTCGCCCACCGGGGCGCCTCGGCGGCGCTGCCCGAGCACACCCTCGCCGCGTACCTGCGGGCGCTCGAGGAGGGCGCGGACGGACTGGAGTGTGACGTCCGGTTGACCAGCGACGGACACCTGGTCTGCCTGCACGACCGGCGGCTGGAGCGGGTCAGCAACGGCCGCGGCCGGGTCAGCGCGTACACCCTGGCCCAGCTCGACCAGCTCGACTTCGGCTCCTGGCGGGGCACCGGCCCGGCTCCGCTGCTCACCCTGGAACGGCTGCTGCGAGCGGTACGGGCGGCGGAGCGCCCGGTGCGGCTGCTGGTCGAGACCAAGCACCCCAGCCGGTTCGGGCCGGAGGTGGAGCGGCGGCTGGTGGCGTTGCTGCACCGGCACCAGCTCGCCGAGCCGGCTGGCGGGGAACCGGTACAGGTCACCGTGATGTCGTTCTCGACGCTCGCGGTGCGCCGGATCCGGCGGCTCGCGCCGGCGCTGCCGACGGTGCTGCTGCGGGATCTGCTCACGCCCGGAGCGTGGCTGCACCGGCTGCCGCCCGGCACCCGGATCGCCGGACCCAGCATCGGGCTGGTCCGGGCCCGGCCGGGGCTGGTGCCGGCGTTGCGGGCGGGCGGCAACCAGGTCTACGTGTGGACGGTGAACGAACCCGCCGACCTGGCCCTGGTCCGGGGTCACCGGGTGGACGGCGTGATCACCGACCGACCGGCCGAGGTGCTGGCCGCGTTCGGGCGCTGAGGCAGAATGTGAGGGTGCCCCCGCCCCTGCGTGATGGTCGTCCCTCCCCCGCCGGCGACGAGGACCGGCCGCCGCTGGTCGACCGGGATCTGTTCATCGCGGTCACCAGCCATGAGCTGCGCACCCCGGTGACGGTGATCAAGGGGTTCGCGGACACGCTGGTCGAGCACTGGGACGCGCTCGACCCGGCCGGCCGCCGAGCCGCGGTGAAGGTGATCGGGCAGCGGGCCGGTGAGCTGGCCCGGCTGGTCGACCGGTTGCTTGCCACCACCACCGAGCCGCCGGGATCCCCGGTCCAGGCGCCGTTCGACCTGGTCGCGGCGTTGCGCGAGGCCGCCGGCGGGCAGAGCGACCAGCTGCGCGAACGGCTGCGGATGGCCCTGCCACCGAGCCTCCCGAAGGCGTACGGGCACCGGAGCAGCCTGGCCAGCGTGGTCACCGAGCTGGTCACCAACGCCACCAGGTACTCCACCGGGATGGTGGAGCTGCAGGCCGCCGCGGACGACCGGGACGTGCTGTTCCAGGTCTCCGACCGGGGGATCGGGATCGCCCCGGAGCACGTGGAACGGGCGTTCGTGCGGTACTGGCAGGCCGACCCTGGGGACCGCCGCGAGCACCCCGGTGCCGGGTTGGGTCTTTATCTGGTCCGCCGGATCCTCGAGCGGCAGAACGGGCGGGTGTGCTTACGCCCGCGCGAGAATGGAGGTACCGTCGCAGAAGTACGACTACCACGCGCCGATGTGGTGGTCGGGGCGGGCCAGCAGGCGGCCGAGGAGGGCTGAGGGTGTCGACGGCGGTGGCCGAACGCAGCTGGTGCGTCGTCGTGCCGCATCATGCCCGCGGCGCCCGGCTGGCCCGGCACCGGCTGGCCGCCGAGCTCGGCAACGTGGTCGCGTCCTCCCTGCTGGCCGACGTGATCGCGGTCCTGGCCGAGCTGGTGGGCAACGCGATCCGGCACGCCGAGCCGCTGCCCGGCGGGGTGGTCCGGGTGGCCTGGCGGCTGCGGGTGGACGACACCGGTGGCGAGGCGGTGACCGTCCGGGTGACCGACGGCGGCGCCCCGAACCGGTCCCCGGCGCTGCGTCCGGTCGGTGCCGACGCCGTCGACGGCCGCGGGCTGCGGATCGTGGTGGCGCTGGCCGAACAGTGGGGGATCGAGCGCGACGGTCTCGGCCAGAGCGTGTGGGCCGCGCTGTCGGGCGAGCGCGCCCTCGCGCAGCCATCGGAGGCGACCCGCCAGCGGGCCATCCAACCGGTCCAGCGCAGCCTGGACTGACCCACGATACCGATTCGATTCAACTCGACGAGCAAGTCGCCTTTCGGTTAGTGAACTGTGGCCAGGTTGGCGCCATCGACACGCGACGGCCCGCACGGCGGCGCCCCATCACGCTGCCCGGTTAAGTTCGCAGACCCAGGATATGTCGGGTTCCTGCGTACCCGTCAGACCGGCGAGGCGTTGGCTTGTGCTCTAGGCTGACGGGTCGTGAGCAGACGACGCAAGGACGGACCACCTCGGGTCCGGCGCCGGGACATCTTCGTCCCCCGGCCGTTCGAGGGGCTGGCCGACGAGGCGCAGTGGGTCGCGCTGCGGGAGCTGGTGCCGGCGGCGACCGCGCCGTTGCAGCTGCGACCGGAGCTGGTCGCGCAGCACGGCGACCACGGCGAGCGCCCGGTGACCCTGGCGACGCTGCTCCCGATGGCCTGGCCGGCGGTGGCCCGCCCGGACGGCCGGATCCTGGTCGGGCTGCAGCGGCACGTCGAGTCGGGCGACCCGAACCGGGACGTGGCGGCGGCGATCCTGGCCGCACTGGCCACCCCACCGGGCAGCCCGGTGCCGTTACCCGCCGAGCCGGACGAGGGTCCCCGGCTGGCGGACGTGATCGTCGACGGGGAGCTGGACGTCAGCGTGCACGGCAGCTTCGACTTCTGGCTGGACGGCGACACCGGGCCGGACGCCACCGACCAGAGCGTCAAGGCGTCGCTGGAGCGGGCCAACGAGTCGATCTACCCGACGGTACGGATGGCGGCCGCCCGGGCGGCGTACTGGTGCCGGGTGCCGGGCCGGGCGCACCTGCGGTGGGTGCTGCCGGAGCGGGAGGACGCCGCGCTGACCGCGCTGGCCCGGCTCGGCGCGGCCGGTGGGCTGAAGCTGGGCGAGGACACCAAGCTCGCCGGCATGTTCCGGGCCCGCAGCCTGCTGGTGCCGGTGTGGGATCTGCCCCGGGAGCCCGAGGCCGGGCAGTGGGAGGAGCCGCTGGCGGCGTTCGCCGCCCGGTATGCCGACGCGCTCGGGGTCGAGGGCGACCTGGACCCGGCCGCCCGCCGCGCCCGGCAGGGCCTGGTCGGGCGGCAGCTCACGCTGCGCTGAAACCGGTTGGCTGCCTGGCAACCGGCCGGGTAGCTTGACGGTCGATGGCGCTGCCTCCCCACCCCGACCCGGGACAGCCGGACTCCCGCAGCCCGGGTCGCTACCTGTGGTGGCTGGTGACCAGCCAGCCGTGGCGGGTGCTGCGCGGGGCGCTGTGGGGAAGCCTCTGGATGTCCGGCGTCGTCCTGGAGCCGTTCCTGATCCGCGGCGCGATCGACGACGGGCTGGTCGCCGGCGACCGCGGCGCACTGGCGTGGTGGGCGGCGGCGATGGCGGCGGTCGGGCTCGCCACCGCCGGGGTGGGTGTGCTGCGGCACCGCACCATGACCTTCGTGCGGATGGACGCCGCGTACCGGACCGTGCAGGTGGTCACCCGGCGGGTGGCCCGGCTGGGTGCGGCGCTGCCCGGGCGGCTGGCCACCGGCGAGGTGGTGACTGTCGGCACGACCGACATCCAGCACGTCTCCCGGGTGCTGACGATGACCGGCCCGGGAGTCGGCGCGCTGGTCGCCTGCGGGGTGGTCGCGGTGCTGGTGCTGGCCATCTCACCACTGCTGGGGGCACTGATCGTGCTCGGCGTACCGGCGGTGGCCGTCGCGGTCGGACCGCTGCTGGGGCGGTTGCGGCAGGCCGAGACCGAGTACCGCCGGCAGCAGGGCGGCCTCACCGACCGGGCCAGCGACATCGTGACCGGGCTGCGGGTGCTGCGCGGGATCGGCGGCGAGGAGCTGTTCGCCGGACGGTACCGCGAGCTGTCCCAGGCGCTCCGCGTCGAGGGGTACCGGGTCGGTGCGGTCACCAGCTGGGTCCGGGCACTCGCGGTCGGGGTGCCCACCCTGTTCGTGGCGCTGGTGACCTGGCTGGCGGCCCGGATGGTGGCGCAGGGGAGCATCGCGATCGGCGAGCTGGTCGCGGTCTACGCCTACGCAGCGGTGCTTGCGGTGCCGGTGGCGTTCATCCTCGAGGCTGGCCACGACCTGATCCGCGGGCTGGTCTCGGCCCGGCGGGTGGTGACCCTGCTCAACCTCCGGCCGGATGTCGACGACCGCGACGGCGCCGGGTCCGGCCCGGACGGTCCCGCGGATCTGCGCGACCCCGGTTCCGGCCTCACCGTCCCGGCTGGACAGTTCGTGGCGGTCGCCAGCGCCGACCTGGCCACGGTCGCGGCGCTCGCCGACCGGCTGGGCCGCTACACCGACTCCGACCCGGAGGTGACCTTCGGCGGGGTACCGCTGTCGCGGCTGGCGCTGACCGAGGTGCGCCGGCGGATCCTGGTCGCCGAGCCGGACGCCCAGATCTTCGCCGGGACGCTGCACGACCTGCTCCTCCCGGTGCACCGGGTGGACGAGACCGCCATCGCCCGGTGCCTGCGGGCCGCGTCGGCCGAGGACATCGTGGACGGACTGCCGGACGGGCTGGACACGCCGATCGGCACCCACGCGCGTACCCTCTCCGGCGGGCAACGGCAGCGGGTGCGGCTGGCGAGGGCGCTGGCGGCCGACCCGGAGGTGCTGATCCTGCTGGAACCCACCTCGGCGGTGGACGCCCACACCGAGGCGGCGATCACCGACCGGTTGCGCGCCGTACGGTCCGGGCGCACCACCGTGGTCGCCACCACCTCGCCGCTGCTGCTGGACCGGGCCGAGCAGGTCGCGTTCCTGGTCGGTGGGCGGGTGGCGGCCACCGGCAGCCACGCCGAGCTGCTGGCCGGCTGTCCCGACTACCGGGCGCTGGTCACCCGCGGCACCGAGCCGGAGGCCGCCCCGGCAGCGGCCGGGGTGCAGTCATGAGTGCGCCAGCAGCCACTGCCGACCGGCTGCCGGTGGCGAGCCGGAAGCCGGCCCGGCGGGCCGCCTGGCAGCTGGTACGCCACGACCGGCGTGCGCTGCTGGTCGTGATGCTCCTGTACTGCCTGGCGGCGCTGGCCGGGCTGGCCGGGCCGGGACTGGTCGGCGAGATCGTCAACCGGGTCCGGGCCGGCGCCGGAGTGTCCACGGTCGACCAGCTGGCACTGGTGATCGTCGGGTTCGTCGCCGTCCAGCTGGTGCTGGAGCGCGCCGCCCGGTACACCGGCCACCGGTTCGGGGAGCGGGCGCTGGCCCGGCTGCGGGAACAGTTCGTGGACCGCGCGCTGGCATTGCCACTGTCCACCGTGGAACGGGTGGGCGGTGGGGACCTGATGACCCGCAGCACCGGTGACGTGGCCACGGTCGGGCCAGTGTTCCGGGACGCCGCGCCCGAGATCTTCCTGTCCAGCGTGCAGATACTGTTCGCGCTCGGTGCGGTCTTCGTGCTGCACCCGCTGCTCGGCCTGTGTGCTCTGCTGTCGGCACCGCTGCTGGCGCTGGTGCTGCGCTGGTATCTGCGCCGCGCGCGGCCCGCCTACCTGGACGAGGGGGCGGCGAACACCGAGGTGTCCGAGGAGTTGGCGGCCACCGCCGGCGGCGCCCGGACGATGGAGGCGCTGCGGCTGGCGGAGCGCCGGGTGGTCGCCGGCGACGCCACGGTCCGCACCTCGGTGGCCACCCGCCGGCGCACGTTGTTCCTGCGCAGCGTCTTCTTCCCGGGGGTCGAGCTGTCCCACACGCTACCAATGGTGGGCATGCTGCTGATCGGTGGCAGCTTCTACCTGGACGGTGCCGTGAGCCTCGGCGCGGTGGTCGCGGGCGTCCTCTATGTACAGCGGATCATCGAGCCACTGGACACGGTGTTGATGTGGGTGGAGCAGCTGCAGAGCGGCGGTGCCTCGTTCGCCCGCGTGCAGGGCGTCGCGCTCGTGCCACCGGACCGTTCGCCCACCGGTGCGGCCCCGGCCGACGACCGACTGGAGGTGGCCGGCGTGCGGTACGCGTACCGGAACGGCCATGACGTGTTGCACGGGATCGACCTGCGGCTGCGGCCCGGGGAGCGGCTGGCGGTGGTCGGCCCGTCCGGTGCCGGCAAGTCGACCCTGGGCCGGCTGCTGGCCGGAGTGGACCCACCCCGCACCGGCCGGATCACGATCGGCGGCGTGCCGGTCACGGACCTCGCGCTGGCGGAGCTGCGCCGCCGGGTGGCGCTGGTCACCCAGGAGCACCACGTCTTCATCGGCACGCTGCGCGAGAACCTGTTGCTCGCGAAGCCGTCCGCCGACGATGCCGAGCTGCACGCCGCACTGGCCGCGGTCGGCGCGGACTGGCTCAGGAGCCTGCCGGACGGGCTGGGCACCGGGCTCGGAGCCGGTGGCCTCGAGCTGGACCCCGGGCAGGCGCAGCAGCTCGCGCTGGCGCGCCTGATCCTGGCCGACCCGCACACCGTGATCCTCGACGAGGCCACGTCGCTGCTCGACCCGACCAGTGCCCGGCGGACCGAGCGGGCGCTGGCCGCGGCGCTGCACGGGCGGACCGTGGTGGCGATCGCCCACCGGCTGCACGCGGCGCACGACGCCGACCGGGTGGCGGTTGTGGCCGATGGCCGGGTCACCGAGCTCGGCAGCCACCACGACCTGATCGCGGCCGGTGGCTCGTACGCGGCGCTGTGGCGCGCCTGGCACGGCACCGCGACCGGTACCTGAGTGGCCGCCCTCAGAGCGGGTCGCGCACCAGCGGGCAGGACATGCACCGCGGGCCGCCCCGCCCCGAGCTCAGCTCCGAGCCCGGGACCCGGATCACCTCCACACCGGCACGTTCCAGCTGGGCGTTGGTCTCCAGGTTGCGCTCGTACCCCACGCACAGCCGGGGAGCGATGGCGAGCGTGTTGTTGCCGTCGTCCCACTGCTCCCGCTCGGCGGTGACCGGGTCCAGACCGGTGTCGACCACCCGCAGCCGGTCCCGCCCGATCGCCTCGGCCACCGCGGCCAGGAAAGGCATCGGGTCGCCCACCCGCGGCTCGGCCTGCTCCCCACCGACCACCGGGTACGCGAGCAGCTCGCCGGCCAGGTTCGGATACATCACCACCGCGTCGACGTCCACCATCGTGCACACCGTGTCGAGGTGCATGGTGGCCCGCTCCTGAGCGATCGGCACCACCAGGACGGTGTTCGCCAGGCCGGCCGCGAAGACCCGGCGGGTCAGCCGTTCGGCGCCGGCCGGGGTGGTCCGCTCCCCGACCCCGACCGCGAGCACACCCGGCGCCAGCAGCAGCACGTCACCACCCTCCACATGCTCCAGATGCGGCTCGTACACCAGTGGCGTGCCCGCGAAGCGAGGGTGATGCCGGTAGATGGCGTGGGTGAGCGTGGCCTCCCGGCGGCGAGCGGGCATCGCCAGGCTGGCCACCCCGGCGTGGTCTCCGATCCACATCGACGAGTCGCGGGTGAACAGCAGGTTCGGCAGCGGGTCGATGACGAAGTCGTGCGGGTCCAGCAGGGTGTGGACAAGCCCGGCCGACCGGCCGCCGGCGATCCGCAGCTCCTCCCGGGCCAGCCCGGCGACCAGCACACCGGCAAACCCCTCCGGGTCTAGATAGCTCAGGTAGTCGGCGACCCGCCGGCGCAGCGCGTCGCCCAGCCGCACGTCGGCCAGGACCGCGTCGGTCAGCTCGGCCCGGGCCGGCGCCCGGGACAGGACCTCCGCGAGCAGCGCGTCGAGGTAGAGCACCTCGACGTCGTGGTCGCGCAGCACCGCGGCGAACGTGTCGTGCTCCTCCTGCGCCCGGCCCACCCAGGGGATGCCGTCGAACAGCAGCGAGCCGCTGTTGCGGGGGGTGAGCCGGGCCAGCTCGGCACCCGGCCGGTGCAGGAGCACCGTCCGGAGCCGTCCCACTTCGGTGTCGACATGGTGAGTCACGCCGTCCAGCGTATGGGCGGAAACTGGGACTGAGTGGGGCATTCATCCGCGACTCACTCATCGGAGCGGCCGCTCGGTTCGTTGGACGGTGACGCGGGTCGTCACGTACGGTTACGGGAAGAGGGCAATAGGCAACATGACGGAGGTCGACCCCGATGAGTGTGAACTCCGCCAGCAACAGCTCCCGCGACCTGTCCGTCGGCGGTGGCGCGCCCGGGACCCGCCCGTCAGGTCGCCTCGCCAACCGCGAACCCACCGGCCCACCCCGCTCCGCGCTGGACTGGGCCCGGCAGCGACTGGCCGGCCGCGACACCCGCAAGCTCAGCGCCGCCGGCCAGCGCGCCACCCACCAGCTGGAGCACCTCGGCCCGGCCTGGCAGGTGGTGGAGTGGCCGGTGGCCGTGACCGCCGGCCGGGACCAGGACAACACCGGGTTCCTCGCAATCGGCCCGGGCGGCGTCTACTCGGTGACCGTGGTCGACCATGGACGGCAGCGGGTGATGGTCGCCGGGGACGTGGTGCAGATCCACGGCCGCCGGCCACCCTACATCGCGCAGGCCCGGCGGAGTGCGAAGCGAGTCAGTGATGCGCTCTCTGCCGTGGTCGGCACGAAGGTGCCGGTCGTGCCGGTCCTGACGTTCGTCGGCTCCGGGGCGATCAGCGCGCACGGGCTGCCCACCGGCTGCCTAGCGGTGGTCCACCGGGAGCTGGACCGGCTGCTGCTCGCCGCCGGCAACAAGATCAGTGCCGACACCGCCCGGAAGCTCGCCGATGTCGCCAGCCATCCGGCCACCTGGGGCGACCGATATCGTTGGTACCCCGACAACCAGACGGCCAGTGACAACCGGACCGCGCAACGGTAGCCTCGGTCGAAACGGCCGGAGCCGGGCTGCTCCGTCGCGCCGTTCGGACTGGGTGCAGATAGGAGGCGCGCGTGCCCCACGTCGAGCTCTCGCTGACTGAGGGCGCTCGCCTACCCGATCGACCGATCCGACCCGACCAGCCCGAGCCGATCCCGGCGGATGCGGGTGGCCGGCGCCGGCCTTCGCCGGTCCGCACCGGAGCCGACCCGCGCGCGAGCAAGACCGCCGCCCCGGCGGCCGGGGGCCGGACGGCCGCCGGCGGGAGCCTCCAGCGGTGGGCCGCGGTGGTCGCGGCGGCTCCGGAGCCGAGCCTGGTCCTGGACGCCAGCGGCGTGATCGTGGCCGCCTCCACCGCCTGCGCCGAGCTGATCGGGCTCGAGGACCTGAGCGCCGCCCGCGGCCGGCGGCTGCGGGACGCGGTGGTGGACCTGGTCGACTTCACCGAGTCCGTTGACAAGCTGGACAGCGCCGAGGCCGACAAGATCCCGCCGCTGCTCGCGATCTCATCCGGCCGGCTGGCCCGCGGGTTGATGCGGGTCGCGTGCCCGGACAACCAGTCAGTCTCCACGATGGACGCGATCGCCACGCCGCTGTGGGGCGACGCGACCGTGACCGGATCGCTGACCTTCTTCGCCCGGATCTGACCCGAGCTCGCCCGGACCTGACCGCGAGCTCCCGTACCGGTCCCGCCGCCCGCCACGGGTACCGCCGGCCGGTGCCAGCCCATACGATGAGATGTGTGCGCCCCCTCGCCCGCCTCGCCGCGCTGCTGCCGGTAGGTGCCCTGCTGCTGGCCGGCTGCGGCCCGCCGCCCGGGCTGGACGACGACCCGCGCGGCCCGGCCGGCTCCGGAGCACCCACCACCGGCGCCAGCTCACCCGCCTTCCCGCCGAACACCGCGATCGGCCCGTCCGGCGGCCCGGGCCTGAGTCCCGCCGAGGGGGCGGCGACCGACTGCGCCGGGCAGCCGGACGGGGAGGAGGTGCTCGACCTGCTGCGGGATGAGGAGGTGCTGGGCACGGGCGCCGAGGCGGAGGTCGTGGAGGGTCCGCTGTGCGCCGACACCTGGCAGTACGCAGTGGTGAACGTGCCCGACCTGGACCCGCTGCAGGTGGTGACCCGGGGCGAGGACGGCGACCTGGAGCTGGTCACCGCCGGCACCGACGTCTGCACCGTGGAGGTGCGGATCCAGGCCCCGCCCGGCATCCGGGACGCCGCCAGCTGCGTAAGCTGACCGGTATGCCGGAACTGTCACCCGCAGCTGAGCGCCGGGACCGACCCGCTGAGCCAGCGACGCGGTTCGTCTACCTGGGGCCGGAGGGAACCTTCTCCGAGCAGGCCCTGCGGACCCTGCCGGCCGGCGAGCGCGGCATCCGTACCCCCGCCCGGAGCGTGCCGGAGGCGCTGGACGCGGTCCGGGCCGGCGAGGCCGACGCCGCACTCGTGCCGCTGGAGAGCTCGATCGGCGGCGCGGTCGGGGTCACCCTGGACGAGCTGGCCACCGGCGACCCGCTGACGATCGCGCGGGAGGTGGTCCTGCCGGTGGAGTTCGTGCTGGCGGCCGGCGACCCGATTCCGTTGGAATCGGTGCGGACGGTGGCCGCCCACCCGCAGGCGGCCCTCCAGTGCCGCCGCTGGCTGGCCGGTCACCTGCCGGACGCGACCGTGGTCGACGCCCCGTCCAACGGCGCGGCCGCGGCCAGCGCGGCCAGCGGCGGCGCCGACGCGGCGGTCTGCGCGCCGACCGCACCTCCCCGCCACCGGCTGACCGTGCTGGCCGACAAGATCGCCGATCACCCGGACGCGGTCACCCGGTTCGCGCTGGTCACCCGGCCCGCCCCGGCGACCGAGCCGACCGGCGACGACCTTACCTCCCTGGCCGTCTACATCGCACACGACCGGGTTGGTGCGCTGCTGTCGGTGCTGATGGAGCTGGCCGTACGCGGGGTCAACCTGACCCGGATCGAGTCCCGCCCCACCGGGGAGCGGCTCGGCCGGTACGTGTTCTTCCTCGACTGTGCCGGCCACGTGGCCGAGGCCCGGGTCGGCGAGGCGCTGCGGGGGCTGCGCCGGATCTGCGCCGACGTCCGGTTCCTCGGCTCCTACCCGCGGCACCGGCTGCTGGGCGGCGACGGCGACGGCGCCGACGCCCCGGTCCCGGCGCCGCCCGGCCTGTCCGACCCGGACTACGCCGACGCCGTGGCCTGGCTGGCCCGGGTCCGGGACGGCGCCCTCTCCTGAGCGGCCGGGCAGCCAGGCAGGATCAGGCCCAGCCGAGCTCGTGCAACCGGTCATCGTCGATGCCGAAGTGGTGCGCGATCTCGTGCACCACGGTGATCGCGACCTCCTCGATCACGTCGTCCTCAGAGTCGCAGATCCGCAGGATCGGGTTCCGGTAGATCATGATCCGGTCGGGCAGCACGCCACCGTAGTGCCAGCCCCGCTCGGTGAGCGCGTGCCCCTCGTACAGGCCGAGCAGCTCGCCCTCCCCGTCGGGTGACTCGTCCTCCACCAGCACCACGACGTTGTCCATCAGGTTCAGCAGGTCCTCTGGCACCTGGTCGAGCGCGTCCCGGACCAGCTCCTCGAACCGGTCCCGGGTCATCTCCATCGGCACGCGAACCCTTTCCCCCGGATGGGGCGGTCAGGCGAGGCGGGCGGACAGCGTGATCTCGGTGCCGGGTGCCAGCAGCCGGGAGATCGGGCAGTTCGCCTTGGCCGCCTCCGCGTGCTTGCCGAACTCAGCCGAGTCGATGCCCGGCACGTCCCCGACCGTGTCCAGCGCGATCTGGGTCACGGTGAACCCGGCGTCGGTCTTCTCGAACCGCACCGCCGCGGTGGTCTCCACCGAGGTCGGCGGGTGCCCGGCGTCGGCGAGCACTTTGGACAGCGCCATCGAGAAGCAGCCGGCGTGTGCCGCGCCGATCAGCTCCTCCGGATTCGTGCCGTCGCCCTCCTCGAACCGGGAACGGAACGAGTACGGTCCCTCGTACCCGCCCTTGCCGGTGCGCAGGACTCCGGACCCCTCAGTGAGCGTGCCCGTCCAGCGGGCGGATGCGTTACGGATAGCCATGCACACACGTTATCGGGACAGCAGCCGGTCCAGCCACACCGCCACCCCATCCTGGTCATTGGTGCCGGTAACCTCGTCGGCCAGTTCTAGCACGCGCGGGTGCGCGTTGCCGACCGCCACCCGGCCCCAGCCCGCCCACCGGAACATCGGCACGTCGTTGGGCATGTCGCCGAACACCAGCACGTCGGCCGGGTCCACTCCGAGCGCCTCGGCCACCACCGCCAGCCCGGAGGCCTTGTCCACCCCCGGTGGGCAGATCTCCACGAACCCGAGCCCGGCCTGGGTCAGGCTGGCGGCGCTCGGCGGCACCACCCGGCGGGCCAGCGCCAGCAGCGCATCCGGGTCGGCGCCGCCGTCCGCCTGCACGAACGCCTTGATCACCGGCCCGGCCAGCGCCTCCGCGCGGGGTTTGGGCACCACCCGCTGCGGCCACGGCCAGTTCGGGTCCAGGTCCCCCCACAGTGGCGCGTACGGGTGGTCGAGCGCCTCCACCATCACCCGCAGCGGCCCGGCCGCCGCCTCCAGCGTGTCCAGCAACCGCGCCACCGCCGGCCCAGCCAGCTGGTGGTCGGCGAGCGTGACCGGCACCCCGTTCGTCACGTCCAGCACCCGGCCGCCGCCGGCCATCACCAGGTGCCCGGCCGCCGGCAGGTTCTCCCGGGTCAGGTCCAGCAGCCGCGGCCCCCGGCCGGTCGCGCCGACCACTGGCACCCCGGCCGCCCGGACCCGGGCCAGCACCTCGTGCGTGTCCGCGGAGACCGTGTCGTCGCTGCGCACGATGGTGCCGTCGAGGTCGGTGGCGACCAGCTTCGGTAACCCGGGACGTTGAATCATGTCACTCCTGGTGGACAGCGGGCAGCTACCGTACCGCGCCCGGGCGCCCACGGCCAGGTGTTCAGGCGGTCGGCTCCAGGATGTCGCGGCCGCCGAGGTAGGGCTGCAGGGCCTTGGGTACGCGCACCGAGCCGTCCGGCTGCTGATGGTTCTCCAGCAGCGGGATCAGCCACCGGGTGGTGGCCGCGGTGCCGTTCAACGTGGCGGCCACCTGCGGCCGGCCGGCCGGGTCGCGATACCGGACTCCCAACCGGCGAGCCTGGAAGGTGGTGCAGTTCGAGGTCGAGGTGACCTCCCGGTAGCGGCCCTGGGACGGGATCCACGCCTCGCAGTCGTACTTGCGGGCGGCGCTGCTGCCCAGGTCGCCGGCGGCCACATCGATCACCCGGTAGGGCAGCTCCAACCGGGTCAGCAGCTCCTCCTCGGCGGCCAGCAGCCGCAGGTGCTCGTCGTGCGCCTGCTCCGGCCGGCAGAACACGAACATCTCCACCTTGTCGAACTGGTGCACCCGCAGGATCCCGCGTACGTCCCGGCCGTGCGACCCGGCCTCCCGGCGGAAGCAGGACGACCAGCCGGCGTACCGGCGCGGTTCGTCGAGGGTGAGGATCTCCCCGCTGTGGTACGCGGCCAGCGGCACCTCGGACGTGCCGACCAGGTAGAGGTCGTCGGCCTCCAGCCGGTAGACCTCGCTGGCGTGCGCGCCCAGGAACCCGGTGCCCTCCATCGCCTCCGGCTTCACCAGCGCCGGGGTGATCATCGGGCGGAAGCCGTTCTCCACCGCCTGCGCCATCGCCAGCTGCAGCAGCCCGAGCTGCAGCAGCGCCCCGACCCCGGTCAGGTAGTAGAACCGCGACCCGGCGACCTTCGCGCCCCGCTCGGTGTCGATCGCGCCCAGCCGCTCGCCCAGCTCCAGGTGGTCCCGGGGCTCCGGCAGGCTCGGCCGGGTGCCGACCTCGCGCAGCACCGCGAAGTTCTCCTCGCCGCCGGCCGGCACCCCCGGCTCGACCAGGTTCGGGACCGCCAGGTGGGCCGCCCGCAGCCCCGCCTCCTCCGCGCCAGCCTCCGCCTCGGCGGCCTTCACCTGCGCCGACAGCTCCCGGGTACGCGCGACCAGGGCGGCCTTCTCGTCTCCGGTGGCGGCCGGCAACCGCTTCGAGAGCTGCCTCTGCTCGGCCCGCAGCGCCTCGAACCGCTGCACCGCCTCCCGCCGGGACGCGTCGGCCGCCAGCAGCGCGTCGACCGCCTCCGGCGGTTCCCCCCGGGCGGCCTGGCTGGCACGGAGCGCGTCCGGGTCCTCCCGGAGCAGTCGCAGGTCGATCACGCCGGCAGCCTATCCGGCCGCCACCGGTGGCTACGAGCGGATATCCCTGCGGTGTTCGGTCGGATCATCGCTGGTAGTGGTACCGGCAGGCGACGACCCGCAGCTCGCTGTCGGTGATCTTGTAGACCAGCCGGTGCTCGTGGGTGATCCTTCGCGACCAGTACCCGGAGAACTCGTGCCGGAATAGTTCGGGCTTGCCGACGCCCTGGTGACCATGCCGCTGGATGTCTTTGATCAGCTCGTTGATGCGCTTCGCCACCTTGCGATCCTCAGTCTGCCAGCGCACGTAGTCGTCCCAGGCGTCGGTCGAGAAGACGATGATCAATCATCGACCTCTATCAAGTCCCGCGGCAGTCCGCGCCCGCTCTCTACCTCCTCGATCCCGGCGAGGATCCGGCGGGCGTTCTCGGGGGCCGTCTTCACGAAGACGCTCCGCGAGCAGGCCAGGCGGCGGTGACCGCCGGCCGTCCCCTCAGAGACGATCCGGTACCCGGCGGCGGACCGTGGCGGCGGCCGAGCCGGCCAGCGTGTGCAGGCAGTTGGACAGGTGCCCGTCGGCCTGGGCGGCCCGGAACAGCGCCGCCCCGGTGGAGGCGTCGGCGTTCGCGTACGCGCTGAGGAACCGGGCCACCCAGCGCGCCTCGTACGCGGCATCCTCGATGTCCGGAAAGTCCAGGCTCCACGCCCCCGGTGCCAGGTCCCCGCCGACCGTGGCCGCGGCCAGGCACCAGGCGACGTCATACGCCCCCGCCATCCCGGCCCGGTCCACGACCGCGTCGAACGCGCCCGCCACCGCCGCGCCCTGACCGGCCAGTGCGCGGCGCAGCACCTCTGCCGCGTCCCTGGACGCGCCGGCCGACGGCTCCACCTGGGCAGGATAAGCCCGGCCGTCAAGCCAACCGGCAGCCAGCCCGGTAACTGGTCTCTGAAGGCCGCTTCGGGTTATCGTGCCGGGCGGAGCCCTGCAAGAAAGGTCGGTGCCGATATGCGCTCGTTCCGCCGCCTGGTGGTGACCGCCGCCGCGGCGACCCTGGCGCTGGCCGGCTGCAGCGACCCGGTCCCGGTGGCGGAGGAGCCGACCGGCGACGAGGAGCGGACCGTCCACCTCTACGGCACCGACGGCACCATGCAGAACTCGTTCGCCGCCGAGTTCGCCGACCAGACCCTGCTGCGCGGCATGAAGGGCACCGCGCCGCTGAACCAGATGCCGACCGAGTTCACCAACCGGCTGCGGGAGGTGGACCCAGACCTGACGGACTTCCTGTTCGCCGGGGAGACCTACGACGCGGTGGCGATCAGTGCGCTGGCGGCCGAGCTGGCCGGCACCCCGAACCCGGAGGTGGTCCGCGACTACATCACCACCGTCACCACCGGCGGCGAGCCGTGCGACACCGTGGCCGACTGCCTGGAGCTGGCCGCCGACGGTGAAGACCTGGCCTACCAAGGGGTATCGCTGCGCCGGGGCGGGCTGACCGACCTCGGGCAGCCGGCCACCGCCAGCTACGCCACCCTGCATTTCGGCGCCGACGGGCTGCTCGACGACGCCAAGACCGAGTTCGTCGGGTCCGGCGACCCGTCCGAGACCACCACCGCCAAGCCGCCCGAGCCGGGGCCCCGCCCGACCGCTCCCGGGCTCCAGATCGAGCCGCTTACGTTCGGCGGGCTGCTGCCCGAGACCGGGGACCTGTCGATCGCGTACCCGCCGATGATCGCCGGCGCCCGGCTGGCGGTGGCGGAGATCAACGACGCCGGCGGGGTGTTCGGGGTGGACGTGGAGTGGGTGGACGGGGACACCGAAACCAGCCCGAAGGTGGCCGGGGAGGTGCTGGCCTCGCACATCGAGGACGGCGTGCACGTGATCATCGGCCCGGCCGCCTCCAGCGAGGCCGAGGCGATCATGGCGGACGCGGCGGCGGCGAAGCGGATCATGTTCTCCCCGTCCAACACCGAAGCGAGCCTGAGCAACGCCGACCACGACGGCTACTACTTCCGCACCGCCCCGTCCGACGAGCTGCAGGGGGCGGCGCTGGCCGACATCATGCTCCGGGACGGGGTGGCCCGGGTCACGATCGTCGCCCGGGACGACGCGTACGGCCGCGGCCTGCAGGCCAACGCCCGCGACTCGCTGCTCGGGTTCGGGGTGCCCACCGCCGACATCGCGCTGCTGACCTACGGCGTCCCGGAGGAGGACGGCGCGCCGGTCCCGGGGCTGGCCCGCCTGGTCGACGAGATCATCGCCAGCCGGCCGGACGGTGTGCTGGTGATCGGGTTCAGCGAGGCGGCCCAGGTGATCGAGCGGATGGCCGACCAGGGGTTGCGGCCGACCCCCTGACCGGGCGTTCGGCGGGTACGGTGAGACCCGATCTGACGACCGACAGAATGGGAGAGTCCCGCGATGAGCGAGCCCGCCGAGCAGCCGCAGGGAGAGCGGGTCGACCTGGTCACCGCCGACACCGACGGCGACGGTCGCCCGGACATCTGGGTGGCCGACACCGACGGCGACGGCAAGGCCGACCTGTTCGAGCTGGACACCGACCACGACGGCACCCCCGACCTCACCATGGTCGACGACGACCAGGACGGCACCCCCGACCGGGTGGTCAACCCCTGACCCGAGCCGCCGACCCGAGCCGCTGACCCAGGCGGACGCCGACAACCTTTCCGGGGGTCTCGCGAGTCCCTGAACGTGAGACCGGTCACGAGACTCCCGGAGAGGTGGGTGGGCGGTGACGGCGACAGCGGCACCGGACCTGGCCGCGCTGCAGCGGCGGGCGGCCGAGCGCGCGGCGGCCCGGGCCGGCGGCACCGACCGGCTGCAGGGGCACCTGGTGTGCGACGGGCTGGTCCGGATCTTCAAAACCGAGGACGTCGAGGTGGTCGCGCTCCAGGGCCTGGACCTGGTGATCGACCGGGGTGAGCTGGTGGCGATCGTCGGCGCCTCCGGCTCCGGCAAGTCCACGTTGCTCAACATCCTGTCCGGGCTAGACGAGCCGACCGCCGGGCTGGCGCAGGTGGCCGGGCACCACCTGCTGGCGATGTCGGCCAGGCGGCGGCTGCACTACCGCCGGCACACGGTCGGGTTCGTGTGGCAGCAGACCGGGCGGAACCTGCTGCCCTACCTGACCGCGGCCGAGAACGTCGCGCTGCCGATCCGGCTGGCCCGCCGCCGGGGGCGTCGAGCCGCTCGGCGGCGGGCGCACGAGCTGCTGGACCTGGTGGGAGTCGGGTACTGCGCGGACCGGCGGCCGGCCCAGCTCAGCGGCGGCGAGCAGCAGCGCACGGCGGTGGCGGTGGCCGTGGCCAACGACCCGGAGGTGCTGTTCGCCGACGAGCCGACCGGCGAGCTGGACGAGGCGACCGCCGCCGAGGTGTTCGCCGCGATGCAGGCGATCAACGCCGAGCTGGGGGTCACCATCGTGGTGGTCACCCATGACCCGGCCGTGTCCGAACAGGTCAGCCGTACCGTCGCGATCCGGGACGGCCGGACCGCCTCCGAGGTCCGCCGGGTGGACGGGGTGGCCGAGGAGTACGCGCTGCTGGACCGGGCCGGCCGGATGCAGCTGCCGCGGGCGTACGTGGAGACGCTGGCGCTACGGGACCGGGTGCGGCTGGACCTGGCGCCCGACCACGTCCAGGTCCGGCGGGGAGACACCGATGACTGACGATCTGGTACGCGTGACCGGGGTCAGCCGCGACTTCGGCCGGGGCGACCGGGTGGTGCACGCGGTGCGGGACGTGTCGTTCACCATCGCCGGGGGTGAGCTGCTGGCGATCCGGGGCCGCTCCGGGGCGGGCAAGACCACCCTGCTGAACGTGGTCGGCGGGCTGGACCGGCCGACCGCCGGGCGGGTCGAAGTGGCCGGGCACGACGTCACCGCGGCCGGGGAGCGGGAGCTGCTGGCGCTGCGCCGGCACACGATCGGGTTCGTGTTCCAGTCGTTCGGGCTGGTGCCGATCCTGTCCGCGGCCGAGAACGTCGGGGTGCCGATGCGGCTGGCGAAGCTACCGGCCGGCCAGCGGGAGGAACGGGTGAGCATGCTGCTGGAGCTGGTCGGGCTCGGTGCGCACGCCGCCCAGCGGCCGTACGAGCTGTCCGGCGGCCAGCAGCAGCGGGTGGCGATCGCCCGGGCGCTGGCCAACGACCCGCAGCTGCTGATCGCCGACGAGCCGACCGGGCAGCTCGACTCGGAGACCGGGCGGTCGATCATGGAGCTGCTCCAGGCACTGGTCCGGGCCCGGCGGGTCACCGCGCTGGTCGCCACTCACGACCCGGCGCTGCTGGACCTGGCCGACCGGGTGCTGACGCTGCGGGACGGCCAGTTCTACCCGGCGCCGGAGCCGACCGGGTTCACCGACCCGGTGCCGGTGGGGTAGCGCCGATGCGGCTGGTACTCGCCCGGGCGGCCGCCGCCCGTACCCTGCTGGTGGCCGCCGCGGTGGCCGCCACCGTCACCGCCGTCCTGGTCACCGCCTTCGCGCTGTACGCGCAGCTGCTGCCGGTGGCCGGGACCCGGGCCGCGATCCTGGCCGCCGACCCGGCCGAGCGCAGCCTGCTGGTCAGGTCCGGCGCCGGAGACTCGGCCCAGGACCTGACCGCCCGGGACGCCGCGGTCCGGGAGCTGCTCGGCCGGGAACTGGCCGGCGCCCGGCTGGCGGTGCTCGCCGGCGGCTCGGCCAGCGGCCAGGAGCTGCCGCCCGGGCTGGCCCCGCGCGAGGGCGCGGCGGTGGTGGGGTTCCTGACCGACCTGCCCGAACACGCCGAGCTGGTGGCCGGGGCGTGGCCGGAGCCGGTGGCTGGCGACGCCCCGGTCGAGGCGGTCCTGCCCGCGCCGGTCGCCGCGGAGCTGGGGCTGGCGGTCGGCGACCAGGTGGACATCGTGGACGCCCGCACCGAGCGGCGGCCGGCGCCGGTGCTGGTGGTTGGTACGTGGCGGCCGATCGACCCGGCCGACCTGCACTGGCGGCTGCTGGCCGGTCCGCTCGACCGGGGCGGGTGGGGACCGTTCGTGGTGCACCCGGACGAGTTCGCCGGACGCTACCGGCTGCTGGCCAGCCTGGAGTGGGTGGCCGTGCCGGACCCGGCCCGGATGTCCGAGGCCGGGATGAGCGCGGTTGCGGCCGATGTCGAGGCCCTCTCCGAGGAGCTGGTCGCTCGCCAGGAGGCGGGCGACCCGACGCTGGACGGGTCGGTACGGCTGACCACCGACCTCGAACCGCTCGCCGACCGGCTGGCGGTCGCGATGGTGGTGAACCGGTCCGGGATGGTGCTGCCGGCCACCCTGCTGGTGGTGATCGCCGGGTTCGGGCTGGTGCTGGTGGCCCGGCTGCTGGCCGCCCACCGGCAGGGCGAGAACGCGCTGCTGCGGGCGCGCGGCGCCAGCCGTCGCCAGCTGGTCCGGTTCACCGCCGCCGAGGCGCTGCTGGTGGCGACCCCGGCCGCACTGCTCAGCGCCCCGGCAGCCACCGCGCTGGTGCGGTTCGCCGACCAGCGGGCCGGCGACCGGACCCTCTCGATCACCGGCGACCTGGCCGGTTACGGGCTGCTCGGGCCGCCGCTGGCCTGGCTGGTCGCGGTCGCGGCGGGCGCCGGCTGTGCGGTGGCGCTGGCCCTGCCGGTCGGCCGGCGCGGCCGCACCTGGGTGGCCGAGCAGCAGGAACGCTCCCGGCCGGGCCGGGCGGCGGCGCTGCAACGGGCCGGGGTCGACGTCGCACTTGTCGCGCTGGCGGTGCTGGCCTGGGTCCAGCTGCGCCAGTACGGGTCGGCGGTCACCCCGACCGACGCCGGGTTCGGGGTCGACCCGCTGCTGGTCGCGGCACCGGTGGTGGGGGTGCTGGCGGCGACCGCGGTGGCGCTGCGGCTGCTGCCACTGGCCACCCGGGTCGGGGTACGGCTGGCGGCGCGCCGGGACGCGTTCCCCGGCCTGCTCGGGATGTGGCAGGCCGACCGGCGCCCGCACGCCGGCCCGGTGCTGCTGCTGGTGCTCGCGGTCGGCACCGCCGTGCTGGCACCGGCGGTCGCCACCACCTGGCAGCGGTCCCAGCGGGACCAGGCCGCCCAGCAGGTCGGCGCGGACCTGCGGATCACCGTCGAGAACCCGAGCGCCGCGTCCCCCTCTCAGGTGCGCGCCACGCTGCCCGGTGCGACCGGGTTGATGCCGGTGCACCGGGGCGAGCTGCGGGTCGCCGACGCCGTGCCGACCACCCTGCTGGCGCTGGACAGTGCGCAGGCCCCGGCGGTGGCGCGGCTGCGCCCGGACCTGGCCCCGGCCGGACCGGAGGACCTGTTCGCGATGCTCCGGCAGGGCCGCCCGGAGCTGTTCGGCCTGCCGCTGCCGGAGGGGACGCGGGGGGTGGCCGGGCGGTTCCGGTTCACGGTTCCGGAGCCGGCGACCTACCGGTTCCAGCGGGTCGAGTTCGATCCGCTCGAGCGGGACCCGGTGCCGGTGCCGGTGCAGGTGGAGCTGCCCCGGCCGAACCCGGACCGGCTGTCGGTGCACGTACGCGACGCCGACGGCCTGGTCCAGTCGGTCGAGTTCGGACAGCTGGTCGCCGACGAGCGGGGCAACCTGGTCGCCGGCGGCGGGATCGAGCCGGACGACGGCGACCGGCTCGACTTCGACGTGGACCTGCCGGTGGGGGCGACCGAGCTGGTCGGGCTGGGCGGTGGCCTG
This sequence comes from Micromonosporaceae bacterium, assembly GCA_009377645.1. Classification (GTDB taxonomy): domain Bacteria; phylum Actinomycetota; class Actinomycetes; order Mycobacteriales; family Micromonosporaceae; genus Natronosporangium. The sequence goes on along the minus strand of WHTQ01000046.1, from coordinate 10,932 downwards.
ACCGTCGCCGGCTGGGGGGTGGATGTGTTCCCGGACGACGAGGCGGACCCGGTGCCGGTGCGGTGGGAATGGGAGGACCTGCGGGCGGTCGACGCGGACGGCGTCGAGACCCCGCTCGGGCTGCCGGACAGCTGGCAGGTGCACGGCCGGGGCGGTGACGGGGAGCAGGCCGGCCCGCAGCCGCGGCGGGTGGACCGGCAGCCGGCCGCCACCGCGACGCTGGACCCGTTCCGGGACTACCCGATGTCGCTGCAGTTCCGGATCACCGCGCCGGCTCCGCCGCTGTCGCAGCTCCCGGTGGTGGTCACGCCGGACGTGCTGGCGGCGACCGGCAACCAGGTTGGGCAGTCGTTCGCGGTGGAGGATGGCCCGGACGGGATCGGGGCTGCCCGGCTGGCCGGTGTGGTCGCGGTGATGCCGGGGACGGTGGACGGTTCCGGGGCGATGGTTGACCTGGCCTGGCTGTCCACCCAGCAGTTCCTGTCTGGACAGCAGCCGCCGCTGGTGACCGAGTGGTGGGCGGCCACACCCGACGGTCCAGCCACCGCCGGGCTCGCGGACCTTGGCTGGGCGTCCGAACTGCGGGACCGGCGGGTGGAGGCCGGCCAGCGGCTGGGCGACCCGCTCGGGTCCGGGGTGCTGGTGAGCCTGTGGGCGGCCGCCGCGACCGGGGCGCTGCTGACCGCGTTCGGGCTGGTCGTGGACTCCCGGGCCACCGCGGTGCGGCGGCGGCGGGAGCTGGCGGTGCTGCACACACTCGGCACGTCGCCGGCCGGGCTGGCCCGGGCGCTGGTGGTGGAGCAGGCGGTGCTGGCCGGACTCGGGGTGGCGGCCGGTGTACTGGTGGGGGTCGGGGTGACCGCCGCGATGGGCACCTCACTGGTGCTCACCGCGGCCGGTGCCGTACCGGTGCCGGCGCCCCTGCTGACCCTGTCCCCGGCCCAGTTCGCCGCGCCGACGCTGGGCCTGTTCGCGGTGGCGATCGGGCTGGGAGCACTGGTGGCGCGGCGGGCCCGCCGGGAGGTCGCGGCCGGGGCGCTGCGGATCGGGGAGGACGGATGACAGCCATCCGCCGTCCGCCGGCTAAGGGGCACCGATGGCGCCGGTGACCAGGCTGCGCGCGTACACCGGGCTGTGGACCCTGGTCGGGCTGCTCGGGCTGGCGCTGGTGTTCGTGGCCGCGGCGGCCGGCCCGGTGAACCGGCACAGCGAGGACCGGGCGCTGCGGGCGACCGTTGACCAGGCGCCGATGTCGGCCCGGGACCTGCTGGCGTTCGAGCCGGTCGACGTGCTCGGGGCGGCGATCTCCGCGGAGCGGGCCCGGGCCAGCCTGACGGCGCTGACCCCCACCGAGCTGGCGGAGGTGACCGAGGCTGCCTGGGGCGCTCAGCGCTCCCGGATCGAGCGGCCGACCGGGCCCTCCCCGGGGCTGGCGGTCTCGCTGACCGGCGAGCGGGTCCGGCTGGAGCCGAGCGGGCTGCTGCCGCTGGTCACCCTGCACCACCAGCCCGGCCTGGATACCGAGCTCCGGATGGTCTCCGGGACGACCCCGCAGACCGAGCCGGCCGACCAGCCGGCAGCTGCGGTGGTGGAGGTGATGGTGGCGACCCGGGTGGCGGACGCGCTCGGGCTGCGGGTGGGCGAGACGTATCACCTGCTGCTCGGGGTGGCGGCGCGGCTGCCGTTCCCGGTCGCGGAGGCGACCGACCCGGTGGTGGCGATCCGGGTGGCCGGCATCTTCGAGCCGCTCGACCCGGCCGGTGCGATCTGGCAGATCGACCACCGGCTGCTGCGGGCGGTCCACCGGTCCTGGCCGGCCGGCGCCGGCCAGGAGGTACCGCTCCAGCAGGCCACTCTGGTGACCGACCAGGCGGGAATCGACACCCTGCTCGATCTGCAGCTGAACAGCTACCTGGAGATCGAGAACGTGGCCCGGGTCCGGCTGGCCGCGCAGCGGCTCGACGCGACCTGGATCGACCCCGGCCGGCAGGCGGTGTCGGCGCTGCTGTCCAGCCCGCAGCGGCGTCCGGAGCTGCGGCTGGAGACCGGGCTGCTCGACCTGCTCGACGAGTTCGAGCGGCAGGCCGGCGCCGCCCGGGCGGTGACCGCGGTGGTGGCGGCCGGGCTGGTCGGCACCGGGGCCGGGCTGCTGCTGCTGGCGGCCGGGGTCACCGTGGACCGGCGCCGATCCGAGATCTCGCTGCTGCGGGCGCGCGGCGGCTCACTGTCGACGGTGGTGCGCCGGTTCCTGGTGGAGGCGGTGCTGGCGCTCGGCCCGGCGGTCGCGGCCGGCTGGTTGCTGCACCGGCTGCTGCCGGGCCGCCCCGATCCGGGGCTGGTGCTCGGGGTCGGGGCGGTGCCGCTGGCGGTCGCGGCGCTGGCCGTGCTGGCGGTGCCGGTCACGGTCGCCGTCGCCGGCCGGCGACCCCGGCGGCGCGGCGCGGGCCCGCCCGGGGGCCCGCCGGCCGGCCCGCCGCGGGTGGAGCTGACCCGGCAGCACCCGTCCCCGGTCCGGCTGACCGTCGAGCTGGTGGTGGTGCTGCTGGCCGGGCTCGGGGTGCTGCTGCTGCACCAGCGGGGGCTGACTGTGACGCCGGCCGGCGCCGATCCGTACCTGTCGGCGGTGCCGGTGCTGATCGGGCTCGCCGCCGGGCTGCTGGCGCTGCGCGCCTACCCGTGGCCGCTCCGGGTGCTGGGCACCCTGTCGGCCCGCGGCCGGGGGGCGGTCGGGTTCCTCGGTCTGGCCCGGGCCGGCCGGGCCGCCCCGGCCGCCGCGCTGCCGCTGCTGGTGCTGGTGCTCGCGGTCGCGGTGGGCGGGTTCGCCGGAGCCGTGTACGCGTCGGTGGCCGCGGCCCGGGACACCGCGGCGGTGCAGGGGGTCGGTGCCGATCTGCGGGTCCGGACCGGCGGCGACCTGCCGGACCGGACGGTCGCCGAGGTCGCCGCCCTCCCCGGCGTGGACACGGTCGCCGCCGTGAACCGGAGTGGGTTCGTGCGGGTCGACGGCCGGGTCGCTCAGAACGTCGTGATGATCACCGTCGACGGGCCCGCGTACCAGGAGGTGCTGGCCGCGATCGGGGCGCCCGACCGGCTCCCGGAGGCGATCCGGACGGCCCGGCCGGGTAGTGGACCGGTGCCGGTGCTCGGTCCTGCGCCCGACCCGGGACAGGAGCTGAGCGTGGAGCTGGCCGGCACCGAGCACCCGGCGACGGTGGTCGGTGACGTTGCCGGCCTGCCCGCGCTGGCCGGCGGCGACTGGGTGCTGGTGCCGCGCAACGCCCTGCCCGCGGCGGTGCCGGTCGACGAGCTGCTGATCGCCGGCTCCGGCGCCGACCCGGCCGCGGTCCGGGACGCGGTCGCCCGCCGGGCCGGCGACCCGGAGGCGGTGACCGTGACCAGCCTCGCCGACCAGCGGGCGGCGCTCGAAGCCAGCGGCTTCAACCAGACTCTCACCCTGGTCTTCATCATCGGCACGGTCGGCGCGGCCGTCGGCGGCCTGCTGGCGGTCGGGCTGGCGCTGGCGGTGCAGGCGGCCGCCCGCGGCCGGGCACTGTCGCAGCTCCGCACGATGGGCCTGTCCGCCGGTCAGGCTCGCGGGCTGCTGCTGGTAGAGCTGGTGCCGGTCGCCGCCCTGGCGGTGGCTGCGGGGGCGGCGACCGGCACCGTGATGCCCGCGCTGCTGGCGCCGGCGCTCGGCCTGACCGAGTTCACCGGTGGCGCATCGCTCCCAGTCGCCCTGAACCCCGGCACCGCCGCCCTGCTCGCCGGACTGCTCGGCGTGCTCGTCCTCGGCGGCACGCTCACCGAGGTCGCCATCAACCGCCGGCTCGGCCTCGGTCAAACCCTCCGCCTGTAGGGGAGACGGGTTGATCATGGAGTTTCTTGGGCGTGTCGCCGGCTATGGCGGCTGGTTTAGTCGCCGGCTCGTTGTTGGGGGATCTGGCCTTGGAGCAGTGCGCGGACTTCCGACTCACGATATCGCCGGTGGCCGCCCAGGGTGCGGATTGCGCTGAGCTTGCCCGCCTTCGCCCACCGGGTCACGGTCTTGGGGTCTACGCGAAACATCGATGCGACCTCGGCCGGGGTAAGTAGGGGCTCTGGTTCGTGCGTACGCGACGCCATCGGTAAGTTCCTCCACAGTTGCCGGTTCCTCCGCGGGGGTGCGAAGGCCGCCTTCGACGCATATCGGCCGGGGTTATCCGGCCGACGCGTCTCCATGGTCCGGCTAGTCTCTGATGTCCGACATGGGCCGAACGGCCTAAGGTCGATGGATATCCGGACGACCAACGGCCCATTTATCCCGATTTTATGTGCCAGAAGGCTGATTAGCGGGACCGATCGGCCGCCCAGCTTAATTGATCAACATCGAACGAGAGACCGGGCAGGGAGGGTCGGGGTCGGGTCAGTTGGCGCGTTCCAGCAGTTGCACAGCCCGCCATCGCTGCACCAGCTTCTCGTACGCCTCGGTGGCCGAGTCGGCGTCCCCGCGGGCCAGCCCGGCCAGCCCGGCGGCGACCAGGCTCGGGGAGTCGTCCGCATCGAGCTGCTCGTCAGCCAGCAGGTCCACCAGCCCGCCGTAGTCAAGCTCCAGCACCGAGCGCGGGTGGAACTGCTCCAGCCATCGGGTGCCCTCCTCCACCGCCTCCGTGATCGGTGCGTCCCCGACCGACCGGCGCAGCACCGACAGGCTCCGGTGCGCCCGCCGCCGGGCCTTCGCGATCTGGGTCCGGTACCGGAGCAGCCGGTTACCCGTCTGGGTGGACAGCTGCCGCTCCCGGGCATCCACGAACACGAACCAGCGCAGCGGCACCCCCCAGGTGGCGACCTGCTCGTGCAGCCGGCTCGGGCCGGCCCGCCAGTCCTCGACCACCGCCTGGGCGAGCCCGACGAAGGTGGGCGGGACGAACGCGTCCGCGATGATCGACGGGACGCCGTCCCGGGCGCTCAGCGCCGCCTCCGCCACCCGGACCCGCAGGCTCCAGGGGCACACCAGCAGCGTGTCGTCGGCCTCCAGCACGTACGCCTCGGCGGGCAGGTCCGGCAACCTGGTCCAGCCCGAGCCGAGCGCCTCCAGCACCGTCGTCCGCTGCCGCTGCGGGCCGTCACCCGGCGCCACCGCCCGGCCCTCCCGGACGTACCGCCGCCAGAAGTGCTGCTCGTCGCGTTCGAACGCGGCCAGCGGCTCGTAGACCCGCAGATAGGCGGCGAACAGGGACGGCACGCTCCGATCCTACGGCGGAGCCGACCGGAACGCGGGTGCACACCGTGACCGACCGTCGCGGATTACCCTCGGAAGATGAAAGCGAGCCCCGCGAACGGCACGGCGAGCGGCCCGCCGACGAGGCCGGCGCCACCTCACAAGGGTGCGCCGGTGCCCTACCCCACACAGGAGCAGAACATGGGAGTTTTCTCCGGGCATACCGGCTCCGAGGACACCAGCCACGAGCAGGTGGTCTTCTGTCAGGACAAGCCGAGCGGCCTGCGCGCCATCATCGGCATCTACTCCACGGCACTCGGCCCGGCACTAGGCGGCACCCGGTTCTACCCGTACGCCACCGAGGACGAAGCGGTCCACGATGTCATGGAGCTCTCCCGCGGGATGGCGTACAAGAACTCGCTCGCCGGCCTGGACCTGGGCGGCGGCAAGGCGGTCATCTGGGGTGACCCGGAGCGGGGCAAGTCTGAGGCGCTGCTGCGCGCGTACGGGCGGTTCGTGCAGTCCCTGGGCGGGCGCTACATCACGGCCTGCGACGTCGGGACATACGTGGCGGACATGGACGTGGTGGCCCGGGAGTGCCGGTGGGTGACCGGCCGCAGCGAGGAGCACGGCGGCGCCGGGGACTCCTCGGTGCTGACCGCCTGGGGGGTGTTCCAGGGGATGCGGGCCGCGGCCGGGCACGCCTGGGGGAAGCCCTCGCTGGCCGGCCGCCGGGTCGGGGTGGTGGGCCTGGGCAAGGTCGGCAAGCTCCTCACCGGCCACCTGCTCGAGGAGGGCGCGGCGGTGGTGGCCACGGACGTCTGCGACCGCGCCCGGGACTGGGCGCGGCACGCCCACCCGGAGGTCGACCTGGTCGACGACGAGCCGGCGTTGATCACGTCCGATATCGACATCTACGCACCGTGCGCGCTCGGGGGGGCGCTGAACGACCGGACCGTGCCGGTGCTGGCCGCCAAGATCGTGGCCGGCGCGGCGAACAACCAGCTCGCCCACCCGGGGATCGACAAGGCGCTCGCCGACCGGGGCATCCTCTACGTGCCCGACTATCTGGTCAACGCCGGCGGGGTGATCCAGGTGGCCGACGAGATCGAGGGGTTCGACTTCGAGCGGGCAAAGCTGCGGGTGACCAGGATCTACGACACCACCCGGCGACTGCTGGCGGAGGCGGACGCGGAGGGGGTGCCGCCCTCGGTCACCGCGGACCGGATGGCCGAGCGCCGGATCGCCGAGGTCGGGCGGCTGAGCGCGATCCGGGTCCCGCCCCGGACCGCATCCCGGTGGGGGTGAGGTGTCGATGGCCGGCGCCGCGATGTAACGTATTGGGCACGAGAGATGCCGAACGTTATCGGGGCCCGCCTTCGGGCTGCCCCGAATTCTGTGCGAGGGGGTCGCCATGGGGCGCGGCCGAGCCAAGGCCAAGCAGACGAAGGTGGCCCGGGAGCTGAAGTACCACTCCCCGGATACCGACCTCGACGCGCTGCAGCGAGAGCTCTCGGGTAACGGCAGCCAGGATCACGCCGACCCGTACACGGACAACCCCGAGGAAGCGGACGAGGAGGACGAGGCGGGTAACCCCCGCTCGTCCTCCCGTCGCTGATCATCACCGTCCGGCGGCGACGCCGGTCCGGTTGGTGCCCACCTACCCTCACCCGAGGTGGTCAGCCCCTCACCGCGGACGGTTGCTGAACTCGGTGAACTGAGTGGTGAAGACATCCGTCCAGCGCGGCGCCCCCCGCTCAGCCGCGCTGCCGGCCGCCCCGGCAACGGCTCCGGCGGCGACGGCCCGTTCCCGCTGGACGGCCTCGGCCCGCGCCACCAACGGTTCCAGCGCTCCGGCGGCGGCCCGCACCCGGTCCGCCAGCGGGTCGCCCGCCTCAACGTCCTTCGGCATGGTCCAGCACCCCTTCCAGTAGGCGGATCTTGGTGTTGCGGCAATGCTCGGTCTCGGTCGCGTCGAACCGGCCCAGCTCGAAGTACCGGTTCGACGCATGGGCGCCGCCGCAGAAGCCGAAGTACGGGCAGCTGTCCCGGCACCGTTCCACCCCGGTGAAGTACTCCGCCACCCAGCCGGTCGGGTCGCCGGCGCCGGCCACGATCCCGGCCAACCCGGTGGTGAGCACGTTGCCGAGCGCGAAGTCGCCGTACCCCGGGGCGTCGTCGAAGCCGGCCAGCTCCGGTGAGAACAGCACCACCCGGCCGTCCTGCGCGATCGTGGGCACCGGGTCCCGCTGCCGCGGCAGCACCGTGTCCGCCTCCCCCCGCACCGCCGCCGCCAGGTAGTGCAGCGACCACTCGACCTCCCGCAGCTCGATCCGCGGGTCGGCCGTCCAGGCCGCGGTCAGCTCCGCCCAGAACCCGCGTACCGCCGCCGCGGCCCGGGTGTTGTCCCGGGTATTGACGCCCTCCCGCTCCTCGATGTTGATGCCCAGCCAGTAGCAGCCCAGCTCCCCGAAGAACTCGTACAGCTCGGTGGCCAGGCCGGGCCGCGGGTCGGACACGACGCAGATCACGGCGAACCGGATCTGGTGCCGGCGCAGCGCCGCCACCCCCCGGAGGATCCGCTGGTACGCGGGGTGGCCGGCCCGGTCGGTCCGCAGCGCGTTGCGGGTGGCCGGCCCGTCCAGGCTGACCCCGACCTCGACCCGGTGGGCCTGGAAGAACTCACACCAGGCGTCGTCGATCAGCGTGGCGTTGGTCTGCACGTGGTGCTCGACTCCCTGGAACGGCGCCATCAGCGCGGCCAGGTGCTCCCTTCCGGCGGCCAGCGGTTCGCCGCCGTGCCACACCACCGAGAACCTGTCCACCCGCTGCGCCCAGCCGTTCACGGTGTCCGCGACCGCCCGAGCCACCGGCACCGGCATCCGCCGGTCGACCGCCCGGTGCGGGAGATAGCAGTACGCACAGTCGAGATTGCACAGTGTCGTAGGCTGCATCAGTACGTACGCGGGGACTTCCACCACGCCCTGCATCCCGGTCCAGCGTGCAGCCACGACGTACGCCTCCTTCCCCCGTGCTGGCCTCCCCCCGCGTGCGGCGGCGTCGCGGCGGCGTAGGTCCGCGACAGACCGTGTGTGATAACAGGCTATGGCACGTGCGGACCGGGGACAACCTGTGCGGCGGCCGGGAATCAGCCGCCCGCGTACGATCCGAGGAGTTTGACGGTTCCACTACCTTCGATGATCTCGCCGGCCTGCCAGGCCTCGATCCGCCGGCCACGCAGGAACGCCAGCGCCCGGTCGGCCTCGGCGGCGGACACCACCACCAGCATCCCGACGCCCATGTTGAAGGTCGACTCCATCTCCGTGTCGTCGATCCGCCCGCGCCGTTGCACCAGGTCGAAGACCGGCTGTGGCCGCCAGGTGGACCGGTCCACGACCGCGTCCAGGTGGCGCGGGAGCACCCGGACCAGGTTGCCGGGGACGCCGCCGCCGGTGATGTGGGCGAACGCGTGGACGTCGCTCTCCGCCCGCAGGTCCAGGCAGTCCTTGGCGTAGATCCGGGTCGGGGTGAGCAGCTCCTCGCCGACCGTGCGCTGGTCGCCGAGGTCGTCGACGACCGAGTCCAGCCGCAGCCGGCCGGCCCCGAGCAGCACGTGCCGCACCAGCGAGTAGCCGTTGGCGTGCAGGCCGGAGGAGCCCATCGCGATCAGCACGTCGCCGACCTCCACCCGGTCCCGGCCGAGCAGCTCGTCCTCCTCCACCACCCCGACCCCGGTGGCGGCGAGATCATACTCGTGCGGGGCCAGCACACCCGGGTGTTCGGCGGTCTCGCCGCCGATCAGCGCGCAGCCGGCGGTCTGGCAGCCCAGCGCCACCCCGGCGCCGATCTCGGCCACCCGGTCCGGCAGGACCTCCCCGCAGGCGACGTAGTCGAGCAGGAACAGCGGCTCCGCGCCGCACGTCACGATGTCGTCGACCACCATCGCGACCAGGTCCAGCCCGACCGTGTCGTGGACGTTCATGGCCTGCGCGATCAGCAGCTTGGTGCCGACCCCGTCGGTGGAGGAGGCCAGGATCGGGCTGCGGTACTTCTTCATGTCCAGCCGGAACAGCCCGGCGAACCCGCCGAGCGAGCCGAGCACCTCCGGACGCTGGGTGCGGTGGACCTGGGACTTCAGCCGCTCCACGGCCTGCTCACCGGCGTGGATCGACACCCCGGCGTCCGCGTACGTCACGGTGCGCTTGCGGCTGCCCCGGTCGGCCCGGCTGTCGCCGGCGGTCCACGGCTGGTATCCGCCCTTGCGCCCTGCCTTCGGCTCCGACGCCAGCTCCGACGTCCGCTGGGGGCGGAGCCCGGGTCCCTCGGTCACGTGCGTCACGGTTCACCCCTCGGTGTCGGTGCGGCTGGGCCAACGGTCGTGGTGGCGGGGGTGCGGGCCGGCGCGGCACCGGCGGTCGAGCGGGCGTCGGCACTCGGTTGCGCGCCTTCGAGGATGTGCTTTCCGATCAGGTGCCCAGCCGGCAGCTCGATCGGGTACTCTCCATCGAAACACGCCCGGCACAGCCGTGTCCTCGGCTGTTCGGTCGCGGCGGTCAGGCCGTCCAGCGACACGTAGCCGAGCGAGTCCGCCCCGATCGAGCGCCGGATCCCGTCGGTCTCGGCCCCGTTGGCGATCAGCTCGGCCCGGGTGGCGAAGTCGATGCCGTAGAAGCATGGCCAGCGCATCGGCGGCGAGGCGATCCGCACGTGCACCTCCACCGCGCCGGCCTCCCGCAGCAGTCGCACCTGCGCCCGCTGGGTGTTGCCGCGCACGATCGAGTCGTCCACCACCACCAGCCGCTTGCCCCGCACGTTCTCGCGCAGCGGGTTCAGCTTCAGCCGGATCCCGAGCTGCCGGATCGTCTGGGAGGGCTGGATGAAGGTGCGGCCCACGTACGAGTTCTTGACCAGCCCGGAACCGTACGGGATGCCGGAGGCCTCCGCGTACCCGATCGCGGCCGGGATGCCGGACTCCGGCACGCCGATCACCAGGTCGGCCTCGGCCGGGTGTTCGGCGGCCAGCCGGCGGCCGATCTCTACCCGGGCGGCGTACACGTTCCGGCCGGCCAGGGTGCTGTCCGGCCGGGCCAGGTAGACATACTCGAACAGGCAGCCGGCCGGGGTCGGGTTGGCGAACCGGGCCGAGCGCAGTCCGTGCTCGTCGACCGCGATCAGCTCACCCGGCTCCACCTCCCGCACCACGCTGGCCCCGACGATGTCCAGCGCGGCGGTCTCGCTGGCCACCACCCAACCGCGCTCCAGCCGGCCGAGCACCAGCGGCCGGACCCCGTGCCCGTCCCGGGCGGCGTAGAGGGTCGACTCGTCGATGAACACGAAGCTGAAGGCACCCCGCAGGGTCGGCAGCACCCGCAGCGCGGCCGCCTCCACCGACAGGTCCGGATGGTCGGCGAGCAGCCTGGTGACCACGTCGGTGTCGGAGGTGACGGGGGCGGCTCCCCGGCGGTCCGGATCCGGCCCCCCCAGCTGGGCGGCCAGCTCGGCGGTGTTGACCAGGTTGCCGTTGTGAGCCAGCGCGATCGTGGTGCCGGCCGGGGTGGCCCGCAGGGTGGGCTGCGCGTTCTCCCAGGTCGACTCGCCGGTGGTGGAGTAGCGGGTGTGCCCGATCGCGAGGTGGCCGCGCAGGCTGGCCAGGGTCGGCTCGTCGAAGACCTGGGCGACCAGCCCGAGATCCTTGTAGACCACCACGCCGGAGCCGTCGCTGACCGCGATCCCGG
>WHTQ01000075.1 GCA_009377645.1 Micromonosporaceae bacterium | reverse complement strand
GATCGGCGACGCCGGTAGTGATGCTGCCCGCGCCGATCGTGACCCGGACCGACGAGTCGGTGGGCGCGTCGGCGACCGTGATCTCGCCGGCTACGTCGGTGAAGCTGCCCCGCACCTTGCTGACCATCATGTGCCGGGCCAGGAACCCGACCCGGGTGTGGGCAGGGTCAAGCGTGAAGGTGCCGGCTACGGGGATGGTCAGATCGTTCCAGGTGCGGGTGGCAGGGCTGGTCGTGGTCACGTGGGTTCCTTCCGGTGGGCGCAAGAGCCAGTGTCTGACCCAGCAACTATAGAAGCTTCAACAGTCGCCTTCGCAATGACATACCTCACAGTCGCGCTGGCCGCAGCCGATCACGGTCTCCGACGAACCTCAACCGCTCTGCGATGCCCGTTGCCGGAACGAGTCGTCGATGACCCGCTCCACCGGTAGCGGCTCGTCGTTCCCTTGACGCAGTTCGAGACCCTGGCGCCCGAGTGCCGGTACGCCTCGTGGGTTCAGACGGCAGGTAGGTGGTGGCTGTGGCGACCCGCAAGGGACCACACATTCGGTCCTGCGCGTCCGCCACCGACCGGCTCGTCGTCATCCGGTTCTGATTGACGGTATTTCCTATTCGACCAGGCCGGCGCGGAACGCGGCGATGGCGAGCTGCACCCGGTTGGTGACCGCGAGCTTATCGAACAGGTGTGTGATATGGCTCTTCACTGTGGCCTCGCTTAGGTAGAGGCGAGTGGCGATGTCCGCGTTGGCGTGGCCGAGACCGACCTGGATCAGGACCTCGCGTTCCCGGTCGGTCAGCACGTCGAGCCGGCTGAGCGCGGCCCGTCGGCGCTGGCTGCGGTCCTCGGCGGTGAAGCGTTCGATCACCCGCCGGGTGACCGCCGGCGAGAGCATCGAGTCGCCCGCCGCCGCGAGGCGTACGGCGCGCAGCAGCTCGGCGGGCGGGGTGTCCTTGAGCAGGAAGCCGGTCGCACCCGCCTCCAGTGCCCGGAACACCGCGTCGTCGCTGTCGAACGTGGTGAGGACCACGACCGCCGGCGGATGCTCCCGCGCCCGCAGGGCAGCCGTGGCGGCCAGGCCGTCGAGCCCGGGCATGCGGATGTCCATCAGTACCACGTCGGGCCGGTGCCGCCGTACCGCCTCGACCGCGGCGTGACCGTCCTCCGCGTCGCCGACCACCACGAGGTCGTCGGCGGTCTCGAGGATCATGCGGAGCCCGGCCCGCACCAGCGCCTCGTCGTCGACGAGGAGCACCGAGATCATGGGGTCTCCACCTCGGCCGGCAGGTCCTCCACGTGCTGGTCGAGCCACGGCACGACGGCGCGGAGCAGCCAGCCGTCGCGGCCACCGGGTCCGAGCGGGCCGCTGTCCATGGATCCGCCCACCAGCCGGATCCGCTCCGCCAGCCCGACCAGCCCGGACCCCGACCCGGGAAGGTCGCTCGGCGGGTCACCACCGCGGGCGTTGTGCACGGTGACCGTCACGCGGTCGTCCCGGTCCCGGCCGACCGAGACGGTGGTCGGTGCGTTTGGCGCGTACCGGTGGGCATTGGTCAGACCCTCCTGCGCGACGCGGTAGACGACGCGGGCGGTGGCCGGTGGCAGCGGGCCGGCGCGGTCGCGCAGCTCGACGCGCTGACCCGCCCGGGTCGACTCCCGCACCAGTGACGCCAGGTCGGCGAACGGCTCGCCGCGCTCCAGCGCGTCGCCCCGGCCCGGTCCGGCCGGCTCGGCGTGCAGCACCCCGAGCACGGTCCGCAGCTCCTGCAACGCCTCCCGGGCCGTCACCCGGATCAGCGCGGCCTCCTGCTGGACGCGGCTCTGGCCGGCGCCGGCACCGACCTCCAGCGCCCCGGCGTGTAGCGCGATGAGCGACACCTTGTGTGCCAGCACGTCGTGCATCTCGCGGGCGATCCGGGTCCGTTCGGCGGTGCGCGCCCGCTCATCGCGCAGCAACCGTTCTCGCTCGGCCCGCGCGGCGCGCTCGGCCAGCGCGGCCAGCAGCGCCCGGCGGGTCGCGAGATAGACACCGGCGGCGACGACGAGTGCCGTGCCGACCGCCGCGTACACGATGTCGCCGGCCTGCAGGCGGCCGGCGTCGATCCACAGGAACACCGCGAACCCCGACCAGCCCGCGAGGATCGGGATCCACACCCGGCGGCGCGGGGCCCAGACGGCACCGGAGTACACCCCCACCAACCACGTGCCCGGATTGGCCCCCAGCGCCAGTGCGCCGGCGCCGAGCACGGCGGCGACCTCCGGCCGGCCGCGGCGGAACCACTGCGCCAGGCTGCCCGCCACGCCCGCCGCCACGATGGCCGGCCGCGGCAGCGGCGACCACGGCGTCCTCACCGCGAGCACGGTGAGGCCGAGGCAGGCGAGCACCAGGGCCGCGTCGATGACCCGCCGCTCGGTGGCCGGTGTCCACCAGCGCACCCCACGCGTGACAACCATGCGACCAGCCTAGATACCGCGACCGCGCCGCCTGCACCAACTATCGTCGCCGCTACCCGCCACCGTCGTACGACTTTGGTCGGACCCGGCTGCCGCCCGCGCGGCGATGTGGCCGGGTATCCGCCGCCGGCAGGCTGATGGCGAGCTCAGCAACCACGATCAAGGAGAAGCTATGCGCAGATCCCTGCCCGGCCACCCCTGGCGGGTGTTGTCCGCCGCAGCGGCCGGCGTGCTCGCCGTACCCCTGGCCGGGTTTCTGGCCGGCCCGCAGCCGGCGTCGGCGGCCCAGGCCGGCTGCGAGCCGGTGACCCAGCAGGCGGCCGCCGACCTGTTCGACGCGGAGCTGCCGGACCGGCTACAGCACGACCAGGTCCCCGGCGCCGTGGTGTCCGTGGTGTCGGGCGGTGCCACCGTGTTCAGCAACGGCTACGGCACGGCAGACATCGAGGGTGGCGCGGCGTTCAGCCCGGCCAGCTCGATGGTCCGGATCGCGTCGATCACCAAGCTGTTCACGTGGACGGCGGTGATGCAGCAGGTGGAGGCCGGACGGCTCGACCTCGACACCGACGTCAACGAGTATCTGTCCACGTTTCAGATCCCGGCGACATATCCGGAGCCGGTGACGCTGCGGACGCTGATGAGCCACACCGCCGGCTTCGAGGACTGGATCATCGGCACCGCGGCGCGGTCCGCCGAGGATGTGCCGCCGCTCGGCGAGTACCTGGCGGCCAACGTCCCGGCCCGGATCAGGCCACCCGGTGAGGTGTCGGCGTACTCGAACTTCGGCGCGGCACTGGCCGGGCACATCGTGGCCGACGTGAGTGGCGAGCCGTACGACCAGTACATCCAGCGCCACATCCTCGACCCGCTCGGCATGGGCCACAGCACCGCGGCCGAACCGGTGCCCCCCGCGCTCGCCGCCGACCTGGCCGCCAGCTACGACTCGGACGTCACGCCGCCCGAGCGGGTGCCGTTCCAGTTCGACAAGCTCGCGCCCGATGGCTCGATCAGCGCCACCGCGGACGACATCGCCGCGTTCATGGCCGCCCACCTCGACGAGGAAGGCGGCGGCGGGATCCTCGCCCCGGAAACCATGGCGCTGATGCACCAGCGGTCCTTCTCGGCCGACCCACGCCTGGACGGGTACGCCCACGGTTTCAAGGAGCACACCTTCAACGGTCACCGGGTCCTCATGCACGACGGTGGCTGGGAAGGGTTCCTCAGCGCGCTGATGCTGGTGCCGGACTGCGAGCTGGGCGTGTTCCTGTCGGTCAACGGCACCAGCGCGGGCGAGGGGGTGCTCGAGGTGATGGACGTGTTCTTCGACCGGTTCGTGCCAGAGCAGGAGAGGCAGCAGGTCCCCGAACGGTCCGCATCGGACGCATCCACCGCGCCGGCCGAACCGGCGGCCGGGTTCTACTCGCCAACGCGGCGCAACGAGTCCACGACGGAGCGGCTGCTCACGCTCCTCGGACCCCGCCGGCTCACGATCGACGGCGACGGGACAGTCCACTTCCGGAGCGAGAAGTGGACGGCGGCCGGCGACGGGACCTACCAGCAGGTCGACGGGGAGGAGTGGCTGTCCTTCCGCACCGGCACCGAGGGCCGGCGGTACGTCATCACCGACGGCCCCTCGTTCGAGCTGCTCGGTCCGATCGAGACCCTGCCGGTCAACCTGGGGGTCCTGCTCGCCTTCCTGGTCGCCGCGCTCAGTGCGCTGGCCGTACCGGTTGCTGGTGGGTGGCGACGGGTCCTGCGCCGCCAGGCTCGGCGCCGGTCCCTGACCGGCACGTGGCGGCTGGCGCGGTCGCTGGCGGCCGGGGCGGCGCTGCTGGGCCTGGTGTTCCTCGGGCTGATGCTGGTCACGGTGCTCGGTGACACCGGCGACTACATCTACGGCGCGCCGGTCGGCTTCCGGCTCCTGCTCACCCTGCCGCCGCTCGTGCTGGCGGGAGCCGCGGCCGCCGTGGCCGGCACGGTGGTGGGTTGGCGCGGCGCCGGCGCCTCGGTGGTCGCCCGGGTCCACCAGGTGTGGCTGCTCACCGGTACGGCCGCGCTGGTGTGGTTCGTCTGGCAGTGGAACCTGATCGGCTGGTGGTCGGTGTGACAGGCGATGCCCGGGCCCCGACGCCAACCGGGCCCGGGCGGCAGCATGGCTGCCAAGTGATAATGATGTGGTTACGCCGACGACTGTAGCGATGACAGGTCGAGGGGTGTGCGTGGACGCTGCGGTTGCGGTACTCATCGCGCTCGGGTGCATGGCGTTTGTCGCACTCGTCAGGTCGCAGCCGCGGGACCCGCCAGCTGTCGATGAACGGAGTCTCGTCGAGCCAGCCGCGGGACGGCGCCGCCCTACCCGTCGTAGGGTCAGCACGTCGTTGGCGTTACCACAGCCGCCATGATGGTTCCCCCAGCCGCGCTCGGGGAGCAGCCTCCGCGACTCCTCTCACCCAACCAATCCCGGCCCGCCGGAGGATGCGCTTGACGCGGCTCGGACTGATCGAGAACTTCTCGGCCAGGTCGCGAATGATCATGCCGGCCCGGAAACACTCGACCATGGCCCGGAGCTCATCAACCAATCGGAACCCCGGAGGAGTCACAGCGTTGAGCCTCAAGCACTGCCAATTGAGCTAACGGCCCGACGAACATCAGTCTACCGGTCGGATCATGGGCCGGCCGCGCGACGTGGTCTCAGGGTGGTGGCGGACGGCGTAGAGGGCGGCCTGGGTGCGGTCGGCGAGGTCCAGCTTGGCCAGGATGCTGGACACGTGCGTCTTGACGGTCTTCTCCGAGACCACCAGCGAGCGGGCGATCTCCCGATTAGATCGACCCTGTGCGATCTCGGCCAGCACCTCCCGCTCCCGGGGAGTCAGCTGGCCGAGCCGGCGGGGACCCGAGTCGCCGCGGGCGAGCGCGGCCGCCACGTCCGGTGGCAGCACCACGTGCCCGGCGTGCACCGAGCGGATCGCACCGGCCAGGGCCGCGGGCGAGACGTCCTTGTAGACCAGGCCGGCCGCCCCCGCCCGGACCGCCGGGACGGTCGTGGTCAGCTCGGTGAAGCTGGTGACCACCAGGACCCGGGTCGGCCCGCCGGCCAGTGCCCGCACCACCTCCACCCCGTCCCGGTCCGGCAGCTTGAGGTCGAGCAGCAGCACGTCCGGGCGCAGCTGGGCCACCGCCGCCAGGCAGCCGGCCGCGTCGCCGGCCTCGCCCACCACGTCGATGTCCGCCTGCACCTGTAGGAACGTGCGTAGTCCTCTGCGGACCACCGCGTGGTCGTCGACGAGCAGGACCCGGATCGGCTCACCCACCCGGCACCACCAGCCGGACCGTGGTGCCCTGACCCCGGGCAGAGGTCATCCGGAGCGTGCCGCCGGCCGTGCGGGCCCGCTCCCGCATCGAGGCCAGGCCCAACCGTCGGGCGGCGGCCTGCGGCAGAGTGTCCACATCGAAGCCCGCGCCGTCGTCGGTGACCGTCAGGGTCACAGTCCGGTCCGCCGCCGTCGCCAGCGACATTCGCACCTCCGTGGCCGCGGCGTGGCGCAGGGCGTTGTGCAGCGCTTCCTCGGCGACCCGCAGCAGCGTCTCCTCCACCGGACCGCTCAGCGGCGGCAGCTCGGCCGGCAGGTCCAGCGTCACCGTCGCGCCGTGCACCCGGTCCAGCAGCGCCACCCGGGCGCGCAGCGTCCCTACCAGACCGTCAACAGCCAGCTCCGCCGGGCGCAGCGCGGAGACGATCCCGCGCAGCTCGCCGCCGGCCTCGGCGGTCAGCCTGGCCACCTCGGCCAGCTCCGCCCGCGCCCGGGCCGGGTCCACCTCCACCAACGCCGCCGCCGCCTCGGCGGTGAGCCGGGCGCTGAACAGCTTCTGCGTGACCGCGTCGTGCAGCTCCTGAGCGATCCGCGCCCGCTCCTCGGCCAGCGCCAGCTCCCGGGCGCCCTCGTAGAGCCGGGCGTTGGTGAGCGCGATCGCGGCGTGCCCAGCCAGCACCCGCAGCAGCCGCTCGTCCGCGTCGGTGAACCCGCCACCCCCGTACCGGTTCGCGAGATACAGCGCGCCGAGGATCTCCTCGCCGTCGAGGATCGGCATGCCGAGGAAGTCGACCAGCACCGGGTGGGCCGCCGGCCACCACCCGAACCGGGGATCGGCCCGTACGTCCGGCAGCCGCTGCGGGGTCGCCTCCCGCAGCATCACCGCCAGGATCCCGTGCTGGCGCGGCAGCGGCCCGATCGCCTCCCACTGCTCGTCGCTGACCCCGTCGACCACGAACTCGGCGAACCCGCCGGCGTCATCGGGTACGCCGAGCGCCGCGTACTCGGCCGCCAGCAGCTCCCGGGCGGTGGACACGATCGTCTGCAGCACCTCCCGTACCGAGCGGTGCCGGGTGACCGCGAGCACCGCCGCGCTGAGCTGCTCCAGCGACTTCTCCACAACCTTTCACAGTAGCCGTCCGGGCGGGTCCTAGGACCAAGGTCGCAGGCCGGTGCCGGCCGCGGGCCGATGGCGCGGCCCGGCTGGCGGCCTAGCGTTCGGGCCATGACCAACGCGATCATCACCGGCGGTTCCCGCGGGCTCGGGCTGGCGCTGGCCGGCGCACTGGTAGCCGACGGCTGGCGGGTGGTCATCGACGCCCGTACCGCCGCTGAGCTGGCCGAGGCCGCGGACCGCCTCGGCCCGGCGGCGGTGGCGGTGCCCGGAGACCTCACCGACCCGGCCCACCGGGCCGAGCTGCTCGCCGCCGCGGCCGAGCTCGGCGGCCTGGACCTGCTGGTCAACAACGGCGGCACGCTCGGGCCCAGCCCGCTGCCGCCGGTGGCGGCGCTGCCGCTGCCCGAGCTGCGGGAGCTGTACGAGGTGAACGTGGTGGCGCCGGTGGCGCTGACCCAGGCGGCGCTGCCGGCGCTGCGTACCGCCGGCGGGGTGCTGGTCTTCATCACCTCGGACGCGGCGGTCGAGCCGTACCAGGGGTGGGGCGGCTACGGGTCGGCGAAGGCGGCGCTGGAGCGGCTGGCGGCGGGGCTGGCCGCCGAAGAGCCGGCGGTCACGGTGTGGACGCTGGACCCGGGCGACCTGCGGACCCGGATGCACCAGCAGGCGTTCCCGGGCGAGGACATCTCTGACCGGCCGCTGCCTGCGACGGTGGCGCCGGGGCTGGCGGCGATGCTCGCCAAGCGCCCCGCCTCCGGACGCTACCGGCTGGCCGACTGGCAGCCCTCGTGACCGCGCCTGCCGGGACTGTGCTGCCGGCCGGGCGGGCGGCGCACGAGCCGCCGGAGGCGCGCGGGCTGGCCCGGGACGCGGTACGGCTGCTGGTGGGCACCCCGGGCGGGGTGTCCCACCACCGGTTCACAGACCTGCCGGAGCTGCTCGCGGCCGGCGACCTGCTGGTGGTGAACCGGTCGGCGACGCTGCCGGCCGCGGTCGACGTGGTCGACGTGATCGGCGGCCCGCCGGCCGGCACCGACCTGGTGGTGCACGTCTCGACCAGCCGCCCGGACCGGAGCTGGCTGGTGGAGCTGCGGATCCGCCGGGACCGGGGCGCCACCGAGCCGTACCCGGGCGGTGCCGCCGGGGACCGGCTGCGGCTGCCCGGCGGTGCGAGCCTGCGGCTGCGCGCGCGCCATCCGGGCGGCCGGCTGTGGGTGGCCGACCTCGACGTCGGCTCGGTGCCGTCCTACCTGCTCGCGTACGGGCGGCCGATCCGGTACGGCTATGTGGAGCGGGACTGGCCACTGTCCGCGTACCAGACCGTGTTCGGCACCCAGCCCGGCAGCGCCGAGATGCCCAGCGCCGGCCGGCCGTTCACCGCCGAGCTGGTGACCCGGCTGGTAACGGCCGGGGTCGGGTTCGCACCGGTCACCCTCCACACCGGAGTCGCCTCGCTGGAGTCACCGGAGCCGCCGTACCCGGAGTGGTACGAGGTGCCGCCGACCACCGCCCGGCTGGTCAACCAGACCCGGGCGGCCGGTGGCCGGGTGATCGCGGTCGGCACCACCGCCACCCGGGCGGTCGAGACGGTGGCCGCTCCGGACGGGTCGGTGCGGGCCGGCGCCGGCTGGACCGAGCTGGTGATCACACCGCGACGCGGGGTGCGGGCGGCGGACGGGCTGCTCACCGGGTTCCACGAGCCGCGCAGCTCGCATCTGGACCTGCTCTCCGCGGTCGCCGGGGAGGCGCTGCTGGCCAGCTGCTACGCGGCGGCGGTGTCGGAGGGCTACCGCTGGCACGAGTTCGGGGACCTGAACCTGCTGCTCCCCTGATCGACTCCCCTGATCGACCACCTCCAAGATCGGCGCTGGATCCGGTCAGCCGCGCCGGAGTCCGGAGTGGATCTTCCGGGTCAGGGTGGCGTTGGCGTCGTCCCCGTCCAGCGACCAGACCATCGCGCCACCGAGCCGCTCGGTCCGGATGAAGCGGGCCTTCTGGAAGACCACCTGCGGGTCGTCGAAGGTCCAAAAGGTAGTGCCGTCGAACAGCCAGGCGTGGCCGGCCCGCGGGTCCCGGTGCAGCGCATAACCCTGATCCGGCAGGGTACGGAGCACGTGGTAGTCCTCGAACCCGGGCTCGAAGGTCCCCGGTGCCGCCCCGGTCGCCGGCTGGAACAGGCCGGTGCCGCCGCCGGTGACGCCGGTCCAGCCGCGCCCGAAGTACGGGATGCCGACCACGAGCTTGTCCCGCGGAGCACCCCGGTCCAGCCAGGACTCGACCGTGCGCTCCAGCGTGAAGTCCGGCGTGACCGGCGCGCCGACCGGCTCGCGTACCGCCGACTGGTGGTTGGTGGTCAGCTCCCAGGCGCCGTGGAAGTCGTAGCCCTGCACGGTCGCGAAGTCGAGATACCTGAATACCTGCCCGCCCTCGAACCCGGCGTCCATGGTGGCTGGGTTGGCGGGCAGGAACGCGGTCAGCTCGTACTGCTCGCCGGTCTGCCGGCCGTGCTGGTCGAGCTGCCGGCGGAACTCGGCCAGCAGCTTGGTGAAGTTCTTCCGGTCCTCCGGCCTGATCACGTTGCCCGGCTCGCCCGGCCAGTTCGGCCACTCCCAGTCCAGGTCGATGCCGTCGAAGACCCCGGCCGCCGAGCCCGGGCCGCCGCTGCCGCCGTCCAGCACCGGCAGGTTGCCCTCGATGAACAGGTCGATGCAGGACTCGACGAACGCCCGCCGGGAGGCCGGGGTGAGGGCGGCGTTGGAGAAGAACGTCGACCAGGTCCAGCCGCCGATCGACAGGTTGACCTTCAGGTGCGGGTGCCGTTGCTTCAGCTTCAGCAGCTGGCCGAAGTTGCCGTTCAGCGGCTCGCCGAAGCTGTCCCCGACCCCGTCGACGCTCAGCTCGGCCGGCACCGGCCACTGGTAGTCGGCCCAGGCGTCGCCCTCGCCCGGGATGTTGTCCTCGAAGCAGAGCCCGTCCTCGCTGACGTTGGCGAAGGCGTAGTTGATGTGGGTCAGCCGCGCCGCGGCGCCGCTGGTGTCGAGGTCCTTCACGAAGAACTGCCGGCCGTAGATGCCCCACTGGGTGAAGTAGCCCACCTGGCGGAGCTGGTCGGTGCCGGGCCGACCGGGCTGCTGGGCGGAGGCGGCGGTGGGGAGGCCGGTGACGACCACGGCCAGGGCCGTGACCAGCACCGCCAGCCGGCGGGGGACGCGTGTACCCATAACTCACCCTCCGGGTGATCAATAAGGTTTGTTTCTTAATAGAGAGCGTCGTCCACCCTGGGTGCTCCGTCAAGTCCGGCGGCCGCCGCGGGCCGGGCGATATCGTGGCGGTGTGCCGGACTCGCGGGTGCTGGAGGTCGCCGGGCGGGAGGTGACGATCACCAACCCGGACCGGGTGGTGTTCGCCGCCGGCGGCCACACCAAGCTGGACCTGGTGCGCTACTACCTGGCGGTGGCCGGCGGCGCGCTGCGCGGGGTGGCGGGCCGGCCGATGATCCTGAAGCGGTTCGTACGCGGGATCGACCAGGAGGCGTTCTTCCAGAAGCGGGCCCCGACCAGCCGGCCGGACTGGATCGAGGTGGCCGAGCTGAACTACGCCTCCGGGCGCTCGGCCGAGGAGGTGGTGGTGCGGGACACCCCCGGGCTGGCGTGGGTGGTGAACCTGGGCTGCATCGACCTCAACCCGCACCCGGTGCAGGCCGAGGACCTCGACCGCCCGGACGAGCTGCGGATCGACCTGGACCCGGTGCCCGGGGTGGAGTGGCCGCAGATCGTCGAGGTCGCCCTGGTGGCCCGGCAGGTGCTCGCAGACCACGGGTTGACCGGCTGGCCGAAGACCTCCGGCTCCCGGGGCTTCCACGTCTACGCCCCGATCCACCCGCGCTGGGCGTTCCGGGAGGTCCGGCTGGCCGCGGAGGGGGTCGCCCGGGAGGTGGCCAACCGCGCCCCGGACCTGGCCACCAGCCGGTGGTGGAAGGAGGAGCGGCAGGGGGTGTTCGTGGACTTCAACCAGAACGCCAAGGACCGTACGGTGGCCTCCGCCTACTCGGTGCGGCCGAACTCGGATGCCCGGGTCTCCACCCCGCTCACCTGGGGGGAGGTGCCGCGCAGCCGCCCGCCCGAGCTGACCATGCCGGCGGTGCTCGAACGGTATCGGGCGATCGGCGACCCGTGGGAGCCGATGGCCGGCGCGGCCGGGTCGCTGGTCGGGCTGCTGGAGCTGGCCGAGCGGCTCGGCCCGGCCGAGAAGCCGCCGAGGGGGACCGGGCGCCGGCAGCCCACCCGGCCGCTGATCGAGATCGCCCGGGCCAAGACCAAGGACGAGGCGCTGGCCGGGCTGGAGCGGTGGAAGGCCCGGCACCCGGGCGTGGTGCTGCGGCTACAGGCCGCCGACATCCTCACCGACGGGATGCGCGGCCGCAGCTCGGTGTGGTACCGGATCCGGGTCAACCTGCAGCACGTCCCGGAGCCGGAGCGCCCGCCGCAGGAGCCGCTGGAGGTCGACTACGACCCGTGGACGGAAGGGACGGACGGGTCTACGCCCGCAGCACGGTGACCGGGCGGCCGGACGGGGTCCGGTCGGACTCGTCGACCCGCTCCGGGAGCGGGGCTGCTCCCGGCCGCCGGTCGAAGACCACCAGCGTCCCACGGTCCAGGTCGAGGCGCTTCAGGTACTCGTCCAGCTGCCGGAGCCCGTCCGGGGTGGGATCGGCCTGCTGCGGCCGCCACACCTTCAGCTCCACCGCCTCCCGCTGCCAGCTCCGGGTGCCGTCCGGGTCCGGGTACGGCCACCGGATCAGCAGGTCGATCCGGCGGTACCCGAGCCCGTACTCCCGGTCTACGTACCCTCCGCCGTTCACGATCCGCTGGCAGTAGGCCATGAACACCAGCTGCGGTGCCACCTCGTGGTACACCGTCCCGCGGGTGAGCACCTCGCCGTTCTCGCGCCAGAACCCGGCGAACTCCCGCAGCACCCGGTCGAAGTCCAGCCGCCCATCCGGGCGTACGAAGCTGCGCGGGTCGGCGGCGACTCGTCGTTGGGTGCTGGCGCCGAGCACCCGTACGATCACCTCCCGGTAGATCGGGTTGGCGATCGCCTCCGGATCGCTGGGTGCCAGCAGCCCCAGGTCGCGCAGGTAGGCGACGTCGACGTCGTAGTCTTCGTCCACGATCGTGAGCTCGCCGGCGATCAGCGGCTCGATCACCTTCCGTACCCGCGGTTCGGTGAGCCGGGCCAGCAGCGAGTCCAGATGGGTAGCGCGGGCCAGGATCAGCCGCTCCTTTGCGGCCGCTACGTGCTCGGCCGTGATCGGGGTGGCCGGCGGCACATCCATTTTCTCGGTAAACTCGCGGGCGAGGGCGTTCACCAGCCACGGCTGGCCGCGGGTGTACTCGAAGCTACGCTCCAGCGCCGGCTCGGTGAACGACTGCCCGGTCTCGGCGGTGCGCTGGCCGTACAGGTCCGCCACCTGGTCGGCGGTGAAGTCGCTCAGCCGGAGCGACTCGATCTTGATGTTGAACGGGCTGGAGGTGCCGAGCCGGCTCGGGTCCCCGCCGGCCGCCGCCTTGTAGTCCCGCACATCCCGCAGCCCGCACAGCGCCACGCTGTGCGGGAACGCCGCCGGCCGGGCCGTGTAGCCGTCCCGGAGCTGGCGCAGCACGCTGCGCAGGCTCTCCCCCCGCAGCGCGTCGATCTCGTCGAAGAACAGCACCACCGGCAGCGGGCTCGCCGCCGCCCAGGCGCGCAGCCCCACCAGCAGCTGCTGTCCCGGGCTCGCCTCCGGCCACGGCTGCGGCGGCTGCTGGTCGGCGGGTAGCTGGGCCTGCGCCGCGATCGCGATCGACCCTAGGACCTCCCGCTGCGCCGCAACGTAGTCGTCCCCGGTGACCTCGGCGGTCTCGCAGGAGAACCGGATCGCCGCGTACCGGCCCTCGGCGGTCAGGGCGCGGGCCAGCTCGGCCAGGGTGGTGGTCTTGCCGGTCTGCCGGGGGGCGTGCAGCACGAAGTAGTGGCCCCGTTCGACTAGCCCGCGCGCTTCCGGCAGCCGGGGCTCGGCCGGCAGCATGTAGTGCTGCCCTGGCACGCACGGACCGGCGGTGTTGAAGTACCTCACGCCGCCACGCTACCGGCCCGGCGTGACCGACCGGGCCAGCCGGCAGGTCCGAACCGGGGTCGGGGCTACCGGCCGAGCGGGGACAGCACCCCCGGCAGGAACCGGCGTCCTGAGCGGAGGACACCTTGTCGGGAGGGGAGCGCCAGTCCCGGTCGCGTGAGGAGGAGAAGTTAGCTCCGGTTGTCATTGGGATGGATCCAGATAAGCGGTCGGCGACCAACGAGGTGCTCGATCGCTCGGAATGTGTGCTTCGCCAAGGCCGGTTCAGCACTGACGCGGCCGGCTATCGGGAGATGCTCGCGCTCGGCCGCCTGCCGGCGCCAGCACTACCGGAGCAGCGCTCAAAGGCTCGCGGAACATACACCGACCTGGCGCCGGACCGGGTTGACGCGGCACCGGACGGACGACTAGTGTTCTCATAACAGGAATGGCGTTTCGCTAAGAGGAACGAGACGACGTGACGGGGTTGGGCGATCCGGGGCCGCTGGCCGGGGTGCGGGTGCTGGACGCCGCGACCGTGCTGGCCGGACCGCTCGCCGCCCAGCTGCTCGGCGACTACGGTGCCGAGGTCGTGAAGATCGAGCACCCCGCCCGGCCGGACAGCATGCGCACCCACGGGCCGGCCAAGGACGGGGTCGGGCTGTGGTGGTCGATGATCGGGCGGAACAAGCGCTGCATCGGGCTGCACCTCGGGGTTCCGGAGGGACAGGAGATCTTCCGGCGGCTGGCCGGCGCCGCCGATGTGGTGGTCGAGAACTTCCGGCCCGGCGTACTGGAGCGGTGGGGGCTCGGCTACCAGCAGCTCCGCCAGATCAACCCGGGGCTGGTGCTGCTGCGGGTGACCGGGTTCGGCCAGACCGGGCCGTACGCGCAGCGCCCGGGCTTCGGCACCCTGGCCGAGGCGTTGAGCGGGTTCGCGGCGATCACCGGCGAGCCGGACGGCCCGCCTACCCTGCCGCCGTTCGGGCTGGCCGACTCGATCGCCGGGGTGACCGGGTTCGGCGCGGTCCTCACCGCGCTCTACAGCCGGGCCACCCGGGGCGGGGAGGGGCAGGAGATCGACCTGAACATCCTGGCCCCGCTGGTGACCGCGCTCGGGCCACAACCGACCGTCTACGACCAGCTCGGGACGGTGCCGCAGCGCACCGGGAACCGGTCCGGCAACAACGCGCCCCGCAACACCTACCGCACCGCGGACGGGCAGTGGGTGGCGGTCTCCACGTCCGCCAACAGCGTCGCCGAGCGGCTGCTGCGGCTGGTCGGGCACCCGGAGGTGACCGAAGCGCCGTGGTTCGGCTCCGGGGCGGGGCGGGCCGCTCACGCCGACCTGCTCGACGACTACGTGGCCGGCTGGGTCGGCGCCCGGACCCGGGACCAGGTGCAGGCCGCCTTCGAGGCGGCCGACGTGGCGGTGGCGCCGGTCTACACGGTGGCCGACCTGCTGGCCGACCCGCACGTGACCGAGACCGAGCTGGTCACCACCGTGGCCGACCCGGCGCTCGGCCCGGTCCGGATGCAGAACCTCCTGTTCGGACTGTCCGGTACCCCGGGCCGAATCCGGTTCACCGGCCGCCCGGCGTACGCGGACACCGGGGAGGTGCTCGGGGAGCTCGGGATCGGCCCGGAGCGGGTCGCGCGGCTGCGGGAGCGTGGTGTCGTTGCCTGAGCCGCCGGTCCCGCTGCGCAGCTACCTGTACGCCCCGGGCAGCCGCCCGGAGCTGCTCGGCAAGGCGTACGCGGCCGGTGCCGACGCGGTGGTGTACGACCTGGAGGACGCGGTCCCGGCCGACCGCAAGGAGGCCGCCCGGGTGGCGGTGGCGCGCCAGCTGGGGCAGGTTGCGGCCACCGCCGCCCGGGGGCCGCAGGTGCACGTACGCGTGAACCCCGCGCGGGACGGCTACGACCGGGCGGACCTGGCGGCGGTGGTGGTGCCGGGGCTGGACGCGCTGCGGCTGCCGAAGGCGGCCGACCCGCAGTGGCTGCGGGCGCTCGCCGCCGAGCTGGACGAGCTGGAGGCGCGGGCCGGGTTGCCGGCCGGGCACGTGGCGCTCTATCCCACAGTGGAGTCCGCGGCTGGGGTGCTGCGGGCCGGCGAGCTGGCCGGGGCCGGCCCGCGGGTGGCGCGGCTGGCGTTTGGGGCGGCCGACTTCCTGACCGACATCGGGGCCGGCGGGCCGGCTCATGGGCCAGCCACCCTGGCGGCCCGCGGCCAGCTGGTGCTGGCCAGCCGGGCCGCCGGGATCGGGGCGCCGGTCGACAGTGTCCACACCATCGTGGACGACCCGGCCGGACTGCGGGAAGGGGCGATCGCCGCCCGGCAGCTCGGCTTCTTCGGCAAGGCGGTGATCCACCCGGCGCAGCTGCCGGTGGTGCACGAGGTGTTCACCCCGGACGATCGCGAGCTGGCCTGGGCCCGCCGGGTGACCGCGGCCGGCGGCAACGGCACCGTGGACGGCGAGTTCGTGGACCGGCCGGCGCTGGCCCGGGCGCGGAGCCTGCTCGCGCTCGCCCGGACCCTGGCTACTGAGGACACTCCGGCTACGAAGGAGGACGAACGGTGACCGCCGCCCCGCTCACCAGCCCCGTGGACCTGCAGCGGCGCCCGGTGCGGATCTTCGACCTGGCCCGCCCGATGGTGCCCGGGATGCCGCAGTCGCCGAACCACCCCGCGTACACCCATGCCCTGGTGCGGCGGC
The DNA here is from genome assembly GCA_009377645.1 of Micromonosporaceae bacterium. GTDB lineage: Bacteria > Actinomycetota > Actinomycetes > Mycobacteriales > Micromonosporaceae > Natronosporangium. The sequence goes on along the minus strand of WHTQ01000075.1, from coordinate 9,578 downwards.
ACGGGGACACGGTGCGGGCGGACGGCTCGTCGGCGGCGAACGACATCCTGATCACCGGCACTCACGTCGGCACCCATGTGGACGCCGTCTGCCACGTCTCGTACCGGGGGCGGCTGTACGGCGGTGTGGAGGCCGCGGCGGCGTTGCAGGGCGGCCGGTTCAGCGCGTACGGGGTGGAGCAGGTGTCCCCGATGTTCTGCCGGGGAGTGCTCCTGGACGTGCCGGCCGCGCTGGGGGGCGCCGGCGGGTGCGAGCCTGGGTACGAGATCACGCCGGCCGACCTGGCGGCCACTGTGGAGCGCCAGGGTACCCGGCCGGAGCCGGGCGACGTGGTGCTGGTGCGCTCCGGGTGGGGGCGGCACTGGGACGACCCGGTGCGCTATCTCGGGCACAAGTCCGGGGTGCCCGGGGTCTCGGAGGCCGGTGCCAACTGGCTCGCCGAGCAGCGGGTGCGCGCGGCCGGCGCGGACACGATCGCGTTCGAACGGCTGGCGCCGGGCGCCGGCCACGCGCACCTGCCGGCACACCGGGTGTTGCTGGTCGAGCACGGGATCAACCTGATCGAGACCATGGTGCTGGACGAGCTGGCCGCCGCCGGGGTGCACGAGTTCCTGTTCGTGGCCGCACCGCTGCCGCTGGTCGGGGCGACCGGCTCGCCGGTGCGCCCGCTAGCGGTGGTGGCGTCCGGGGGGAGCGGCCAGGATGGCTGACCTCACGCTGGCGCAGCGGCTGGCTGAGTTCGCCACCGGTCGGCGGGCCGACCCGCCTCCGGCGGCGGTCCGGGCGGACGTGCCGCGCCGGGTGCTGGACGTGCTCGGGCTGTGCCTGGCCGCGGTCGAGCTGCCGAGCAGCCAGGCGGTGCTCGGTCAGGTAGCCGGTGCCGGGGGCACCCGGCAGAGCCGGGTGGTCGGGCTGCCTGGCCGGTTCCCGGCCGCGCAGGCGGCGTTCGCGAACGGGGTGCTGGCGCACTCGCTGGACTACGACGACACCCACCTGCCCTCGGTGCTGCACCCGTCCGCGTCGGTGGTGCCGGCGGCGCTGGCGGTCGCCGAGCAGACCGGGGCGAGCGGCCGGGAGCTGGTGACCGCGGTGGCGGTCGGGCTGGAGGTGTGCGTCCGGCTCGGGATGGCCGGCTACGACCCGGACGCCGGCAACTCGCTCTACTTCGAGCACGGGCAGCACGCCACCTCGATCTGCGGCACCATGGGGGCGGCGGTGGCGGCCGGCCTGGTGTCCGGGCTGGACGCGGCGGGCGTGGTGCACGCGCTCGGGATCGCCGCCAGCCTGGCCGGTGGGGTGCTCGAGGGCAACCGCACCGGCGGCACCGTGAAGCGGCTGCACTGCGGGTTCGCGGCCCGGGCCGGGGTGGTCGCCGCCGAGCTGGCCGCCGCCGGCGTGACCGGCCCGCCGACCGTCCTGGAGGGACGGTTCGGGTTCTTCCAGGCGTTCCTGCATGGCCGCTACGATGCCGGGGCGGTGCTCGACCGGCTCGGTGCGGACTGGGCCGGGCCGGGGATCTTCTTCAAACCCTACCCGGCCAACCACTTCACGCACGCCGGGATCGACGCCGCCCGGGCGCTGCGGGAGCGCGGGCTGCGCCCGGACGACGTGGCCGCGATCACGCTCGGGGTGCCGGCCGCGACGGTCCGCACGATCGGGGAGCCGATCGAGGTCAAGCGCGCTCCGGAGACCGGCTACCAGGCCCAGTTCTCCGGACCGTACGCGGTGGTCGCCGCGCTGTCCGGCGGCGGGCACGGACTGGGCCTGGGGCTGGCCGACTTCACCGACGCGCTGGCTACCGACCCGGCCCGGCGGAAGCTGATGGCCGTGGTCGACGTGCTCCCGGACCCGGAGTGCGACGCGGTCTACCCGCACCAGCTCCCGGCCGTGCTGACCGTCGACACAGTGGACGGACGGCGGCTGGTGGAGAAGGTGCTGACCAACCGGGGCGGGCCGCAGCGGCCGCTGACCGACACCGAGCTGGCGACCAAGTTCCGGGACAACGCCACCCGGGCGGTGCCGGGCCAGGTCGCCGGCGCGCTGGCCGGCACCGTGCACCGGCTCGGCGACCTGACCGACGGCAACCAGCTGCTGGCGCCACTAACCTACGGGAGGGACACATGACCGGGTACGACCTGGTGGTGACCGGCGGCACCGCGGTGCTGCCCGGGGTCGGGGAGGTGCCGGCCGACATCGGGGTCCGGGACGGGCGGATCGCCGCCATCACCGACCGGCTCCGCCCGGCCGACGGGCAGCGGCACCTGGACGCCACCGGCAAGGTGGTGCTGCCCGGCGCCGTGGACTCGCACTACCACCTCGGGATCTACCGGGACCTGGCCACCGACACCGAGAGCGAGACGACCTCGTCGCTGGTGGGCGGGGTCACCAGCGTGATCTCGTACTTCCGGACCGGCAGCCACTACCTGAACCGGACCGGACCCTACCGGGAGATCTTCCCGGAGGTGCTGTCCACGGTGGCCGGGCGGGCGAAGGTGGACTACGCCTTCCACCTCGCCCCGATGACTCGCGAGCACATCGACGAGCTGCCGTGGCTGGTTGCACAGGGAGTTACCAGCTTCAAGTACTACATGTTCTACAAGGGGCTGAACCTGGCCGGCTCCAGCCGGGACGCCAGTGGCTACACGATGGCCGAGGACTACGACCTGGGGCATCTGTTCGAGATCATGGAGAAGGTGGCCGAGCTGGACGCGGCTACCGCCGCCCGGGTCTCGGTCTCGCTGCACTGTGAGCAGGCCGAGCTGCTGCGGGTGTTCATCGAGCGGGCGAAGGCCGACCCGGCGGTGTCCGGGCTGGCCGAATACTCGGCCGGGCGGCCGCCGCTGACCGAGCGACTGTCCATCGAGGAGGGGGCGGTGCTGGCCGACGCCACCGGCGCCCGGGTGAACCTGCTGCACCTGTCCAGCGCGCTCGCCGTACAGACCGCCCGCTCGGTGGTGGGCCGCTACCCGGGGCTGGACTCGAACCTGGAGACCACCCTGCACCACCTGGCGCTGGCCTGCGAGGACCTGGCCGGCAAGGGGCTGGGGCCGAAGGTGAACCCGCCGATCCGGGGCCGGTCGGACAACGAGGCGCTGTGGCGGGCGGTCGCGGCGGGCGAGATCGGGACGGTCGCCAGCGACCACGCCTGCTGCGGCGAGGAGCTCAAGGGCGACGACCTGTGGCCGGCCCAGCCCGGGTTCGGCGGCACCGCCCTGCTCTACCCGGTGCTGCTGTCCGAGGGCTACCACAAGCGCGGGTTGAGCCTGGCCCGGATCGTGGACCTGGTCGCCACCAACCCGGCCCGGGTGTTCAACCTGCCGGGCAAGGGCGCGATCGCGGTCGGCGCCGACGCCGACCTGGTGCTGGCCGACCTGAACCTGGAGCAGGTGGTCAGCACCGAGCTGTGCCGGTCGGCCCAGGACCACTGCCCGTTCGAGGGGATCGCGGTGCGCGGCTGGCCGGTGACCACGGTCGTACGCGGCGAGGTGATGCTCGACCGGGGCGAGGTGTCGGACTCGTTCCCGGGCCGGTATCTGCACAGAGGAGGGTCGCGAGCGCGGGGTCAACGCCGGGGGGAGTAGCCGATGGCGGCGGAGATCTCGGCGGCGGTGGCCGCGACCAGCCAGCCGTAGCGGCGGCGCAGCTCGTCGTCGAACCGATCGGCCGGGCCGCACAGCGAGATCGAGCCGAACGCCGAGCCGTCGGCCTGGCGGACCGGCGCCGCCACGCTGCCGGCGCCCGGCTGGCGTTCGCCGATGCTGGCGGCGTAGCCGAGCTCGCGGATCCGGGCGATCTCGGACTGGAGCGCGGGTGGGGAGGTGACGGTGGCGTCGGTGAGCGGGTCGAGGTCATGGTGGCGGAGGTACTCGTCGACCTCCTGGTCGGGCAGCGCGGCCAGGATCGCCTTTGAGGAGGAGCCGGCGTGCAACGGGTACGGCCGGCCGATGCTGACCGACATCCGCACCTCCTGCGGGGAGAGCACCTGGTCCACGTACACCCGGGACCAGCCCTGCCGCACCGACAGGGTGGCGGTCTCGCCGGACTGGCCGACCAGCCGCTCCAGGTACGGTCGGGCCACCGCCGGTACGTCCAGCTGGCCCAGCGCGGCCAGCCCCACCGCCAGTGCCCGGGGGCCGAGCCGGTATCGCTTGGTGTCGTCGTCGAAGGCCAGGAACCCGTCGGCGGTCAGCACCTTGACGATCCGGTGCACCACAGCCTTCGGCAGGTCCAGCTCGCGGGCCAGCGCCGAGACTCCGATCCCGGGCGGCGGGCTCTCGGCCACCGCGTACACCACCTGCATCGCACGCTGGAGGCCGGACTGTGGCCCGGCGGCCTCCTCGCCGGTCGGGGTTGCGGCGCGTGTCACGGACAGGGAGTCTACTATCGCCCCGCCTCCCGCCATTGTACCGGTCAGCCGTACGGCGTTTCGCCATGCTAGAATCCAGCGATACGGCGTTCGGTTGGTTGGAACGGGTAGCACGGAGGTGTGGGTGGCTCAGGCGCCGCCGCCGCCGGACGATCCCCGGCGCCGGGTAAACGTGATCGTGGTCGGGGCCGGGCCGGTCGGCCTGGTCACCGCCGCCCGGCTGGCGGCCGCCGGGGTCCCGGTGGAGGTGCTGGAGGCGGCCGACCAGCTCGGCGACGAGCTGCGCGCCTCCACGTTCTATCCGCCCACTCTGGACCTGCTGGACCCGCTTGGGGTCACCGGCGAGCTGCTGGAGCGGGGCCTGATCTGTCCATCCTGGCAGGTGCGGCTGCACCCGACCGGCGAGCGGGTCACCTTCGACCTGTCGGTGCTGGCCGGTGAGACCGGCCACCCGTACCGGTTGCAGGTGCCGCAGCGGGAGCTGTGCCGGCTGCTGCTCGACCGGCTCGACCAGGCCGGGGTGCCGGTGCGGTTCGGCCACCGGGTGACCGGGCTGCGGCAGGACCCGGACGGGGTGGACGTGGAGATCGGCGGGCTGGTGGAGCCGGGCGAGTGGCGCCGGTGCGCCGTGCTGGTCGGTGCCGACGGTGCCCGCAGCGCGGTCCGGGAGGCGGCCGGGATCGGGTTCCCGGGGATGACCTACCCGGAGACGACGATCCTGGCGACCACCACGTTCCCGTTCCAGCAGTGGCTGACCGGACTGTCCCATGTCAACTATGTCTGGGCTCCGGAAGGGACGCTCAGCCTGCTGCGGCTGCCCGACCTGTGGCAGTGCAGCCTCTATCCGGTCAACGGCGAGCCGGTCGGGGAGGCTGCCACACCGGAGGCGGTGCAGCGCAAGCTGTCCGCCATCGTGCCCGACGCCGGGGGCCACCCGGTCGGCGAGATCCGGCCCTACCGGGTCCACCAGCGGCTGGCCGACACGTTCCGGGCCGGCCGGGTGGTGCTGGCCGGCGACGCCGCGCACCTGAACAGCCCGAGCGGCGGGATGGGCATGAACGGCGGCATCCACGACGCGGTGGCGCTCACCGACGCGCTGGTCCGGATCGCCGGCGGCGGGGACTGGGAGCTGCTGGACCGGTACGTGCGGCGGCGCCGGACGGTGGTCCGGGACGAGATCATCCAGCAGGCGGACCGTAACCGGGACCGGATGTGGCTGCGCGACCCGGCGCTGCGCCACCGGGAGCTGGCGGCGCTGCGCCGGATCACCGCCGACCCGGTCGCGCACAAGCGGCACCTGCTGCGGACCTCGATGATCGAAGGCCTGCGCCGGGCCGAGACGATCACCTGAGCGCCGCGAGCGCGGCCTGCGCCACGCCACCGGTACCACGGAACCGGGGTCCGACCGGAGGCGTACCCTTACCCGCGTGGATCACGAAGAACGGATCGCCCTGTTCCTGGACTACGAGAACCTCGCGCTCGGTGCGCGCGACCACCTGGGCGGCATGCGGTTCGACTTCCGGCCGATCGCCGACTCGCTGGCCGAGCGCGGCCGGGTGGTGGTGCGGCGGGCGTACGCGGACTGGTCGTACTTCGACGAGGACCGGCGGATGCTGACCCGGTCGCACGTGGAGCTGATCGAGATTCCGCAGAAGATGGGGACGTCCCGCAAGAACGCCGCCGACATCAAGATGGCCGTCGACGCGCTGGAGCTGGCCTTCGAGCGGGACTACATCTCGACGTTCGTGATGTGCACTGGGGACAGTGACTTCACGCCGCTGGTCCATAAGCTACGGTCCCTCAACAAGCGGGTGATCGGGGTCGGGGTGGAGCACTCGACCTCGGCGCTGCTACCACCGGCGTGCGACGAGTTTCTCTACTACGACCGGCTGGAGGGGGTAGAGGTCCCGCCGCCGCGCGCCCGCCGCAGCCGCTCGGCTGGCCGGGCACCGGAGCCGGCCCGGGCAGCGGTCCCGCCGGAGCCGCGACCCGAGCCGGAACCCGCGCCGGAGCCGGAGCCGGAGCCCGAGCCGGCGCCGGCCGAGCTGGCCGGCGACGTCGACCAGCTGGCGGTGCTGGTGGCGCAGACGGTGGCCGGCCTGCAGCACAGCTCCGGCGAGGTCACCGCCTCGACCCTGAAGCGCACCCTGTTACGGAAGGACCCGACCTTCAACGAGGCCGACTTCGGGTTCCGGGCGTTCGGGGAGCTGCTGCGGCACCTAGCCGAGCGGAACGTGGTCGAGCTGGCCGAGGGGCCGGCCAAGGGTGACCCGGAGGTGTCGCTGCCGGAGCACGGTGACCGGGAGGCGGCCTTCGGCCTGCTCCGCTCGGTGGTCGCCGACCTGGCCACCCGGGACGATCCGGTGGCGCTGTCCGGGCTGAAGAACCAGCTGGTCCGGGTCCACCCCGACTTCAGCGAGAAGAAGCTCGGCTACCGCAGCTTCCTGCAGTTCTGCAAGGCCGCCGCGACCAGTGGGTCGGTCGGTCTGGAGTGGAGCCGCGATGCGGAGGACTATCTGCTCACGCCGGGCACGCCGAGCTCCACCCGGTGAGCGGCGGTGCGCTGCCCAGGCTGCGGTACGCGGCGGCCAGGCTCGGCTCCGGTCCGCCCCGCTACCGGATCGGGGAGGGCCGGGGCCCCGTGACGGAACCACATCCGGGCTGATGTGGGCCACATCCAGGTAGATGTGGAGTCGAGACGAACCCAGCCCGGCCGGCGCTTCCACTCGGGATCAGGGCGCCGTCCCAGGTCAGCCGGACAGCCGGGCCGCCCGGGCGTCGAGGTAGCGCTGCTCCGGCAGGCTGGTGGTCAGCCGGGCCGCCCGCCGGTACGCGGAGCGGGCCGCGGCGTGGTCGCCGGCCATCTCCAGCAGGTGCGCCCGCACCGCGTCGAGCCGGTGGTGCTCGGCGAGCCGGTCGTCGGCCGCCAGCGAGTCGAGCCGCTCCAGCCCGTCCCGGGGACCGTGCACCATCGCGACCGCCACGGCCTGGTTGAGCGCCACGATCGGGTTGTCGGAGCTGCGCATCAGCACCTCGTACAGGGCCAGGATCTGGGGCCAGTCGGTGTCCTCCGGCCGCTCGGCCTCGGCATGCACCGCCGCGATCGCCGCCTGCAGCTGGTAGGACCCGAGCGGGGCCCGCTGCAGGGTACCGGTCAGCAGGGTCACCCCTTCCTCGATCTGCTCCCGGTTCCAGCGCCCGCGATCCTGTTCGGCGAGCGGGATCAGTGCCCCGTCCGGGCCGACCCGGGCGGGTCGGCGGGCGTCGGTGAGCAGCATCAACGCCAGCAGCCCGGCGACCTCGCCGGCGTCGGGCAGCAGCCGGTGGACGGCTCGGGTGAGCCGGATCGCCTCGCCGGCCAGCTCGCTGCGGTGCAGGTCGGGGCCGGAGGTGGCGGTGTAGCCCTCGTTGAAGATCAGATACAGGACGTGCAGGACCACGTTCAGGCGGTCCGCCCGCTCCGCCTCCGGCGGCAGCTGGAACGGCACGCCGGAGGCCTTGATCCGTTGCTTGGCGCGGCTGATCCGCTGCGCCATGGTCGGCTCCGGTACGAGGAACGCATGGGCGATCTGGGCGGTGGTCAGACCCCCGACGGCGCGCAGCGTGAGCGCCAGCTGGGAGACCGCCGACAGGGTCGGGTGGCAGCACATGAACAGCAGGGTGAGGGTGTCGTCCCCGGCGGGTTCGTCCCCGGCGGGCGCCGCCACCAGCCCGTCCCGGGGCAGCTGGGCGAGCGCGGAGTCCTCCCGCCGCCGGCGGGCCTGGTCGGTGCGTAGCTCGTCGATCAGCCGGCGGGAGGCGACCCGGATCAGCCACGCCCGGGGGTTGGCCGGCAGACCCTGCTCCGGCCACTGGGTGGCGGCGGCCAGCAGCGCCTCCTGCACCGCGTCCTCGGCGGTGTCGAAGTGTCCGTACCGGCGTACCAGGGCGCCCAGCACCTGCGGCGCCAGCTGCCGTAGCAGCTCCTCCGCGGTCGCGTCGGCGGTGTCGCTGGTGTTGCCGGTGTCCGTGGTCACGTGGTCACGTCCGCAGTCCCCTGTCCTGCCCATCCGTACGATACGACCCCCGGGCGGGAGGGCGGCGGTTGGTCGCTGTCAAGGTCTCGCCCGAGGTGCGGGTCTGATCCTTGATGCCGAGTCCGGTGCGGCCAGCGGTCGCCGGGACATCGCCAAGAGCGGCCAGTTTCGCCGCTATTAGGCTGCTTGATACTGATAGCGGGTGTGATGGCAGGCGATCAAAGAGGAGAAATCAGTATATGATGATACGAAAGTTAACTGGCCTGATGGTCACGGGCGCGGCGGCGTCGCTGGTGCTGGCGCTGGGTGCCTGCGGTGACGGTGGCGGCGGCGGAGCCGCAACCGGCCGCGGCTTCGAGGACTGCGCGGAGAGCCCGAACACCTGCAACACCGGCGATCTGGAGGCGGGCGGCGAGATCGTCTGGGCCCTCGACCAGACGCCGGATGGCTACTTCCCGTGGTCGCCGGAGGGCGGCTCGGTCTACACCCTGCAGGCCACGCAGGGGATCCTGCCCTACACCGGGCAGTTCCTGCCCGACGGGGAGTACCAGCAGAACCTGGACCTGCTCGCGGAGGAGCCGCAGATCACCAACGAGGACCCGGTCCAGACCAGCTGGCGGATCCGGGATGAGGCGGTCTGGGACGGCACCACCCCGATCACCGCCGACGACGTGATCATGACCTGGATGATGAGCACCCGGGAGGAGGACGGTCACTGCACCGGCTGCCGCCCGCGGGCGTTCGAGGAGCTGATCGAGAACATCGAGGCCGGTGACGACGGCAAGAGCTACACGATCACGTACAAGGATGGTGTGTCGGACCCGGAGTGGTTCGCGTCCTTCGCCAGCGTGCATGGGATCATCGGCGGGATCGCCCCGGCTCACGTGGGGATCAACGAGGGCTTCTTCTCGGGTACGCCGGACGGGTGGGACCCGGAGGGCCTTGGTGAGTACTTCGAGTTCCTGAACGACAACCCGCCAGAGTTCTCCGGCGGGCCGTACATGATCGAGTCGTTCGACATCGACACCGAGCTGGTCAAGGTTCCCAACCCGGCGTGGTACGGGGCGGCGCAGCCGACCCTGGAGCGGCAGGTGATCCGGTTCCTGACCGACGAGAGCACCTGGGTGCCGGCGCTGCAGAACGGTGAGCTGCACGGTTCCTCCCCAGCCGGCTGGTCCGGGGACGTGGTCCGGCAG
>WHTQ01000180.1 GCA_009377645.1 Micromonosporaceae bacterium | reverse complement strand
GCCCACCGTGTGGCCGGGGACGCCGTGGATGGTGTTGTTCACGGTGGCCAGCTGCGCCGGCTCGGCGACGTACTGCCCGCCGCTGGGGAACCGGTCCGGCTCCGGGTAGACCAGCTCGTACAGGTAGGGCGAGAACGCGGTACCGGCCACCCGGACCGTGACCTCCCCGTCGGCGAGCAGGTCGCGCAGCATCGCGCCCTCCTCGCCGGAGATCGCGATGCTGGGCAGCTCGGCCGCGCCGCCGACCGACCCGCTGAACCAGCCGGTGGCGTTGTTCATCACCAGCAGCGCTGCCGCGCCGTTGGCCCGGGCGGTGGCCTCCTTGGCCGGCAGGCTCGGCCCGTCCCGCAGAGTCAGCACCGCCGCTCCGGTGGCGTCGATGTCCGCGTAGTCGGACACGGCGCCGGTGCCGGCGAAGACCAGCGGCAGCTCCAGGTCGTCGTCAAGCAGCGGTGGCCCGACCAGCCGGCGGGCGAACAGCTCGGTGGCGACCGGGTCGACCACCGCCAGTTCCAGCTGCGGTGCAGCCATCCGGGCGTTGGTGACGAACTCGAACTCGCCCACCTCGACCGGATCGGACTCCAGTGCGAAGGTCCGGACCCACGGGCCGACGTAGGTCGCGCCGTACGTCCCGTTCTGCTCGGCGATGAACCGGAGCATCATCCGGCTCTGCTGCGCGAACGGGGACGCGTCCGGATGGGCCGGCGTGTCGATCAGCACCTCCTCCGCCTGGCGGGCATCCAGCACCAGCGAGGTGTCCTCGGTAACCTCCAGGGTGGACACCCCCACGAACACCCGGTCCTGTATCGTCACGTTGTTGCCGTCGTAGGTGCGGATCGAGCCCCCCACCCAGTAGGTGGACGGCGGGACCCGCATCCGGGCCACCCCGTCGCGGAAGAACATGTTCGTCCGCACGTTTTGGGTGTCGTACGCGTCGGCCACGAACAGGCTGCAACAGCGGGCCGGGCGGCCGTCCCGGGCGATCCCGGTGATCGCAATCTCGTACATCTCCCGCTCCAGGTGGAACCCGACCGGGGTCCGCGCCGCGCCGGCCTCTCCCGCGGCGACCAGGTAGCCGCCGTAGCTCCCGACCGCCAGCCCGTTCGCGTCCAGCCTGACCGTGGCGGTGGCGGTGCCGCTGGCCGGCACGGTCACCGTGGCCGGATCCACCGACAGCGCCGGGGCTGGCACCGCCGTGCCGTCGGCCGCGGTGACCTCGAGCGCGAGGTCGAGGTCGACCGCAGCGTCGGTGCGGTTGGTGTAGGTCACCGTCTGCTCGATCGGTGTCAGGTCGACCGGCGGGTACGGGATGAAGCCCAGGTTCAGCGGGGCCGGGGTGGCGAGCACCGGCGCGGCCAGCGTGGCCGGGATGTCCACCAACCCACCGCCCTGCTGGTAGATGCTCAGGTCCGGGTTCGGCGCCGCGGCGCCGACCATGGCCGCCTTCAGGTGCGCGGCGCTCAGGTCCGGGTCCTGTTGCAGCACGATCGCCGCCGCCCCGGCCACGTGCGGGGTGGCCATCGACGTGCCGTTCGCCCGGGTGTAGAAGTCGTCGACCGGTGTACCCATGGAGGTGCCGGCGGCGCGGGCAGCGGTGATGGCGACCCCGGGGGCGGTGATGTCCGGCTTGATGGCGAAGTCCCCGAGCCGCGGCCCGCGGCTGGAGAAGCCCGCCAGCGCCCCGCTCTTGTCCACCGCACCGACGGTCAGCGCCGCGTCGGCGGCCCCCGGAGCGCCGACGCCCCGGGTGCCGTTGTTGCCCGCGGCGATCACGAACAGGGTGTCGTGCTGCGCGGTCAGGCGGTTCACCGCGAGCGCGGTCGGCGAGCTGCCGTCGTTGGCGGTGGTGGTGCCGATGCTCATGCTGATCACGTCGGCGATCGGCGCGGCCCACTCCATCGCGGAGATCGTCCCCGAGTTCGGGCAGGTCCCGGCGGAGGTGCAGACCTTGCCGATGAGCAGGCCCGCACCCGGGGCCACCCCGGTGTAGCTGCCCTGCGACCCGGCGCCGGTGCCGGCGACGGTGCTGGCCACGTGGGTGCCGTG
>WHTQ01000194.1 GCA_009377645.1 Micromonosporaceae bacterium | reverse complement strand
CGGCGGCCGCCACCACCGCCGGGGCGCGCAGGCGCTCCCCGGCCGGCACCCGGACCACCGCCCGGCCCGCCTGGGCCGCCACCCGGCCGGGTCGCCCGCTGGCTCGGCATCGAGGCCGGCGACGGGCGCGGCGGCATGGAGGCCGGCGACGGGCGCGGCGGCATGCCGGCCGGCGACGGGCGCTGGCCGGCCGGGTTGATGCCGTACGGGTTGTTGCCGGAGGTGCGGGTCGGCCGGGCAACCGGCTCGGCGCCGCCACCGTCGGCGGGCGGAGCCTGCCGACGGTGCTGGGCCGCGCGGGCGGCCTGGACCGCCACCTCCTGCTCCGCCTTCAGGGCCGCGGCCCGCGCCTCGGCGGCGGCCACCTCGATGTCGTGGGCGCTGGCCGGCTTGGCCATGGTCGGGGGCGGTGCGGGCACCGGCTTGCCGGGCGCCGGCTTGGTGGGCGCCGCCTGCCGGCTGGGTGCCGCCTTGGCCGCCGGAGCAGCCTTGGCTGCCGGTGCCGCCTTGGTCGCTGTCTTCGTCGCCGGGGCGGACTGGCTCGCCGTACCGGCCGCCATCTCCTCCCGCAGCCGCCGGGCGACGGGCGCTTCGATGGTGCTCGACGCGGACTTGACGAACTCGCCCATGTCCTTCAACTTGGCGAGAACTGTCTTGCTCTGGACGCCGAGCTCCTTCGCAAGCTCGTGTACGCGGGCCTTGCCTGCCACTGCACTCCTCAATCCGAGGCCGCGCGAGCAGGTGACCCGCTGCGACCTCAATCGTCCACTTGAAGCCTGGTCATTTCAGTGACTTCATCGTGTGCTCATGTCGGTCGTCCTGTCCTAACTCTCCACTGTGGGCCGACCTGCCCGACCGGGATCGAGCAGCTCAACCAACGCTCCGGCGTCCGGGACGCCGGAATGGCGCAGCGCGCGCCCGAAGGCGCGGCGACGCAGTGCCAGCGCCAGACACGCTGGGTCGGGATGCAGATGCGCTCCCCGACCCGGGAGCCTGCGTGCCGGATCTAGCACGAGCCTGGCGCGGCCGTCGGCCGGCGCAGTCTCGTCCGTTACCGCCACAACCCGCAACAGCTCGGACACCGGTGCTCGCCCCCGGCAACCGACACATGTCCGCACCGATGCCGCTTCCCGCCTCGGCGCAGCCCCCATCGCGTGATGTGCCACGCGCCAGTCTAGCCCGAACCGGCGGTGACGCACACCCCACTCCCCCAGGTCGGCTCCGCGGGTGCCGCGCGGCGGGCGGCTACCGGCCGCCCCCACCGCCGGCGCCGCCGCCCCCACCGCCCGCGGCACCGCCCCCGGCGTCAGCCGCACCGCCGCCCACGTCAGCCACCCCCCCGCCGGCGTCAGCCGCACCGCCGCCCGCGTCGTCGGCGGCGACCGGCGGGGCACCGGGCGCTGGGCCGCTGCTGGCGGCCGGGCGGTGCGGCTCGGCGTCGGAGCGGATGTCGATCCGCCAGCCGGTCAGCCGGGCGGCCAGCCGGGCGTTCTGCCCCTCCCGGCCGATCGCCAGCGAGAGCTGGTAGTCGGGGACGGTGACCCGGGCGGTCCGGGTGACCGCGTCCACCACGTCCACCCGCAGCGCCTTCGCCGGCGACAGGGCGTAGCCGACGAACTCGGCCGGGTCGTCCGACCAGTCGATGATGTCGATCT
>WHTQ01000212.1 GCA_009377645.1 Micromonosporaceae bacterium | reverse complement strand
CGACGAGCCGTTCCCGGCCGGGAGGGCTCACCGGGCGGCGGACCGGTTGCTCGCCCGGACGGTTCGACACGGTGGGCCGTGGGTGGGTGTGCTGGTCGTCACGTCGCTGCTGACCGCCGCGGCGCAGCTGCTGCTCCCCGCGGTCCTCGGCCGGGTACTCGATGCGGTACTGGCCAGCGTCGCCGCGACAGGGTGGCTGGTCGTGTTCGGGTCGCTGGTCGCCGTCCTGATGGCCTGCGACGCGCTCGACGATGTCGCCGCGGGCGCGAGTGGTGCCAGGGCGACGTCCTGGTTGCGCCGCACCCTGCTGAGGCACGTTCTCGCGCTCGGGCCCCACGCGGCTCGGCGCTTCACACCAGGGGAGTTGTCCAGCCGCCTGGTGGGCAACGCCATCGACGCCGGCCGGGTGGCACAGGACGTCGTGTGGTCGGCCGGCGCGCTCATCCCCGCAGTCGGTGGGGTCATTGCGCTCGCGGTGATCGACCCCTGGCTGTGTGTCACCTTCCTGGCGGGTGTCCCGGTGCTGATGGTGCTGCTGCGCACGTTCGTGCGGGACGCGTCCGCCCTGGCGGCACGCTACTTCGCAGTCCAGGGCGTGATCGCGGCGCGGTTCGTCGACGCGCTGGCGGGGGCGCGGACGATCGCGGCGGCCGGTACGGCGCCGCGGGAGACCGGACGCGTGCTGCGGCCGCTTCCGCAGCTGCACCGCCACGGCATGGCGATGTGGGGTGCGCAGACCCGGATCACCACTCAGGACGCGCTGCTGGTTCCGTTGCTGGAGATCGCCGTGCTCGCGGTCGCCGGGTTCGAGCTCGCCCGGGGGCGTATCACGCCAGGCGAGCTGATCGCCGCGAGCCAGTACGTGCTGCTGGCCGCCGGCCTCAGCGCCGCGGTCACCTGCGTCACCCGGCTGACCCGTGCCCGGGCGGCTGCGGGCCGCGTGGCGGAGGTGCTCGCCGCTGCGCCGGTGAGTTGCGGGAGCCGGCAGCTGCCGCCGGGTGGGGGAGAGCTGCAGTTTCGCGGTGTCACCGTGCGAGCGGGCGGCGAGCCGGTGCTTGCCGACCTGCACCTCGTGGTTCCCGCGGGCGCGCTGGTCGCCGTCATCGGGCGCTCCGGTTCCGGCAAGTCGCTGCTGGCGGG
>WHTQ01000024.1 GCA_009377645.1 Micromonosporaceae bacterium | reverse complement strand
CCGGTGAAGGAACCGCTGCAGACCGGCATCAAGGCGATCGACTCGATGATCCCGATCGGCCGCGGCCAGCGGGAGCTGATCATCGGGGACCGGAAGACCGGCAAGACCACGATCGCCATCGACACGATCATCAACCAGCGGGCGTACTGGCAGACCGGTGACCCGGCCAAGCAGGTGCGCTGCATCTACGTCGCGATCGGGCAGAAAGGCTCCACGGTCGCGTCGGTCAAGCACACGCTGGAGCAGCACGGCGCGATGGAGTACACCACGATCGTGTCGGCGCCGGCCTCCGACCCGGCCGGCTTCAAGTACATCGCCCCGTACGCCGGCTCGGCGATCGGCCAGCACTGGATGTACGCGGGCAAGCACGTCCTGATCGTGTTCGACGACCTGAGCAAGCAGGCCGAGGCGTACCGGGCGATGTCGCTGCTGCTGCGCCGTCCGCCCGGCCGGGAGGCCTACCCGGGGGACGTCTTCTACCTGCACTCCCGGCTGCTGGAGCGGTGCGCGAAGCTGTCCGACGAGCTGGGCGGCGGCTCGCTGACCGGGCTGCCGATCATCGAGACCAAGGCGAACGACATCTCGGCGTTCATCCCGACCAACGTCATCTCGATCACCGACGGGCAGATCTTCCTGCAGACCGACCTGTTCAACCAGGGGGTACGCCCGGCGATCAGCGTCGGCACCTCGGTGTCCCGGGTCGGCGGCAACGCCCAGATCAAGCCGATGCGGCGGGTCGCCGGCACGCTGCGGCTGGGGCTGGCGCAGTTCCGGGACCTGGAGGCGTTCGCGCTGTTCGCCTCCGACCTGGACCAGGCCAGCCGGACCCAGCTGGCGCGAGGCGCCCGGCTGGTGGAGCTGCTCAAGCAGCTGAACTACTCACCGGTCCCGGTGGAGGAGCAGGTGGTGTCGGTGTGGGCCGGCACCGAGGGCAAGCTCGACGAGATCCCGGTGGCCGACATCAGCCGGTTCGAGAGCGAGTTCCTGCAGCACCTGCGCCGCGCCAACCCCGGCGTGCTGGCCTCGATCGCGGACGGGAACTGGGACGACGAGATCATCGCCTCGCTCGACGAGGCGATCCGCGGCTACCAGGACTCGTTCCTGGCCCGGGACGGCCAGGTCCGGATCAACGAGCCGGAGGCGGAGGCGATCGACGAGGAGTCCCAGCGCCGGGAGACCGTCACCCGCGTCGTCCCCAAGCGGCAGGGCTGACGATGATAGCCATGCGTTGTGGGCGTTCGGGCGGGCCGGTTGTGCCAGCGAGGCGTGACCTCGCTGCCGCGGTAGGTCGTTGCAGAGGCTTGCGCTGATGGCCGGACAGCTGCGGGTGCTGCGGAGGCGGATCGCCTCGGTCACCTCGATGAAGAAGATCACCAAGGCGATGGAGCTGGTGGCGACCAGCCGGATCGCCAAGGCCCAGGAGCGGGTGACCGCCTCGCTGCCCTACGCGTACGCGATTACCGACGTGCTGACCGCGCTGGCGAGCACCGCCGACATCAACCACCCGCTGCTGGTGCCGCGGGAGCGGGTACGGCGGGCCGGCGTGCTGGTGATCACCAGTGACCGCGGGCTGTGCGGCGCGTACAACGCCAACGCGATCCGCACCGCCGAGGAGCTGATCACCAAGCTGCGGGAGGACGGCACCCAGGTCCAGCTCTACGTGGTCGGGCGCAAAGGGGTCGCGTACTACTCGTTCCGGAACCGGGAGATCGCGCAGAGCTGGACCGGCTTCTCCGAGCAGCCCAGCTTTGCCGACGCCCGGCCGATCAGCGAGGCCCTGATCGCCGCCTTCGAGGCCGGCGCCGACGACGAGGATAATGGCGCGCCCGGAGCTGGGGGCATGGACGGGGTGGTCGGCGTGGACGAGCTGCACGTGGTGCACACCCAGTTCAAGTCGTTGATGACCCAGGCTCCGGTGGCGAACTTCCTCGCCCCGATGCAGGTCGAGGAGACCGAGGCGGCCGAGGACACCGTGCTGCCGTCCTATGAGTACGAGCCGGACGAGGGCCTGCTGTTCGACGCGCTGCTGCCGAAGTACGTCAACACCCGGATCTACGCCGCGTTGATCGACGCGGCGGCCAGCGAGTGGGCGGCCCGGCGGCGGGCGATGAAGAGCGCCACCGACAACGCGGAAGACGTGATGCAGACCTTGACCCGTGCGATGAACTCCGCCCGGCAGGCGGAGATCACCCAGGAGATCAGTGAGATCGTCGGCGGCGCGAACGCGCTCGCCGCGACCGGAAGTGAGCAATGATGAGCGCAGCGACGCAGAGCAGCCCCGCTACTGGCCGGGTGGTACGGGTGATCGGCCCGGTGGTGGACGCCGAGTTCCCCCGGGACGGGATGCCGGAGATCTACCACGCCCTGCACACCGACGTGCAGCTGGCCGAGGGCGCGAAGACGCTGACTCTGGAGGTGGCTCAGCACCTGGGCGACAACCTAATCCGGGCGATCTCCATGCAGCCGACCGATGGGCTGGTGCGAGGGGCGGAGGTCCGCGACACCGGTTCGCCGATCTCGGTGCCGGTCGGCGAGGTCACCAAGGGCCACGTCTTCAACGCGATCGGCGACTGCCTGAACCTCACTCCGGGGGAGGAGCTGGACGTCACCGAGCGGTGGCAGATCCACCGCCGGGCGCCCGCGTTCGCCGATCTGGAGCCGAAGACCGAGATGCTGGAGACCGGCATCAAGGTGCTCGACCTGCTCGCGCCCTACGTCAAGGGCGGCAAGATCGGCCTGTTCGGCGGCGCCGGCGTGGGCAAGACCGTGCTCATCCAGGAGATGATCATCCGGGTGGCCCGGAACTTCGGCGGCACCTCGGTGTTCGCCGGAGTGGGGGAGCGGACCCGGGAAGGCAACGACCTGATCGGTGAGATGACCGAGAGCGGCGTGATCGGCGACACCGCGCTGGTGTACGGGCAGATGGACGAGCCGCCCGGCACCCGGCTGCGGGTGGCGCTGTCCGCGCTGACCATGGCCGAGTACTTCCGGGACGTGGCCAACCAGGAGGTGCTGCTGTTCATCGACAACATCTTCCGGTTCACCCAGGCCGGCTCGGAGGTCTCTACCCTGCTCGGCCGGATGCCGTCGGCGGTCGGGTACCAGCCGACGCTGGCCGACGAGATGGGTCAGCTGCAGGAGCGGATCACGTCGGTGCGGGGCCGGGCGATCACCTCGATGCAGGCGATCTTCGTGCCGGCCGACGACTACACCGACCCGGCGCCACACACCGCGTTCACCCACCTGGACGCGACCACCAACCTGGAGCGGAAGATCTCGGACAAGGGGATCTACCCGGCGGTGGACCCGCTGGCCTCCTCGTCCCGGATCCTGGCCGGCGAGTATGTCGGGGCCGAGCACTATGCGGTCGCCTCCGAGACCAAGCGGATCCTGCAGCGCTACCAGGACCTGCAGGACATCATCGCGATCCTCGGCATGGACGAGCTGAGCGAGGAGGACAAGATCACTGTCAACCGGGCCCGCCGGATCGAGCGGTTCCTGTCCCAGAACACGTACGCGGCCAAGCAGTTCACCGGGGTCGAGGGCTCGTTCGTCCCGGTCAAGGAGACGGTCGAGGCGTTCAAGAAGCTGACCGAGGGGGAGTACGACCACTTTCCGGAGCAGGCGTTCTTCATGTGCGGCGGGCTGGAGGACCTGGAACGGAACGCGGCCAAGCTGGGCGCGGCCGCCTGACCGCGGGCCCGGCCGGCACCGCGCCCGCCAGCCGGGCGTAGCCAAACCGTGTCCGCCGGCGTCTCGCGGCACCTCCCGGGTGCTTCCGGCTAACGTTGGGTTCGGGAGGGATCGTGGCAGTCGGTCGTGCGGGAGGGCGCACCCCCAGGTGGGCGGTGGTGTGTACGGTGTTCGGTGCCCTCCTGATGCTGGTCTCCGGAGGGGCACTGGTCGCCGCCGAGTTCGCCATGTCCCGGGTCTCCGGGGCGATCCGCGAGGGGGACCTGTTCGGGCAGGAGGCCGACCCCGACTACGGTGAGGACATCACCGGCCCGCTGAACATCCTGCTGGCCGGCCTCGACACCCGCCCGAGCCGCCCGGACGAGACCCCCCGCGCCGACGCGATCATGATCGTGCACATCAACCGCACCCTGGACCGCGGCTATATGATCTCGTTGCCCCGGGACACGCTGGTGGACATCCCGCCCGACTCGGACAGCGGATACCTCGGCGGGCGGGACCGGCTGAACGCGGCCATGTTCCACGGTGCCGACCCGGCTCCCGGCGAGGACGGGCCGAACGTGGAGCGCGGGTTCGCGCTGCTGGCCAGCACGGTCAGCCAGCTGACCGGGATCGAGCGGTTCGATGCCGGGGTGGTGCTCCGGTTCGAGGGGTTCCGGGACATCGTCGACGCGATGGGCGGGGTGACGGTGGACCTGCAGGAGCGGATCATCTCCGAGCACCGACAGCCGGACGGCCGGCACCGGGAGGTCGGCTGCGGGAGCTACTGCGGTCCGCAGATGGTCTACGAGCCGGGCTCGCCACCGTGCGCGGAGGCGACCGAGGAGGGCGGCCCGTTCCGGTGCGAGCTGGAGGGGTGGCAGGCGCTGGACGTGGTGCGTCAGCGTAAGAGCCTCGAGGAGGGCGACTACGGCCGGCAGGAGAACCAGCAGCGGGTGCTGGAGGCGATGATGGAGCGGGCCGTGAGCCGCGACATGGTCACCAACCCGGTGGGGCTGGACCGGCTCCTGCAGGCGGTCGGCGACGCCATGATCTTCGACGGCCGCGGCAACGAGGTGATCGACTTCGCCTTCGCCCTCCGCAACCTCCGCCCGGCTGCCCTGGTTTCGTTCGGCCTGACCGGCGACAGCATCGGCGTCGGCTCCGACTACCAGGGGGAGGAGCTGCACCCGGAGGCGTTCGACCTGTTCGACGCGCTCAACCAGGGCCAGCTCGACCAGTTCATTCTGGAGAACCCCGAGCTGGTCTCCGGCGGTTGATCATGGACTTCCGTCGGCGTGTCGCCGGCGTGTCGGGTCGGAAAGTCCATGATCGACGGAGCCGGGGGACCGGAGCCGGGGACCGGGAGCGGGGACTGGTGATCCGGGCGGCGGGAGCCGATCGTGTGATGTTGGCAGGCCAGGCTTGGTCGGGTCGCGTCGCCCTACTACACTCGGCCCAACCCCCGTACGAGTGCAGCAGCCGGACGGAAGGAGCCCCGTGGCGGGTCAGCTGAGGGTCGAGGTGGTGGCCGTGGAGCAGCGGGTGTGGACCGGCGACGCCGAGATGGTGGTCGCCCGGACCACCGAGGGTGAGCTCGGCATCCTGCCCGGCCATGCGCCGCTGCTCGGCCAGCTCGCCGAACCGGGCGAGGTGCGGGTCAAACGCGCGGGTGGCGAGCAGCTCGCCTGGGAGGTCTCGGGGGGTTTCCTCTCGGTGACCGCCGACGGGGTGACCGTCCTGGCCGAGACCGCGGTCCCGACCACCCCGGCCGCGACACGCTGACGGCGGGGCCCGCCGATGAAGATCTTGGAATGGATCGCCATCGGCGCGCTGCTGCTGGTGCTCGCGCTCGGCAGCCTGTTCCTGCGGCGCTGGCTGCTGGCCCGGCCGGGCACGATCGAGCTATACCTGCGCCTCTCCACGCTGATCGAGGGCCGGGGCTGGGCGCCCGGGTTCGCCCGGCTCGCCGGCGACCAGCTCCGGTGGTATCGGATGTTCAGCTTCGCCGTCCGCCCCCGCCGGGTGCTCTCGCGGCGCACGCTGACCGTGGAGAGCCGGCGCCCGCCCACCGGCTCGGAGCGGTTCTCGCTGCCCGAAGACTGGGTGATCCTTCGATGTACAAGCCACCACGCCCCGGTCGAGCTGGCGATGGCCCCCGGCACGCTGACCGGGTTCCTGTCCTGGATCGAAGCCTCCCCACCCGGCACCGTCTCGCTCTACTCGTTCCCGCCCAGCGCCGAGTGACCTATCCCACCCCCGAGTGACCTATCCCACCCGAGCGACCAGCTCCACCTCGTACCCCTGCGTGTCCTCCAGGTACGCCGCGTAGCTGTCCGCGCCGCCGGCGTACGGGTGGCGGTCGGGGAACATCAGCCGCCAGCCGTGTCCGGGCGCCGCCGCGGCCAGCCGGTCCACTTCGGCCGGCGCTCCGGCGTGGAACGCGAGGTGGTTCAGCCCGGGTGCCAGCCGGTCGTGCCGGCCGCCGGACAGTGCCGGGGACTGCTCCAGCACCAGGTAGATGCCGGCCAGCCGCCACGAGCGCCCGGCCGGCCAGTGCTGGTACGGCCGCCAGCCCAGCTCGTCCAGCAGCCAGCCCCAGCTCACGATGGCCGCCGGCAGGTCCGGCACCCACAGCTCGACGTGGTGCAGTGCCCCGGCCCCGGTCACCGCGCTCCGCCTGGGACCCACTTCACGTCGCCGTCCGGGTTGGCGGTGCGGGCCAGGATGAACAGCAGGTCCGAGAGCCGGTTCAGGTAGGTCGCCGGCAGCCCGCCGGTGCGCTCCGGGTCGTGCGCC
Organism: Micromonosporaceae bacterium; assembly: GCA_009377645.1. Lineage (GTDB taxonomy): Bacteria > Actinomycetota > Actinomycetes > Mycobacteriales > Micromonosporaceae > Natronosporangium. Next base: position 47,361 of record WHTQ01000024.1, on the reverse strand, counting down.
CGCAGCGCCCAGGCCGACCGCTCCGCCCGCCGCGCCACCGTGCGCGCCGTGTGCAGCAGCGCCGCGCCCGGGGTACCGCCGGGCAGAATGAACGAGTCCAGCGTGGACAGCCGGGCGTTGAACTCGTCGCACCACCCCTCCAGCCGGGTGACGTACTCGGGGGTGACCCGCAGCGGCGGGTGCTTCGGGTGCTCCACCACCGGGTTGCACAGGTCGGCGCCGACGTCGAACAGGTCGTTCTGCACCGCCGTCAGCACCTGGCGGATCTCGGCCGGCAGGCCGCCGGACGCGAGCGCCAGCCCGATCGCGGCGTTGCACTCGTCGACGTCGGCGTACGCGACGATCCGCGGGTCGGTCTTCGGGACCCGCTCGCTGTTGCCGAGCGCGGTCGTGCCGGCGTCGCCGGTGCGGGTGTAGATGCGGGTGAGATGAACGCTCATGCTGTGCTCTCCGCTTCCGGCCGCGCGATCGCTCGGCTCCGCTGGCGCTCCGCCTCGCTGGCGGCTGTAGCCGATTCTCCCACCTCTAGGATGATCGTCGTGGACGTGATCCGGGTGTCCGGCGGGGCGCGGCTGGCCGGCGAGGTGGCGGTGGTCGGGGCGAAGAACTCCGCCCTCAAGCTGATGGCCGCGGCGCTGCTGGCGCCCGGGCGCAGCGTGGTCACCAACGTCCCGCTGATCACCGACATCGCGGTGATGGCCGAGGTGCTGCGGCGGCTGGGCTGCGAGGTCGACATCCGGGGCGACGAGGTCGGCGTGACCGTCCCGGACCGGCCGGGCACCGAGGCCGACTACGACCTGGTCCGGCAGCTGCGGGCCTCGATCTGCGTGCTCGGTCCGCTGCTGGCCAGGTGCGGGTACGCGCGGGTGGCGCACCCGGGCGGGGACGCGATCGGCTCCCGGGGGCTGGACATGCACGTGGCCGGCCTGGCCCGGATGGGTGCCGAGGTCACCGGCGAGCATGGGTACGTGATCGCGTCGGCCCCCGGCGGGCTGCACGGCGCCACGATCTGGCTGGACTTCCCGAGCGTCGGCGCGACCGAGAACCTGCTGATGGCCGCGGTGCTGGCGCGCGGCGGGACCGAGATCGACAACGCCGCCCGGGAGCCCGAGATCGTCGACCTGTGCGCGATGCTGACCGGGATGGGCGCCCGGATCTCCGGCGCCGGCACCTCCCGGCTGGAGGTGGCGGGGCTGGGAAACGCTGCCTCGCTGGCCCCGGTCACCCACCGGTGCGTCGGGGACCGGATCGTGGCCGGCACCTGGGCGTTCGGCGCGGCCATGACCCGGGGCGACGTGACCGTCACCGGCGTCGACCCCCGGTTCATCGAGATCGCACTGGACAAGCTCATCCTGGCGGGCTGCCTGGTGGAGACCGGGCCGCAGTCGCTGCGGGTCCGGATGGACCAGCGCCCGCGGGCGGTGGACGTGGTCACCCTGCCGTACCCGGGCTTCGCCACCGACCTGCTGCCGATGGCGATCGGGCTGGCCTCGGTCTCCGAGGGCTCGTCGCTGGTGACCGAGAACATCTTCGACGGCCGGTTCATGTTCATCAACGAGATGGCGCGGCTCGGCGCGCAGATCCAGACCGACGGCCACCACGCCGTAGTCCGGGGCCGGGAGCGGCTGTCGAGTGCCCCGGTCCGGGCCAGCGACATCCGGGCCGGAGCCGGGCTGGTGATGGCCGGCCTGTGCACGGACGGGATCACCGAGATCGCCGGTGTGCACCACGTGGACCGGGGCTACCCGGACGTGGTGCCCGACCTGCGGCGGCTGGGCGCGTGCGTGGAGCGGACGGTGGCTCCGGACGTCCCTGCGTTCGGCCTGTGAGCTGGGGTCGCCCGGTCACTCGTACGAGTAGAAGCCGCGGCCGGTCTTGCGGCCGAGCTGGCCGGCGGCGACCATCCGCTGCATCAGCTCCGGCGGGACGAACTTCCCGTCCGCGGTGTCGGTGTGGATGTTGCGGGCCGCGTGCAGCAGCACGTCCACGCCGGTCAGGTCGGCGGTGGCCAGCGGCCCCATCGGGTGCCCGAAGCCGAGCCGGCAGGCGGTGTCGAGGTCCTCGGCCGAGATCACCCCGGACTCGACCAGCTTGACCGCCTCCACCACGAACGCGGTGATCAGCCGGGTGGTGACGAACCCGGCGACGTCCCGGTTGACCACCACGCAGACCTTGCCGACTTGCTCGGCGAACCCGCGCGCGGTGGCCAGCGTGGCGTCGCTGGTCTGCAGGCCCCGGACCAGCTCGCACAGCTTCATCATCGGCACCGGCGAGAAGAAGTGGGTGCCGACCACCGACTCGGGCCGCTGGGTGGCGGCGGCGATCTGGGTGATCGGGATCGCGCTTGTGTTGGTGGCGAGCACGGTGTCCGGGCGGCAGAGCCGGTCCAGCGCCCGAAACACCTCCTGCTTCACGTCCAGTCGCTCGAACACCGCCTCCACGACGATGTCGGCGTCGGCGGCCGCCTCCAACTCGGTGGTCGGGGTGATCCGGTCGAGCGTGACGGCCACCTGTTCGGCGGTCAGCGTGCCCTTGGCGGCGAACCGGTCCAGCGAGGTGCGGATCGCGGTCAGCCCGCGCCGCACCGCCGGCTGGTCCAGGTCGCGGAGGCTGACGGTCCAGCCGGCCTGTGCCGCGACCTGGGCGATCCCGGATCCCATCAGCCCGGCCCCGATGACCGCGAGCCTGCCCGCCATGTGCACTCCTCTGTCGAGACCGTCAGGTCTCGGAGCCTACCGGGTTCCGAACCGCCGGCTGGGGGCCCGGCGGCGGCAGGCGCGAGCGAGCCGGTAGGCCTCAGCCTCGGCGATCCGCTCCCGCTGGACATCGTTGACGATCAAGGCTAGGTGCTCTGTCGGCATCATCATGACGCTACTATGACATCAGCCTGCGGCAGTGTCAAGTCGAAAGGGCGTCACGAGCGACATTTATCTGGCGCGCCTACCCTTGGAGAGGTGGAACCGCAGGTCATGCGCCGGCTGGTGGCGGCGGCCCGGGTCGGGCGGCTGGCCACGGTCGCGGGGGACGGCCGCCCGCACCTGGTCCCGGTGTGCTTCGCGCTGCGCGGCGACACCGTCTACACCGCGGTTGACCACAAGCCCAAGCGCACGAGCCGGTTGCGCCGGATCGCCAACCTGGCGCAGACCGGGTGGGCGAGCGTGCTGGTGGACGAGTACGCGGAGGACTGGTCCACCCTCTGGTGGGTGCGGCTGGACGGTTCCGGTCGGGTGGCGGACGAGCCGGCGGAGGCGGCCGCGGCGGTCGCGGCGCTGGTCGAGAAGTACCCGCAGTACCAGGCGCAGCCACCGGCCGGCCCAGTGATCGCGGTCGACATCGGTCGCTGGAGCGGCTGGTCCGTCCGGCCACTCGAGGCGTAGCCCGGGCCGGTCGCGTACAGTCGGGCACTGTGCGGCTGGTGATTGCCCGATGCTCGGTGGACTACGCAGGCCGGCTGTCGGCGCATCTGCCGCCCGCGGTGCGACTGCTGATGGTGAAGGCGGACGGGTCGGTCTCGATCCACGCCGACGACCGCGCGTACAAGCCGTTGAACTGGATGAGCCCGCCGTGCCGGATCGAGGAGGCGCCCGGGGTCTGGCGGGTGGTGAACAAGGCCGGCGAGCAGCTGCGGATCACACTGGAGGAGATCCTCTCCGACACCTCGTACGAGCTGGGGGTGGACCCCGGGCTGCGCAAGGACGGGGTGGAGGCGCACCTGCAGGAGCTGCTGGCCGCCCAGCCGGGCACGCTGGGAGAGGGCTTCACGCTGGTGCGGCGGGAGTTCCCGACCGCGATCGGGCCGGTCGACCTGCTGTGCCGGGACGGCGCAGGGAGGGCCGTGGCGGTGGAGGTGAAGCGCCGGGGCGAGATCGACGGGGTGGAGCAGCTGACCCGGTACCTGGAGCTGCTGAACCGGGACCCGTTGCTCGCCCCGGTGGCCGGCGTGCTGGCCGCCCAGGAGATCAAGCCGCAGGCCCGGGTGCTGGCCCAGGACCGGGGGATCCGGTGCGTGTGGCTGGACTACGACGAACTGCGCAAGCTGGAGCCGGACGAGGCGCGGCTGTTCTGACTGGGCCGCGGCCGCCGTTCGCAGGGTCCCCCGGACGGCCGCGGTCAACTAATAGGGCATCTGTCGGCTCGATCCAAGTGGCCAGGACCTCCGGACTCGATCGCCACCCTGTGAACCTCCCGGGCCAGGCATTTCCGCCATTGCCACACCAGTTCCCGCGTCCTGGCGACGGCAGGCGCCGGCCGGGTAGACCATTATCACCAATCTGCGTCCGCGGCAGACGGCTCCGCTGCCCGGTACGCACCATGGCGCGACCGGTGCTGGCGGGGGGCCCGGTCGGGTCAGCGCGGGGGGCGGCCGAACAGCAGCCGGTAGGTCTTCACGATCCGGGCCACGTCCCGCTCGGTGCGGTCGAAGGTGCGGCTCGGCAGCAGCGACGGAAACTGCCGGACCACGATCGACTTCGCCTGCCCGAACTCGCGCAGCCCGTCCGCCCCGCGCAGCCGGCCGAACCCGGAGTCCCCGACTCCGCCCCACGGCAGCGAGGTCATGCCGGCGAACGAGAGCACGTCGTTGACCGAGACCATCCCGGCGCGCAGCCGGCGGGCCAGCGCCACCGCCCCGCGCCCGGCGTACACCGCGCCGCCCAGCCCGTATGGCGAGTCGTTGGCCAGCCGGAGCGCCTCGTCCATGCTATCGACCGGGGTCACCGCCAGGGTCGGCCCGAACGTCTCCTCCCGCATCGCCAGCGCGTCCGGCGGCACGTCCACCAGGATGGTCGGGTACACGAACGGCGGCCGCACCGTGTCCGGGCCGCCCAGCACCGGCCGGGCGCCCCGGGCCAGCGCGTCGTCGAGATGGCGCCGGATCACGTCGATCTGCCCGGGCAGCGTGATCGGACCCAGGTCGGCGCCGTCGCCTGCGCCGACCGTCAGCCGGCCTGCCCGCTCCACCACCCGTTCCAGGAAGGCGTCGTAGACCCCGGCCGCCACGTACGCCCGCTCGATGCCCACGCAGGTCTGGCCGGCGTTGGTGAGCGCGCCCCACACGCACGCCTGCGCCGCCGCGTCCAGGTCGGCGTCGGCGGCCACGATCATCGCGTCCTTGCCGCCCGCCTCCAGCACCACCGGGGTCAGGGTCTGCGCGCAGGCGGCCATCACCCGCTTGGCGGTGGCGGTCGACCCGGTGAAGGAGAGCTTGTCCACCCCGGCCAGGCACAGCGCCGCCCCGGTCTCGCCGTCACCGTGCACCACCTGCAGCACCGGGTGCTCCGGAACCAGCTCGGCGAACGTGTCCGCCAGCCACTGGCCGACCGCCGGGGTCAGCTCGCTGGGCTTGTGCACCACCGCGTTGCCGGCGGCCAGCGCGTACGCGATCGAGCCGATCGGTGTGAGCACCGGGTAGTTCCACGGCCCGATCACGCCCACCACCCCGTACGGCCGGTACTCGAGGTGGGCGGCGGCCTCGGCCACCGCCAGCACCCGCCGCACCCGGCGCGGCCGCAGCACCCGCCGGGCGTGCCGGGCCGCCCAGTCGATGTCGCTGATCGCGGCGGCGGTCTCCACCACCGCCTCGGCCACCGGCTTGCCGGTCTCGGCGTGCAGCAGCTCGGCCACGTCGGTCATCCGGCCGGTGACCAGCGCCCGCCAGCCCAGCAGCCGGCGGCGGCGTTCGGCGAACCCGAGGCCGGCCCACCAGTGGCCGGCCTCCCGGGCCCGGGCCACCGCGGCGTCGACCGCGGCCCGGTCCGCGACCGGGAACCGGCCCACCTCCTCGCCGCTGGCCGGGTTGGTGGACACGAGCGGGGGAGTGGCGATCGTCATAGACCGAGTCTACTGACGGGTAACCGAGATCACAGCTCCTCACCCCCCGGCGGTCACCCGGGCGGTTTACCAGGAGAACGGGCCGAACCGGAAGATCGCCACGAACGCCGCGACCAGGCCGAGCCCGATCACGATCGGGAGCGCCTGGCTCTCCTGCCGGCGGCGGTGGGTCTGGCCGGCCAGCACCATCAGGATCACCAGCCCGGTGGCGGCCAGTGGGGTCAGCCAGGTCAGGATGCCGGTCCACCCGGGCAGGATCAGCCCGATCGCGGCGAGCACCTCCAGCCCACCGATCAGCTTCACCCGGTCGGCGGGGAAGTCCTCCACCCAGGCCATGCTCGCGGCCAGCTTCTGCTTCGGCTGGGTCAGCTTCAGCAGACCGGAGCCTGCGAAGATCAGCGCGAGCAGGATCTGAAGGATCCACAGGAAAACGTGCATAAAAGTCATTCTAGACAGACGGTGGCTCGGTTCGCAGCGCCTCGGCCAGCTGCGCCTGCCAGGGCGGCTGCGATGGGACGCCGGCCGCCGGCCACCGGTCATGCCCGAGCACGCTGTACGCCGGGCGGGGAGCCGGGCGCGGGAACGCCGCCGAGCTGGTCGGGCGGACCCGGTCCGGGTCCTGGCCGGTGCCGGCGAGCACCGCCCGGGCCAGCCCGAACCAGCTGGTCTGGCCGCTGGCCGTGCCGTGGTAGACCCCGGCCGGGGCGGCCCCCCGCACCGCGGCCGCCCCCAGCGCCGCCAACTGCTCGGCCAGCGCCCGGGTCCAGGTCGGCTGGCCGTGCTGGTCGTCGACCACGTCCAGGGTCGGGCGCTGCGCCGCCAACCGCAGCACGGTCGCCACGAAGCTGCCGCCGTGCGCACCGTAAAGCCAGCCGGTGCGCACCACATACCCGGTGCGCGGCAGGATCGCGGCGACCGCCTGCTCACCGACCAGCTTGCCGCGCCCGTACGCGTTGATGGGGTTGGTCGGGGCGGTCTCCGGGTACGGGGTGCGGGCGGTGCCGCCGAACACGTAGTCGGTCGAGATCTGCAGCAGCACCGCCCCGCTGGCCGCGCACGCCCGGGCCAGGCCGGCCACCGCGTGCCCGTTCACCGCCGTGGCCGACTCCTCGGCCGCCTCCGCACCATCCACATCGGTCCAGGCGGCCGCGTTGACCACGATGTCGTGCCCGGCGACCGCGGCGGCCACCGCGGCCGGGTCGGTGATGTCCAGTGTGGCTCGGTCGGCGGCGGTTACCTTGCCGACGCCCTCCAGCGTGGACACGAGGGCGTGGCCGAGCATCCCGCCGGCGCCGGTCACCAGCCAGCGGGTCATCGGGCGGTGCGAGCCCGCAGCGGCTCCCACCAGCTCCGGTTCTCCCGATACCACGCGACGGTGGCGGCCAGCCCGTCGGTGAAGTCGACCCGCGGCGCGTACCCCAGCTCCCGGGAGATCTTCGTGATGTCCAGGGCGTACCGGCGGTCGTGGCCCTTCCGGTCGACGACCTGCTCGACCATCTCCCAGCCGGCGCCGCACGCCTCCAGCAGCCGGCCGGTCAGCTCCTTGTTGGTCAGCTCGGTGCCGCCACCGATGTGGTAGACCTCGCCCGGCCGGCCGTGCCGGGCCACCAGCCGCACCCCGGCGCAGTGGTCGTCCACATGCAACCAGTCCCGCAGGTTGCCGCCGTCGCCGTAGAGCGGCACCGGCCGGCCGTCCAGCAGGTTGGTCACGAACAGCGGGATGACCTTCTCCGGGAACTGGTACGGCCCGTAGTTGTTGGAGCAGCGGGTCACCATCACCGGCAGGCCGTGGGTGCGGTGGTAGGACAGCGCCAGCAGGTCGGAGCCGGCCTTGGCGGCCGAGTACGGCGAGCGGGGCGCGACCGGCTGGTCCTCGGCCCAGGCGCCGGTCTCGATCGACCCGTAGACCTCGTCCGTGGACACGTGCACGAACCGGTCCAGGTCGTGCCGCAGCGCCGCGTCCAGCAGCACCTGCGTACCCAGCACGTTGGTCTGCACGAACGGCGCCGCACCGTCGATCGACCGGTCCACATGCGACTCAGCCGCGAAGTGCACCACCAGGTCGTGGCCGGCCAGCACCGAGTCGACCAGCCCGGCGTCGCAGATGTCGCCGACCACCAGCCGCAGCCGGGGCTCGCCGGCGACCGGGTCGAGGTTGGCGCGGTTGCCGGCGTAGGTGAGCTTGTCCAGCACCGTGACCCGGGTCACGTCCGAGGAGGGGTCGGTCAGCAGCGTCCGGACATAGTGCGAGCCGATGAACCCCGCCCCGCCAGTGACCAGCACCCTCATGACCCGCAGTGTAGGCGGGTGACCGGCGGCCGGGCCCGGCCGCCCGAGTCGGGTTTCCGACAGCAGCCGTGCCGCGGGTCGGGCCGGGGCTAGGCTTCCCGGGTGCGGGGAGTGTTGCTGGCCGGTGGCACCGGGTCTCGGCTATGGCCGATCACGCAAGCGGTCTCCAAGCAGCTGATGCCGGTGTTCGACAAGCCGATGGTCTACTACCCGCTGTCCACCTTGGTCATGGCGGGGATAACCGACATCCTGGTGATCACCACGCCGGAGGACCAGCCGCAGTTCCGGCGGCTGCTCGCCGACGGCCGCCAGTGGGGGCTGCGGCTGGAGTACGCGGCGCAGCCGCGCCCGGAAGGGATCGCGCAGGCGTTCGTGATCGCCGCCGACTTCCTGGCCAGCGGTCCGGCCGCGCTGATCCTGGGGGACAACATCTTCCACGGTGCCCGGCTGGGCCGCCAGCTGCGCGCGCACACCGACCCGACCGGGGGCCTGGTGTTCGCGTACCCGGTAGCCAACCCGCAGGACTACGGCGTGGTGGAGTTCGGCGCCGACGGGACGGTGCGCAGCATCGAGGAGAAGCCGACCCGGCCGAAGTCCCGGTACGCCGTACCCGGCCTCTACTTCTACGACGCCGAGGTGGTCAAGCTGGCCGCCGAGCTCCGGCCGTCGGCCCGCGGCGAGCTGGAGATCACCGCGGTGAACGACGCCTACCTGCGGCAGGGCCGGCTGCGGGTGGAGGTGCTGGACCGGGGCACCGCCTGGCTGGACACCGGCACGTTCGGGTCGCTGGTGGCGGCGGCGGAGTACGTCCGGGTGATCGAGGAGCGGCAGGGCTTCAAGATCGGCTGCGTGGAGGAGGCCGCGTGGCGGGCCGGCCTGATCGACGACGACGCGCTACGGGCACTGGCGCAACCGTTGTGCCGCAGCGGCTACGGCGACTACCTGCTGCGGCTGCTGGAGTGGGACGGTCCGGAGGCCGCCCGGTGAGGGTGCGCCGGCTGGCCATCGACGGTGCCTGGGAGGTCACCCCGGAGCAGCACGGCGACCGGCGGGGCAGGTTCCTGGAGTGGTTCCGGGCGGACCGGCTCGGTGCGCTGACCGGACACCGGTTCCAGACCGCCCAGGCGAACCTGTCGGTCTCGGCGCGCGGGGTGGTGCGTGGCATCCACTACGCGGACGTGCCGCCCGGCCAGGCGAAGTATGTCACCTGTGTGCGGGGCGCGGTGCTGGACGTGGTGGTGGACCTGCGGCGGGGCTCGCCCAGCTTCGGCCGGTGGGACGCGGTCCGGCTGGACGACACGGACCGGCGCGCGGTGTTCCTGGCCGAGGGGCTCGGGCACGGGGTGTGTGCGCTGACCGACGACGCCACCCTCGCGTACCTGTGCTCCACTGTCTACCAGCCGGCGGCCGAGCATACGGTGCACCCGCTCGACCCGGAGCTGGCCATCGACTGGCCGGTTGACGATCCGGTGCTGTCCGAACGGGACGCCGCCGCCCCGGCGCTGCGGGACGCGCCGCTGCCGGACCACCGGACCTGCCAGGCGCGGTATCGTGCGGTGTGATGGCTACTCGATACGCGCGGGCGGCGGTCCCGGTCTCCGGCGGTGAGCTGACGGTCGGGGTGTGGGGCGAGGCCGGCCCGCTGGTGGTGGCGGCCCACGGCCTCACCGGCACCCACCAGGCCTGGGTGCTGGTCGGCCCGGAGGTCGGCCGGGACCACCGGTTCGTCGCCCCGGACCTGCGCGGGCGGGGCGGCAGCCGGGACCTTCCACCGCCGTACGGGATGGCCGCGCACGCGGCGGACCTGGCCGCGGTGGTGGAGGCGTTCGGCGGTGGCCCGGCGATCCTGGTCGGCCACTCGATGGGCGGCTTCGTCGCGGTCCAGGCGGTACGCGAGCACCCGGAGCGCTGGTCCCGGGTGGTGCTGGTGGACGGTGGCGCCCCGTTCCCGGTGCCGGACGGGCTCGGCCAGGCCGGCGTGGCGGAGGTGGTCGGGCAGGTGCTCGGGCCGGCGTTCGCCCGGCTGTCGATGACCTTCCCAGACCGGGCCGCGGTCCATGAGTTCTGGCGGGCGCACCCGTCGTTCGCGGACTGGTCGCCGGCGATGACCGCGTACGTCGACTATGACCTGGTCGGGGTGGAGCCGCAGCTGCGCGCGGCCTGCCGGCCGGAGGTGGCGGTGCAGGACGCCCGGGAGCTGTTCCCGAGCGGCGACACGGTCGCCGCTCCGCTCGGGGTGCCGGCGGTGTTCCTGCGGGCCGCGCGCGGGATGCTGGACCGGCCGGACCAGCCGCTCTACCCGCCCGGCTGGCCGTCCCGCTGGCTGCCGGACGTGTCCGAGTCCACGGTGGAGGGTGCGAACCACTACACGATCACGCTCGGCCGGGCCGGTGCCACCGCGGTCGCCACCGCTGTCCGCGACGCCTGACCTAACATCTCCGTGGGTGTCTTCGGTTCGGGCGGCACCGGCAAGCGCGCCGGATGAATGGGCAGCGAGGTGAGATGACAGCGAGACGACAGTGAACGGGCAGCGGGCTCCGACACTCTAAAGGCTTGCTCGTCCAAGCCCAGGGGAAGGTCGGTATGTCCGCAGAGGTTCCGTCGTCACCGCAGCCGGTCCAGCTCCCGATCGACTCGCTCCGGCTGGACGGATCACCCCGGCTGGCGGGTGAGAACGAACTGCACGCCCGGCTGCTCGCCGGCGCCGGGGCGGCGCTGCCGCCGATCCTCGTGCACCGGCAGACGATGCAGGTGCTGGACGGGATGCACCGGGTGTGGGCGGCGCGGTTGCGCGGGGAGACCTCGATCGAGGCGGTGTTCTTCGAGGGCGACCCGGCGGCCGCGTTCGTCAAGGCGGTCTCGGCGAACGTTAGGCATGGGCTCCCACTCACGCCAGCGGACCGGCGGGCGGCGGCGGAGCGGGTCCTGGCCAGCTATCCGGAGTGGTCGGACCGGGCGATCGCCGCGGCGACCGGGTTGGCCGCAGCCACCATCCGGACGATCCGCAGCGAGGCGACCGACGACGCCGCGCGGTCGACCGCCCGGGTTGGCCGGGACGGGAAGCGGCGGCCGTTGGACACCTCGAACGCGCGCCGGTACGCGGCCAGGCTGATCGCGCAGCGGCCGGACGCGTCGCTGCGCGAGATCGCCCGGCTGACCGGCGTGTCGGTCGGGACGGTCCGGGACGTCCGGCGTCGGCTGGCCGAGGGCGCCGATCCGGTGCCGCAGGGCCGGTTCGCGCGGACCGGTCGGCCGGCCGCGGAGAACGGCGCCGGGAGCAGCGCAAAAACCGGTGCCGCGAACGGTGCCGCGAACGGTGCCGGGCGGCTACCGGGCACCCGGGATCCGGCCACGATCCTGTCGGCGCTACGGCAGGACCCGGCACTGCGCTACTCCGAGCGGGGCCGCGCGATGGTCCGCTGGCTCCACGCGCACCTGGTCGAGCTGGACGACCGGTCCCGGATCATCGGCTCCGTGCCGCCCCACTCCGCGTACCAGGTGGCGGAGTTCGCCGCCGGCTGCGCCCGTGTCTGGACCGAGATCTCGAAGCTGCTGATGGCCAGCGCGCGAGCGGCGGCCGACCCGGGTCAGGCGGGGGGCGGTCAGCGCCCCGGCCCGGTCGCACCAGGCCGGGCCCCGGTCGGTCAGATCGCGGTCGGTCAGATCGCGGTCGGTCAGATCGCGGCCGGTCGGGTCAACGGCTGTGTCGGGACGCCGGGCGGGATGAAGCCCATCACCTGGCCGTAGAACGAGAGCTCGGCCTCGGCCGCGGCCACGATCGACTCCGCCTTTCGGAACCCGTGATGCTCGCCCGGGAAGACCAACAGTGCGTGTGGCACCCCGGCGGCCGCCAGTGCGTCCCGGAACGCCTCCGCCTGCTCCACCGGCACGATCGGGTCGTCGGCGCCCTGTAGCAGCAGCACCGGGCACCGGGTCGCCCCGGCCCGGGGCAGCGGCGACCGGCGGTCCGGGCCCGGGCCGGTAGCCCCCGGACCGACCAGCATCTCGACGTACCGGGACTCGAAGTCGTGGGTCGTGGCCGCCAGCCGGCGCACGTCGGCGACGCCGAACAGGGAGGTGCCGGCGGCGAACTGGTCCGTCTCGGTGACGGCGCACAGCGTGGTCCAGCCGCCGGCGCTGCCACCCCGGATCGCCAGCCGCTCCGGGTCGGCGTCCCCGCGCTCCACCAACGCAGCCGCGGCCGCCGCCGCGTCCTGGACGTCGACGATCCCCCACTGCCCGGTCAGCCGGCACCGGTACGCCCGGCCGTACCCAGCCGACCCGCCGTAGTTGACGTCCAGCACCCCGATCCCGCGGCTGGTCAGATACGCCTTGGCCAGGTCGAGCGCGGCCGGCGACTGGGACGTCGGGCCACCGTGGACGAACACCACGTACGGGGGGAGGGTGCCCGGTGGCGCAGTGTGCTCCGGGTTCCGGGGAGGGTAGACGTGAACGTGCACCTCCCGGCCGTCCGGGCCGGGCAGGGTGGTGGAAACGGCCACCGGCAGGTACGCCGGGTCGGGCAGGGTGTCGGGGTCCACCGTGGTCCGCACCACGTCGACCATGACGGTGCCCAGATCGAGGAGCACGACCGCGGTCGGGCGGCTCGGGGCGCTGGCCACCACCAACGCCCGGCCCCGGTCGACCGCGACCATCCCGGCGTAGCTCTGGTAGGGCAGGTCGAGGTCGGTCAGCGCGCCGGTCGCCGGGTCGAGGATGCCGAGCTGCTGGGTCCCGGTCCCGTGCAGGCACAGCAGCCGGCCGTCGCCCAGCCACCCCCAGGTCGCGGCGCCCAGCTGCCACAGTGGAACGCCGAACTCCTCCTCGGCCGGGTGCAGCGGGGTCGGCTGCCCGCCGCCGGCCGGCACCCGGTAGAGATTCCACCAGCCGGAGCGGTCGGAGGCCGCTACCAGGTGGTCGTCGCCGTCCCACTCCGGCTGGAATACCGACTCGGCCGGGCCGCCGAGCACCGTGGACCAGTCGGTGACCCGGCCGTCGGACAGGGCACCCACCCGCAGCTCGGTGCCGTCCCACGGCATCGCCGGATGGTCCCAGGCCAGCCACGCCACCCGGGTACCGTCCGGGGACAGCCGGGGGTTGGCCAGGAACCTGCTGCCGCCTACCACTTCCCGGACGGCTGCCGGGTCGGTGGCGGCGCGCCCGTCGGTCGGGACAGTGACGATGTGCCGGTCCAGGTCGCCGTCCCGGTGCCGCTCCCGCACGCACCAGATCTCGGCACCGCCCGGCGACAGTACGAGGTCGGCGTAGCGCAGCGATCCGTCGGTGGCCGGCTCCGGGGTGAGCGGCCGGGGCCGGGTGGAGGTGGGGTCGAGCCGGTAGAGCCGCTGGTCGGCGAAGTGGACGAACAGCAGGGCGTGGCCACCGGGAACCGGCAGAGCCAGAAACGCCCGCCCGCCGTACTCGTGGACCCGGCTACGCGCGCTCCACGGCGCCGGCAGCAACTCCTCGACCCGGCCGTCGGCCCGGCGGACCAGCACGGTCGTGCGCCCGCCCTCGGCCGGGCGGTCCTCCACCCACCAGACCTGGTCGCCGACCATGGTCGGGAAGCTGAGGCGGCGGGCGGCGGTGGTGAGCGCCTCGGCGGAGATCGGGGAGACCCACTCCCCGTACCGGGTGACCGTCGGTGTCGTCATGACCGTTGATCGTACGCGGCCGGCGATCGTCCGCTGGTTCCCGCCCGACCTGGCGAGGGATCGACGCTATTGAGGGGTTACGGTTCCCCATGGCGACTCCAGGATGTCAGCCGGTCACGGAGCTCCACTATGGTGGTTGCCCGCTCGACCGGGCGGCCACCCTGCGCCGCGACCCGCGTCAGGTCGCCGCGCTGCTCGCGGATCCCGGGAGCCGGGTGATCCCGCTGTGGCGTGGCCGCTGCCTGACCCGGTCCAGGGAGGCGCTCCAACCGGTGACCCTGGCCGGCGACCAGGCGGCCGGGGTGGTGGCGGCGGCGGAGCAGACGGTGTTCCTGGGGCTGGACGGCCACACCGGCTGGGACGGCCGGACTCGATCGACCGTTTCCTGCTCCAGTCCTGGCTGGACCAGGACGAGGTAGGGGGCTCCTCGACGGAGCGGGAAGCTGTTTCGTGGCGCCGGGTGACTCGGGGTCGGCCCGACCGTGATCGTACGCTGGCGGCGTGAGTCCGCGACGCAACCATCCGCGCCGTCGGTGGGGTGTCGGGCGGTCCGCGGGACCGCCGGTGGAGCCGGTCCCGCGGGGCGCGGAGGCGGAGGAGACCTGGCGCGGCGAGGTGTGGCGGGTCCGGCAGATCTCGGGCGGCGCGGCGGTCAAGACCTACCGGTGCCCGGGTTGTGACCAGGAGATCCGGCCCGGGGTTCCGCACCTGGTGGCCTGGCCGGTCGCCGGGCCGGTCGGCTTCGGCGGGTCGGCTGGCGTCGGCGGGCCGGTCGGCGGAGCGGGGGAGCGGCGACACTGGCACACCGGCTGTTGGAATGCGCGCGAGCGCCGCCGCCCGACCAGCTAGCCCTTGCGCCGGCGGTTCAGCCCCCGCCTGCCCGGCTGGACTCGTCCCGGGCCCAGGTGTCGGTGCGGCGCCGGGCAAGCAGGGCGGCGGTCACGGTCAGGCCGACGTAACAGACCGCCGCCGGAGCCAGCCAGGGTCGGGAGAGGACGACGTCGCGGAGCCAGGACAGCCGGGACGCTCGACGGGTGCCGTGAGCGGCGTCGCGCATGGCGGCGTTGCCGGCCCGCACCCGGGCCAGCCGGCGAAGCAGGTCGCGGGTACGTAGCGGCGTGGCGACCGGAGCCTCCACTTCGGGCACCGCGCGCCGCTCCGCGTCGGTGAACCGGGAGTCCAGGAACAGGTCGTCGGCGATCATGTCCGGGAACCTATCGAACCGGGCCCGACCCGCCGCTGACAGTGTGATCACGCCGCGGCCGAACAGGCCAGCGGCGAAGACCGGCAGCCGTGTGTGCACCGCGTAGTAGGCGCGCACCAGCAGTGGCCGGCCGGTCAGGATCAGCCGGCGGCGGGGTACTGCCGCGAGCGCCGAGCCGGACACCGCTGCCGCGAGCCGGCGGACGGCGGCACCGGGCAACGAGATGTCCGCGTCCAGGTAGACCCGGGGGAACCCGACCGCCACGGCGTCCCCGGCGTTCAGCGCGGACGGCTTGGAGGCTTCGGCCAGCTCGATCACGCGTACGCCCGGGCGGGCGCGGGCGACCGCGGCGGTGCCGTCTGTGCAGCCGTTCGCCACCACCGTGACGTCCAGGCCGTCCGGGCCGTCTCCGAGCAGCGCGTCCAGCGTCCGGCCGAGCACCGCCTGCTCGTTGTGGGCGGCGATCACCACGCTCACCATCGGCGCCAGCCTAGCCGGGCAGCCCGGCCGGGGCGCCGAGCAACGTCTGCCACACGGAGCGGTACGCGCCGGCCTGCTGCTCCCAGGACAGCTGCTCGGCGAACCGGAGCAGCCCGACCACCCGCATCCGCTCCCGCCGGGCCGGGTCGGCCAGCAGCTGGTCCAGCACCACGGCGAACTCCTCCGGGGCGCCGGTCGGCACGTACACCGCCGCGGCGCCGGCGGTGCGGCGGGTCTCGACCAGGTCGGCGGCGACCACCGGAACCCCCCGGCCGATGTACTCCACCGTCTTGGCCATCGTGGACAGATGGTTCATCCGGGTCGGGGCGTCCGGCTGGATCGCCACAGTCGCCGATCGCAGCAGGGTGTCCACAGCGGGGCCGTCCAGCCAGCCGGTGAACTCCACCAGGTCGGCCAGCCCGCGGTCGGCGACCAGCTTGGTCAGCGCCGGCATCATCTCGCCGTCCCCGGCGATGGTCAGCCGCCAGCCGGCCCGCCCGCGCCGCCGGGCCAGCAGCTCGGCGGCCAGCACCGCCGCCTCCACATTGTCCTGCCGGCCGAGCACTCCCAGGTAGACAATCCGGTGTGGCCGGTCCGGCGGAGCACCCGGGCCCCCCGGATCCCCGATCTCGGCGGCGGCGGGACCGTTCCGGACCACCGTGACCCGATCCGGCGACACTCCGCGCCGGACTGCGTTGTCCCGGAACGACTCGTTGGTCACCACCACCGCGCTGGCGGTCCGCAGGGTCAGCCGCTCCAGTAGCACCAGCAGCCGGGACATCAGCGGGTTCGGCCGCCCGGCCGCCCGGGTGGCGTAGACCTCCGGGCACAGGTCATGGTGGTCGAACACCCATGGCCGGCCGAGTGCCCGGAACAGCAGCGCCAGCGGCCAGTAGACATCCGGCGGGTTGCACACCTGCACCGCGTGGGCCCGGCCGCGCAGCAGCTCACCGAGCAGCCGTACCGCCACGCACCCGAACGACCACCCGAACTCGACCGCGAAGCTCAGCACCCCAGCCCCGTAGACCTTCACCGGATACGGCTTGAGCCGGGTGCTGCGGCTGCTGGGAAGCACCCGCAGCCCGGGCTCTCCGCGGGGTGCGATCACCGTCACCTCGTACCCGGCCTGTTCCAGGGTGAGGCATTCACGAATAACCCGCCGGTCTCGCTCGGCGGGGAGGTTGGCGATCAGGATGGTGACGTGCGTCCGGCGGCGCCGTGGCATGGGTGCCATGGTTCCGGCCCGACCGACGTACGCGACCGGAGTGTCGGATTGCCTACAGCAGGAATGGCTGACCAGGTATGTCGAGGGCGGCCGTTCACCCGATCTGGTTGGCTAGCCGAGCGCCTGGAGGGTGTGGGGGCCGGGCACCTCGCGCAGTCGGGTGGGACTGAGCAGTGCCCGGGCGGCCGCCCGGCTGGTGCGCCGGCCGATCGCCGCCCGGCTGAGCTCGCGGAGCAGCAGCACCGCCCAGAAGGCGGCGGTCGGCAGCGAACCGTGCCGGCGGCGGTAGAGGCGGACCCGGTTCAGCGCGAGCAACGACCACAGCGCGGAGGATCGGCGGGACTCGCCGCCCAGATGAACCGCCTGGGCGGCCGGTGTGAACCTGGTGGCGAACCCGGCATCGCGGGCACGAAGCGAGAAGTCGGTCTCCTCCGAGTAGAGGAAGTAGGACTCGTCCCACGGCCCACATGCCCGCCAGCAGTCGGCGCTGATCAGCAGCGCGGCTCCCTCCGCCCAGTCGGTCACCCCCGGGGCCGCGTACCGGCCCGGGTTGGTGACCACCTCGCCCAGCGGGGCAAACCGGCCGACCCGGCGGGCGCCCAGCAGCGCGTCGCCCAGGATGCGCGCGATCGACGGCTCCCGGCGCAGGCTCCGCAGCAGCCGGCCGTCACCGTCCACGAGTCGCGGCACCGCGATCCCGGTCCCCGGCAGGTGTAGGGCCTGCAACAGGTGCCGGGCGCAGCCGGGTTGAAGCCGGACGTCCGGGTTGAGCACCAGCACGGCGGTGTGCGGGCGGGCCGCCGCGACCGCCGCGTTGATCCCGGCGGCGTACCCCCGGTTGCCCCCGGTCTCCACAATGGTGGCGTCCGGCGCCAGCCGGCGGACGGTCCCGACTGTGCCGTCGGTGGAGTCGTTGTCTGCGACGGTAAGGTGCCAGCGCAGGCCGTCCAACCCCGGCTCCAACGACGCGATCAGCTCTGGCAGCAGCGGCTCACTGTGGTAGGTGACCACCACGACCGCGATCGTCTCGTCACAGGTCGGCTCGGTGCTGCTCGTCAACGCGCGCTCCTTCGGACTGGCACCGGTCATCGTGACAGAGCCGGATCGCCACCGGTAGCCGGTCAGAGTGACTGTCGGGAATCTGACAGTGGGGGCGGCGACAGACCAGCCTCCGGCCGCTTCTGGTGGGTAGCCTGGTCCGATGAGCGCGGCAACGACCGGAGAGCCCCGCAGCCGGTGAGGGGATTCATGGCGGTCGCCGTTGCCGACCGCAGGTCATCTCTTGCCGGATCCGGCCCGCCGCAACGAGTGGTCCGGCTGCTGGCGGGTACGGAGCCGGCGGTCACCCACCGCACCGGCGACGGGTGGGTAACCCTGACCGCGCCGGAGCCCGACGATCAGGTGACTGGAGCGGCCGAGACCTTCACGGTGCGCCTCACCAAGGCGGCTCGCACCGGGACCGGAGACGTGTCGGCGGCGACCGTCGCCAACTGGCTCGTCGATCCTGCCCGGCCGGAGGCTGCCGGGCTGGCCAGCCTGCTGCCGCCGTTCGCGGCGGCGCACCGTGGCCGATCCGATGGTCCGGTCGTGGTCGCGGGCGACTGGCTCGGCGCCCGAGCGCTGTTCTGGTGGCAGGGTGCCGGAGCGGCTGCGGTCTCGACCAGCGCGCTGGCCCTCGCCGCCCTCGCCGGCACCGGGCTCGACCGGGCCGCCCTCGGGGTCCAGAGCCTGCTGGGCTGGCAGACCGGCGTCGACACGGTGTTCCAGGGAGTCACCAAGTTGGGGCCCGGATGCCTGGCGGTCCTGCACCACGGACGGGTGAGCGTCCACCAGTACGCCGAGCCGGCGGGGGTGCGGCCGGGTCCGGACCGCCCGGAGGGTGCCGCGGTGGTCGAGGGCATGGCGGATCTACTGCGGACATTCCACGACACCTACCTGACCGACCACCCGGACGCGGTGCTGCAGCTCAGCGGGGGGCTGGACTCACGGTTGCTGCTGTGCGCCGTGCCGCCCCGGCTGCGTCGCGACCTAGCCGCGTTCACATTGGACGTGCGGGCCGGCGCGGAGGCGCGGATCGCCTGCCGGCTGGCCGCCCGGAGCGGTCTGGCACACCACGTTTACCTGCTGGACGAACAGCCACCGGTGAGCCCGGCCGCCGCACACGCGATGGTGGTGGAGGCGGCGGTGGCACTGGACTGCATGGCCAGCCCGCTGGCGCTGGCACCGCTGGCGCGGTTCGAGACCATGCTCGCCCAGGGCAACCGCCTGGCCGGTACGGGCGGCGAGATCGCCCGCGGCTTCTACTATCCCGGCCAGCCCCACCGCGCCACCACCTCGCCGGCGCTGGTGGACCGGCTGGCCCGCTGGCGGCTGTTCACCAACGAGGCGGTCGCGCCGGAGGCGCTGGATCCAGACTTCGCGGCCTTCGCGCGGTCAGTCACGCTCGACCGCCTCACCACCCGGCTGGCCGGGTACGGCCCCGGGTGGTTACGCGCCACCGACGAGTTCTACCTGTTCGACCGGGTGCAACGGTGGGCCGGTGCACACAGTACGGTGGCGGCGGTCGCCCGCGGTTCGGTCAACCCGTTGCTGGACCGGCGGTTCGTTCAGCTCGCGCTCGCCGCCACCCCGGATCAGACCCGGTCGTCTCGGCTGATCGGTCAGGTGGTCAGCCGGCTGGATCCGCGGCTGGCGGCGGTTCCGCTCGATTCGGGGCTGATCCCGGCCCGGCTGGCCGAGGGCGGTCTGGTCGCTCACGGCCAGCGCCACCTGGCGACTGGCCGCAAGATCGTAGGCAAGGTGCGGCAACGTCTCGTGGGCCGGCGACGCGGCCAGCTGGGGGCCGCAGAGCTGGCGCGGCTGGTGGTGGCTCACTGGGTGGCCGCGCCGGAGACCATCGCGCCGGTGCGGGACACCGGGCTGGTGCCCGGGCCGTGGCTCGACCGCCTGGTGGCGGGGCACGTCGTGCCGGATCCGGCAACCGTCACCTTCCTGGTCAACTTGCTGGTGGCGAGCCAGGCGGCGGATGGTCGTCGACCGCCCGGGCCGTCCGAACCGGGTGAGGGGCCGGTGCTCACGGGTTGACCGAGCCGGAACCGTCCTGCCAGGAGTTGCCCTGCCACTGGTTGCCGTTCCCGCCGCTCCAGGAGGTGACCGGTCCGTACTGGCCGCACGTGTCGCTGAACTTCTTGCCGAACCGGTTGTCCAGGTAGCGGACGTTGGTCCCGTTCGGATAGGGCTTGCCGTCCACCGACCCGGCGTAGGTGCAGTAGGAGCCGGTGGTGTTGAACAGGTTGTGCTCGACCAGGACCTCGCTGACGGGCGCGAAGTCGCCGTACAACGACAGCGCGGCAGAACAGCCGGAGACGTCGCACTCGAGGCGGTTGTGCCGGATCGTGAAGTTGCTGCCACCGTTGGACCCGATCGCGGTCATGTGCTTGCCGTCCATGTACGGGAAGCCGTGTAGGTAGGAGTCTTCGATCTGGACATTTCTGCCCAGGTTGGCGCCCCGGCCAGTGTCGTGAATATGACAGCGGATGCAGGTGTAGTTCTCGCTGCCGATCGCCAGTTGGCTGTCCCCGCGGGCCGGATCGACATGGCCGGTGCCGTCGATCTCGACGTCGATGAGCTGGAGGTCCTGCAGGTCTCCCCGCGGTTGCACCAACCCCTCCACCCGGGACCGGGTGATCGTGACTCCGGCGGCTCCGATCTCGAGGCCACCGACGAACCGGCAGCCGTCGAGGGTGACTCCTGGTTCGGTGACCTTCTTGGGGCACTCCCGCAGGGACACACCGGTGTGCTGCCATCCGGTGCAGGTCTCATCCGGAAACTGCGGAAACGGCCCACACGCTTGGCCCGCTCCGTTCTGGGGAGACGACTCCGGCGGCCTTCCCTGGAGCCCCGGCGCTTCGGTGGCCGAGCCGGTGGCCGAGCCAAGCCCAGCTGCTGGATCTTCGGCCGGCCCGGAGAAAACCGCGCGATCGATGTGGCTCAGCGGGATCAGGATGGCGCCGGAGACCAGGATCACGATTCCCCCGGCGATCGACAAGGTCCTCAGAGGCCTTCGCCAGCGGGTTCCGGTCACCGACAGAGTGTAGCTGTTGGGCAGGTCGGGTCAGACCGCTTGACTCGATGCGCGAGCTTTCTGCCGGTCAGTTTGTTGCACCGCGCGGGCAGGGGTCCCGGCGGCCGCGACTATCCTGACCCGGTGATGACCCCGTGAGCGCTGGAGCGAACCGATGGCACTGACTCCCGCCGCCGAGCCGACGTTCTGTCTGTTCGGCACGTCGGCGCCGGCCAACCTGGGGTTGGCCGCGCTGCGTGCGGCGACGCTGGGCACGCTGCTGTCCGGCCATCCCGGAGCCGGGGTCACCATCTTCGACGACGGGCTGGGAGCCCGCTCCGGTGGCGTGTTCGTCGACGGGCATGTGGTGCCGGTCACCCTGTGCGGGGCGCGGATCTCCCGCCGGGTGTACCGGCCGGAGGCATATCTGAACATGCGGGCCAGTGCCCTGCTCGGGCTTCCCAACCCGGGGCTGGCCCGGATCGATGCCTGCCACGCGGTGCTGGACCTCAGCGGTGGGGACAGTTTCAGCGATCTGTACGGCGTTCGTACCTTCCGCCTCGTGGCGTGGCCGAAGCGGCTTGCCCTGCTCCGCGACCGGCCGCTGGTCCTGCTGCCCCAGACCTACGGGCCGTTCCGCCGCCCCCGGCTGCGGCGGCAGGCGGCCGGCCTGGTCCGGCGCGCGGCGATGGCGTGGTCGCGCGACCCGGACAGCTTCTCCGCGCTGCACGACCTGCTGGGCGCCGACTTCGACCCGGATCGGCACCGGGACGGGGTCGACGTCGCGTTCGCGCTTTCTCCGAGACCCCCGGACCAGCCGGACCGGGACCGGCTCGAGTCCTGGTGGCAGGAGGAACCGGGTCCGGTGGTGGGGATCAACGTCAGCGGGCTGACGCTGGGAACCGGTCGGGCCCGGTACGGGCTGTCGGCCGACGGCGTGCACGTGGTGAAGCAGCTGTGCGAGCAGCTACTCGCCGAGTCGGACGTCCGGGTGCTGCTGGTGCCGCACGTGCGGGGTTCGGCCGGTGCCGACGACGACCGTCGGGTCACCGACCAGCTCCACAGTGAACTCAGTGCCCAGCACGGGAGCCGGGTCGCGGTGACCCCATCCGGCTTCGACGCTCACCAGGCGAAGTGGGTGATCTCGCGTACTGCGTGGTTCGTCGGCATGCGCATGCACGCCACCATCGCCGCCCTCTCCTCCGGGGTGCCGGTCGCCGGGATCGCGTACAGCATGAAGGTACGGGGGGTGTTCGCCACGGTCGGTCAGGAGAAGCATGTGGCCGACGCTCGGAACCTGTCCGACGACGAGCTGCTGGATGTTCTGTGGCGTTCCTGGCAGAGCCGGGAGCAGGCGGCCGCGGAGCTCGCGGTCCAGGCGCCGGTCACGGTCGACCGCGCGTGCCGCCAGCTCGATGACGTGGTCGCGCTCGCGCAGGCTGAGGCGGCCCGCCGCGGCCCGACCAGGACCGGCTGATGCCGCCGGTAGGAGGGAACGCAGATGTGCGGGATCGCCGGTAAGTGTGCTGCGGCCACCAGACCGGTCCCGCCGGATCAGGTGCGAGCCGCGCTCGCGCCGATCCGCCACCGGGGCCCGGATGGCGAGGGGGTGTGGACCGGGCCGGGTGTCGGGCTCGGGCACCTGCGACTGTCCATCCTAGATCTCAGTCAGCGCGCGGCGCAACCGATGGTCTCATCCGACGGCCGGTACGTGCTCTCGTTCAACGGGGAGATCTACAACTTTCGGGAGCTGCGGCAGGAGCTCGCTGCCCGCGAGGTGGCGATCACGTCCACTGGCGACACCGAGGTGCTGCTCTCGTACCTCGCCGTTCACGGCTGCGCCGGCACGTTCCCGCGGCTCGACGGCGACTGGGCGGTGGCGGTGTGGGACACCCGGGAAGAGGTGCTGACGCTTGCCCGGGATGTCCATGGGGTCAAGCCGCTCTACTATGGGCGGACGGCCGACGGCGGGCTGGCGTTCGCCTCCGAGATGAAGGCACTGGTGACGACCGGGCTGGTGGCCGCCGAGCCGGATCCGGCGGCGGTCGGGGCGGCGCTGCTGGGTCACTCGGTGACCTGGGGGGACCGGACGTTCTACCGTGGAGTTCACGCGGTCCGCCCGGGCGAGCAGCTGACCTTCGACCGTCGCCGCGGAACGGTGGATCGCCGGCCGTTCGCGAGCCTGTATGAGTGGGTCGACGCTGGCCTGCAGCAGGAGCTGGCCACCGCCCCCCGGGCCGAGGTGGTACGCCGGGTGGACGAGGCGGTCCGGGCCGGGGTTCGCTCCCGGCTGGTCAGCGACGCCCCGCTCGGGTGTCTCGCCAGCGGCGGGGTGGACTCCAGCCTGATCGTGGCCAACGCCGTCGAGGACCGGGCGGATCTTCCGCTCTACCATGCCGACGTGGCCGCTGACAGTGAGCGCCCGGCCGCCGAGGCGCTGGCCCGGACGCTCGGTCTGCAGCTGCGCGTGGTGCGGGTGACCGACTCTGACATCCTGGCCGCGGTTCCCGACGTGACCTGGTGCAACGACGGACCGCTGACCTACCACCTGAACGCGCTGCCGTTCTTCGCGGTGGCCCGGCTGGCCGGCTCGGACGGCATCAAGGTGCTGCTGACCGGCGAGGGGAGTGACGAGTACCTGCTCGGCTATCCGGAGGAGGCGCTCCGCCCGATCCTCACCCTGGCCAACCGGGTCAAGGCCGTCCCGCGGTCCTGGCTGGCCGCGCTCTCCCCGCGGGGGACCAGGCTGTTCTGGCCGCACCCGGAGGACACCTACGCGCACCGGCTGGCGGAGCTGCTGTCCGGGTTCGAGCAGGCCCGGCTGTCCGCCGCGAACCGCGCCGCCGCGCCGGCCGGGTCGGCCCGGGATCGCCGCTCCCGGGACGCCTCGCTGAGCCTCGCCCAGTCGCATCTGGTCTCACTACTGCACCGCAACGACCGGCTCGGCATGGCCTGGGGGGTGGAGGCCCGGTTCCCCTTCCTGGCGCCCGAGTTCGCGCGGCTCGCGATCAACCTGCCGGACCGCTACAAGCTGCGCCGGGTGCTGCGGCCGCACGACCGGCGGCATCCGTTCGTGGTGGACAAGTGGGCGGTACGGGCGGTCGCGGCCCAGCGCCTGCCGGCCCACCTGTCGGGTCGCCCCAAGCGCGGGTTCCCAGTGTCGATCATGCAGCGGCTGACCGTTTCGCCCAAGTTCTTCGCCGACGGCTTCCTGGCCGATCTCTACTCGCTGGACGAGCCGGCGATCACCATGGCGCTGGGTCCGAAGCCGACCGAGTGGCAGACCCGGCTGCTCCTGCTGGAGGTGTGGGGACAGCTGTTCTTCCGGGGTGGCTCACCGGAGTCTGTGCGGGAGAGCCTCCACACGCACACCCAGCTGGCGGTCCGGCCGTGACCGGGGCCACCGGAGCACCTCCGGTATGCTTCGGAGTCTTGTCTCCTACCACCTGACGGGAGCCGCCGTGCGCGTGCTGGTCACCGGCCACCAGGGCTACCTGGGTAGCGTCCTGGTCCCGCGACTGCGGTCGGCCGGACACGAGGTGGTCGGCCTCGACACCGGCCTGTTCGCCGACTGCACGCTGGGCCGGTTCGAGGACGGGGTGGAGCACCGGCGGGTCGACCTGCGGGACGCCACGGCCGAGCAATGCGCCGGGACGGACGCGGTGGTCCACCTGGCCGCGATCTGCAACGACCCGATCGGGAACCTCAACCCGGAGCTGACCTACCAGGTGAACCACCGGGCGACGGTCCGGCTGGCCGAGGCCGCCAAGGCGGCCGGGGTGAGCCGGTTCCTGTTCTCCTCGTCGTGTTCGCTGTACGGCAGCGGGTCCACCGGCGACCTGCTCGACGAGACGGCACCGTTCGCCCCGGTCACCCCGTACGGCGAGTCGAAGATCCGCTCCGAGCGGGACCTCCGGGAGCTGGCCGGCCCGGACTTCTCGCCGGTATATCTGCGCAACGCCACCGCGTACGGCTTCTCGCCCCGGCTGCGCGGCGACCTGGTCGTCAACGACCTGGTCGGGCACGCGTTGCTGACCGGCCAGGTGCGGCTGCTGTCGGACGGGATGGCCTGGCGGCCGCTGGTGCACGCCGACGACATCGCGGCGGCGTTCGTGGCGCTGCTGGAGGCACCCCGCGAGGTAGTCCACAACCGGGCCTACAACATTGGCCAGAGTACGGAGAACTACCTGATCCGGGACGTGGCCGAGCTGGTCGCCGAGCAGGTGCCCGGCAGCACCGTCACGTTCGCCGCGGGGGCTAGCGCCGACACCCGCAACTACCGGGTCTCGTGCGACCTGATCGAGCGGGAGGTTCCGGCGTTCAAGCCGCAGTGGACGGTGCGCACCGGGATCGCCCAGCTGATCGAGGAGTACCGTCGGACCGGGCTGCGGATCGAGGACCTGACCGGGCCGCGGTACCAGCGGCTCAAGCGGATCACGGCGCTGCAGGCGGCCGGCCAGCTGGACGGCGAGCTGCGATGGTCCGGGCCCTCGACGTAGCGGTCCCCACCCGGGTCTGCGACGCCTGCGCCGGCGCGGAGCTGGTCGCCTTCAGCGACCTGGGGGAGGTGCCGGTGGAGTGCGGCCGGCACTGGGCCGCTGAGTCGGAGGCGGTCGCCTCGCCGGTCGGTCGGGTGGTGCTCGGATGCTGTCCCGAGTGCGGGTACGTCCGGAACCTGGCGTTCGACGAGTCGCTAGTGGACCCCTCGGCGCCGACCGACATGAACCTCTACCACTCGCCGACGTTCCGGGCGTTCAGCTCGGAGCTGGTGGCGCAGCTGGTCGCCGAGCTGGCCGAGCGGCTGCCGCTGGCCGGCCGGCGGGTGCTGGAGATCGGGTGCGCCCAGGGGGAGTTCCTGCGGGAGCTGTGCCGGGTCGGCGGGTGCACCGGGGTCGGATACGACCCGAGCTACGCCGGTCCGGCCGGTCCCGACCCGTCCGGCGCCGAGCTGCGCCGGGCACCGGCTCCGCCGCCCGGCGAGCTGCCGCCGTTCGACCTGCTGGTGTCCCGGTTTGTGCTGGAGCACGTGGCCGACCCGGCTGGGTTCCTGGCCGGGCTGCGGGAGGCGGCCGGCGAGCATGCGCTCGGCCACCTGCAGGTGCCGGACGCGGAGTACGACCTCGCCACCGCCGGCTGGGAGGTGATCTACCCGCACGTGTCCTACCTCGGCGCCGCCGCGCTGTGCCGGCTCGCGGCTCGGGCCGGGTGGTCGGTGGACCGGACCGGGCCGGTGTTCTCCGGCCTGATCCGGCGGCTGGACCTGGCGGCGAGCCCGGGAAGCCGGGCCGATGCTGGGGTTCCCGAGCCGGAGCTGCGGGCGGCCCGGGACCGGCTGCTGGCCGCGGTGGCCGGCTTCGACCAGCGGCACCACGCCGAGCGGCGTCGCTGGCGGGAGACGATCGGCCGGCTGGCGGACGAGGGTGCCCGGCCGGTGCTGTGGGGCACCGGCTCCCGGGGGGTGCAGCTGCTCAACTACGCGGACCCGAACCGCCGGCTGGCGGCCACGGTGGACGTCAACCCGGCCAAGTGGGGCCGGCACCTGCCGGTGACCGGGCACCGGGTGGACCGGCCGAACCGGCTGCGCGGGTCGGGCACCCGGGCGGTGATCATCACCAACCCGGTCTACCGGGACGAGATCGCCGCCTCGTTGGCCGGCCTCGGAGTCAGTGCCGAGATCCTAGTGGCCTGAGGCGGGGCGGGCCGGGGTGTTTGAACCGCCCGAACCATAGGTGGGTTGTTCGCGACCACATCGCTGCGGATGTGGGCTACATCCGTAGCGATGTGAACCGCATTTGGGACCAGCAGGTCTCAAACGGTGCCGCGCAGGCGGGTTGGGCTACCAGCGAGCCTTGCCGGACAGCGCGAGCTTTGCGCGGCGCACCAGGGTCCGGCGCCGGTTCCGCCAGCCCTGGT
The DNA here is from genome assembly GCA_009377645.1 of Micromonosporaceae bacterium. Classification (GTDB taxonomy): domain Bacteria; phylum Actinomycetota; class Actinomycetes; order Mycobacteriales; family Micromonosporaceae; genus Natronosporangium. The sequence continues at coordinate 20,704 of WHTQ01000024.1, read as the reverse complement.
ACTCCCGCAGGTCGAGCGATGCCGTCTGAACCACCCGGGCCGAGTGGCGCATCTGGTCGGTCCACTCGGCAACCGTGGTCACCCCGGTCGCCTGCGCCGACAGCGGCCGGCGGGCCAGGAATTCGGCGTCGGTGTGGTAGATCGTGTTCGGGCTGCGCGGGTCGTCCATGTGGTCCTCCCGGATGAACGGGTAGTACCAGCCGTTGGTGTAGCCGCGCCGGGCCGCGTCCAGGCACCAGCCGGTGAACGACTTCCGGGCGTCGACCGGGCCGAGCCGCTCCACCAGCTCCCGCTTGGCCAGATAGCCGCTGCCCTGCACCCAGTGGTTGCGCAGCAACCGGTGCCCGCCGGCGTAGTCGGCCAGCTTTGCTGCCAGCAGCCGCTCGTCCAGGTCCTCGTCCGGGAACCGCCAGCACCCGATCACGCCGAACTGCGGCACGTCCTGGTGGGCTCGGCGGAGCCGGGCCAGCCAGTCCGGGTCGGGCAGGCAGTCGTCGTCCACCTTGCTCACGTAGTCCCCGGTGGACTCGGTGAACAGCCAGTTGGTCGGCGCGGACAGCCCGACGTTGTCCGCGCTGTGGTGGAACCGGTGTACGCGCGGGTGGTGGCGCAGCTCCTCCACCGCGTCCAACGTGGGCTGGTCGGTGCCGTTGTGCCACAGCCAGACCCGGGCATCCGGCGGGCAGGTCGACAGCAGATGCGGCAGCGACAACCGGACGTACTCCGGCCGGTTGAAGGTGATCATCAGGATGTCGACGCCGCTCATGTCGGTCGGCTCCTTCGATGTCGTGGTGGTGAGCCGTCGGCCGAGGGTGGTTCGGTCGCCGGGCGGCGGCCGCGCCGCCGGACCAGCTCGCGCAGCCGCCGGTCGGCGGCCCAGAGAACGGCCCCGCCGGCGAGGGCACCGGCGGCTCCCTGCACCAGTAGCGCGGTCAGGGGCGTCGCCGGGACCGCGTCGATTCGGGCGAGGCCGAGTGGGGCGGCCGCCGCGGCGATCGCGGCCAGCACTGCCGGAATGGTCGGTCCGATCAGCCGCAGCCGGGTCCCGCGCACCGTGTACCGGGTGAGCTGGATGCCGACCGCGTTCAACACCACCTGCACGATCACCGCCGCCAGCGCGATCGCCGCGGCCTGGGTGCCCGGGCCCTGGTCGAGCATGGCGATCCCGATCGCGATGAACATCGCGACGCCGATCAGCCCCCGTAGCCAGGCCAGCGCCGCCAGCCGGCCCGGGTGCCCGATCGCCTGCAGGGCCGGTCCGAGCAGCACGCCGTACACGTTGGCCGCGGCGAATATGCACAGCAGTTGGAGCGGCAGCTCGGTGCCGGCCCACTCCGGGCCGAGCAGGCCCACCAGCGGCTCGGCCGTGCCGGCCAGCACCCCGAGCAGCGGCAGGCCCGCCACCGCGGCGAGGTGTTGCAGCTCGACCAACCGGCGGGCGAACGCCGCCCGGTCGTCCTGCAACCGGGACAGCGCCGGCAGGGCCACCTGCTGCAGCGAGCGGGCCGTGACCTCGACCAGCATCTCCGGAAGCCGGACCGCCAACCGGTAGACTCCCATCGTTACCGGTCCGAACAGGAGCCCGGTGACGAACTGGTCGGCCCGGGTGCTGAGCGTCAGCGCGATCCCGGCGTTGGCGGAGTGGGCGGAGAACCGCCACAGGTCCCGGATCGCCCGGATCCGGGGCCGGCGGCTCGGTCGCCACGGGCACACCACCCACAGCACGATCACGCTCGCGAGCCCGGTCACCAGCTGCTGTGCGACCAGCGCCCAGAGACCCGCACCGGCCACCGCCAGGGCGATCCCGGCCGCTCCGCCGGCCAGTGCACCGGCCAGGGTGCGCACGGCGATCGCCCGGAACTGCAACGCCCGGCGCAGCACCGCCTCCGGCACCACCATCAGGGCGTGCACCGGGACCAGCGGTGACAGGGCCAGGCACACCGTGGTGAGCTGGGGCTCACCCGCCAGCAGCGCCCACAGCGGGCCGGAGGCGGCCATCGCCGCCCCGGCCACCAGGCCGGCGAGCAGCATCGCCACGAACGCGGCGTCGAGGTGGTCGTCGGTGAGCTGGTCCCGCTGCACGATCGCGGAGATCATCCCTTGCTGGAGCAGCACCTGCGCCAGGTTCAGGACCAGCACCCCGATCGCGACCACCCCGAACGCGGCCGGCCCGAGCATCCGGGCGAGCACGAACAGGACTACCGTGGTGGTCCCGACCCGGCCGGCGGTCAGCGCATAGGACCAGAACACCGCCGAGCGCAGCCGGCCCGGCGGCGGGTCGGATGGCGGCGCGGGCGGCGGTGGCACCGGGACCGGCGAGACCGGCGCCGGCCAGGTGGGCTGGGGAACCGTGGCCCGGCCGATCGCCCGCACCCGCATCCGGCCGATCGCCCGAGCCGGGCCGGGCGTACCGGTCAGGTCGGTGGTCGCGCTCGGCACTAGTCGACACTCCGGGTTCGGGACACTGGTTCCGAGTTTAGGTCGATTGCCTGGCCAGGCCGCCGACTGTCGGGTTTCTTACTCAACCCGCTCCGCCCGGTACGTGGACAGTACGGTGAACCGGTTGTCGGGGATACCGGGACGCGGGCGGCGGGGACGGTGGGGGCGGCTTTGACGGTGCGGAATGGTGCGCGGGGCGAGCTGGCGGAGTGGGCCTGATGACGAGGATGGCCACCGTCCACCAGGTCGCCGAGCGGCAGCTGTGCACCGGCTGCGGGGTCTGCGCGTACCTGGCTCCGGACGATATCCGGATGGCTGACGTGCTGGACCACGGGCGCCGGCCGCTGCCGGTGGTGCCTACCGCGACCGGCGGCGAGGGTGCGGCGGCGGCCGTGCGGTGCTGCCCGGGCGTCGGCGTGGCGCACCCGAGCGGCCGACCCGGCCCGGGCGAGATCGGGCAGCTACGGAGGATGTGGGGCCCGGTCCGCCGGCTGTGGGAGGGGTACGCGGCCGACCCGGAGATCCGGTTCGCCGGGTCCAGCGGCGGCGTCACCACCGCCCTGGCGGCCTTCTGCGTGGAGCGGCTCGGGATGGCCGGGGCGCTTCACATCGGGGCGCGTGCCGACGTCCCGTACCTGAACGAGGCCCGGTTCTCCCGCAGCCGGGCGGAGCTGCTGGCGGCGGCCGGCTCCCGGTACGCGCCGGCCAGCCCGTGCGAACGGCTGGACCTGATCGAGCAGGCGGACTCGCCGGCGGTGTTCATCGGCAAGCCCTGCGACGTGGCCGCCACCCGGATGGCTGCGCAGGTCCGGCCCCGGCTGGCCGAGCGGCTCGGGTTGACCATCGCGTTCTTCTGCGCGGGCACCCCGTCCACAAAGGGCACGCTGGAGATGCTGGCGCAGCTGGAAGTCCCGCCGGTCGAGGCGACCGCGGTGCGCTACCGCGGGCTGGGCTGGCCGGGGCGGGCCCGGGCGAGCCGGGTCGGCGACCCGCCCGGCACCGACCGGAGCATGAGCTACGAGCAGTCCTGGGGGGAGATCCTGCAGCGGCACCGGCAGTGGCGCTGCCACCTGTGCGCCGACCACACCGGCGAGCTGGCGGACGTGGCGGTGGGCGACCCGTGGTACCGGCCGACCGGCGACGATCCGGGCCAGTCGCTGGTGCTCGCCCGCACCGAACGCGGCCAGCAGGTGATCGAGGCGGCGATCCGGGCCGGCGTGCTGATGCTCACCCCGGCCACACCGGACATCCTCACCGCCTCCCAGCCGAACCTCGCCCGCTCCCGCGGGTCGGTCTGGGGTCGGGTGTGGACGCTGCGCGCCACCGGCCAGGCCGCGCCCCGGTTCCGGCACCTGCCGATGGCCGGGGCGTGGTGGCGCGAGCTGACCCTGGCGGAGAAGCTGCGCTCGACCCTCGGCACCCTCCGGCGGCTGGTCCGGCGGCGGCTGTGGCGGCCGGTCCCGCTGCCGGAGTACCAACCCCCCGCCCGTGCCGGACAGGAGGTATGAGAGCGATGCGCTGCCCCGCCTGTGCCGAGGCCGAGCTGGTGCCGTGCGCCGACCTGGGTGCCGTGCCCGCCCTGTGCGGGGTGACCTGGGCGGAGCGGGCCGAGGCGGTCGCCTCCCCGGCCGGCCCGATCCGGCTGGAGTACTGCCCAGCTTGTGCCCATGTGGTGAACGTCGCGTTCCGGCCGGAGCTGCTCGCGTACGACGGCAGCTACGACAACAGCCTGCACCACTCGCCGACCTTCCGGGCCTACGCCAGCGACCTGGCGAAGCGGCTCAGCGGGGACTACCGGCTGGCCGGGCGGTCCGTGCTGGAGCTCGGCTGCGGCAAGGGTGACTTCCTACGGGAGCTGTGCCAGGTGGCCGGCTGCCACGGCACCGGCTACGACGCCAGCTACCAGGGTCCGGAGGGGACGGACGGGGCGGTGAGCTTCGTACCCGGGTTCCTGCCGCTGGACGGGTCGCACCCGCCCGAGCTGCGCCCCGACTTCCTGGTCACCCGGCACGTGCTGGAGCACCTCACCGACCCGTACGAGTTCCTGGTCGGCCTGCGTGCGCTGGCCGGCGAGCGGGAGACCCACGGCTACTTCGAGGTGCCCAACGCCAGCTACGACTTCGCCACCGGCGGCTGGGACTGCATCTATCCGCATGTGTGCTACTTCAACGCCGAGTCGCTGCGGGCGATGGTGTCCCGGGCCGGGTTCGAGGTGCTCCGCATCGACACGGCGTTCTCGGACATCTTCCTCTCGGTGGAGGTGGTGGCGAACCGGGCATCGCCGGGCCCCACCGCCGAGCCGGAGCTGCAGGTCGCGGCCGACCAGCGGGGGCGCGTGGCCAGCTTCGGCGAACGCCATCCGCAGACCGTGGCTCGGTGGCGGATGCGGATCGGCGCGCTGGCCGCCGGCGGCGCCAACCCGGTCCTGTGGGGAGCCGGCGCCCGGGGAGTGGCGTTCCTGAGCGCCGCCGACCCGGACCGGGCGCTCGCCGGGGTGGTGGATGTCAACCCGCACAAGCGGGGTCGCTACCTACCGGTGACCGGGCACCGGGTCACCGGCCCGGAAGGCGTGGCCGCACTGGACACCCGCGCGGTCATCCTCACCAACCCGGCCTACCGCACCGAGATCGGCGCCGCGCTGGCCGAGGCCGGGGTCGAAGCCGAGCTGCTGGTCGCCTGAGGCTCGGCGATGAGACAGTCCTCCGTACCCCCGCGGGTCACCATCGGGATGCCGCTGTACCAGGCCGAGCGCTACCTCGACTCGGCGTTCCGGTCGCTGCTGGGGCAGGACCACCCGGACTTCGAGCTGGTGGTCTGCGACAACGCCTCCACCGACCGGACCTGGGAGATCTGCCAGCGGTTCGCCGCGGCCGACCCGCGGATCCGGTTGTACCGCAACGACTCCAACCTGGGCGCGGCCGCCAACTACAACCGGGTGGTGGCGCTGGCCCGGGGGGAGCTGTTCCGGTGGGCCGCGTACGACGACTGGTGCGCGCCCAGCCTGGTGAGCAGCTGCGTGGCCGCGCTCGACCGGGCCGGACCTGGCGTCGTGCTGGCCTACCCGCAGACCGTGCTGATCGACGAGAACGACACCGTGCTCGGCCCGTACGCCGACCGGCTGGACCTGCCGGACCGGCGAGCCTGGCGCCGGGTCGGTGACCTGATGGCCCGGTTCAGCCTGTGCAACCCGGTGTTCGGGGTGATCCGCACCGATGTGCTGCGGCGGACCGGGCTGATCCGGCCGTACCCGTCCTCGGATGTCACGCTGCTGGCCGAGCTGGCTGCCCGAGGCCGGTTCCACGAGGTGCCCGAGCCGCTGTTCCACCGCCGCATCCACCCCGGGTCCAGCCGCCAGGGGCGGGGGCCGGACCGCCGCGGGTTGCCCGGGGTCGCCGCCTGGTTCGACCCGCGCGGACGGGGGTCGGTGCGGGCACCCCGGTTGCGGCTCACGGTGCGCAGCGTCCAGGCGCTGCTCGGTGCCGGTGCCGGTGCGGGTGCCGGCGAGGACCTCGGGCGCGGGGCGCGCCTGGCCTGCGCGGCCAGCTTCGTGACCCGGTACTGGCTGCGCCGGGCGCGGATCGTCGCGGGCCGGCTCCGGCGCACCGCACTGGGCCGGCCGATCAGCTCTTCGCTGCTGGTGGGAACTCAGAAAGGGGCCGGGGATGTCCGCACCTGACCTGTCCATGGCCCGGCACCGGCCCGGCGCGTTGGCGTCCGGGCTGGTGCTGGTGTTGGTCCTGGTGGCCGCGCTCGCCGCGGTCGCCGGCACCGCCCGCCCCGCCCAGGCCGGCGTCGGCTTCGTCCCGGACGAGTTCTCGGTCTCGCCGCTCGGGTCGCACTGGCAGGTGGTGCGGCCGCTCGGCGTGGGGTCGGCGGAGGTGTCCGGGGGGCGGCTGGCGCTGTCGGTTCCGGCCGGCGCCAGTCACGACCCGTGGACCAGCAACGACGCGGTGCGGGCGGTGCAGCCGGTGGCCGACGGCGACCTGAGCCTGCAGGCCGGGTTCGACTCGATGCCCTCGGCGGGTTACCAGATGCAGGGTCTGACGGTGGAGCAGGCCAGTGACTCCTTCCTGCGGTTCGAGGTGCACCACACCGGTTCGCAGCTGCGGCTGTTCGCGTCCACCACCGGGTCCGGCACTCCGAAGACCCGGGTCAGCTCGGCCCTGCCGGCGCTGACCACCGTCCACCTGCGAGTGGCCCGGTCCGGAGGGACCTGGACCCTGTCCTGGTCCGGCGACGGCAATAGTTGGACGGTCGCCACGTCGTTCGCTCACCCGTTGTCGGTGACGCGGGTCGGACCGTTCGTCGGCAACTACCGCGGCGCCGGAACCGCGCCGGCGTTCACGGCGCTGGTGGACTACGCGGTGGACACTTCGGACACCGAGCCGCCGGAGCCGCCGGAGCCGCCGGTGGACACGACACCGCCGCAGATCCAGGACGTGACGGTGGTGCCCTCGGACACGACCGCACAGGTGAGCTGGGGCACCGACGAGCCGACCACCGGGCGGGTGGAGTACGGCCCGACGTCCGGGTACGGGTCGTGGTCGGCGGTGACCCCACGGAGCACCGGGCACCGGGTCACCCTGGCTGGCCTCTCGCCCGGCAGCACGTACCACTTCCGGGTGGTGGCCACCGACCCGGCCGAGAACGTGACCACCACCGGCGACCGGACCTTCACCACCGCGTCGGCCAACCAGGGTCCGGTCATCGACGTGTGGTACGGGCCGCACCAGTCGTTCGGACCGCCGGTCCGGGGCCAGGAGTGGGTCAACGTGCTGGGCAACGTCAGCGACCCGGACGGCGTCGGGTCGCTGACTTACCGCCTCAACGGCGGCTCGCCGCGGCACCTGTCGATCGGGCCGGACCGCCGCCGGCTGCAGTGGCCGGGCGACTTCAACGTGGACATTCCATACGCCGACCTGGCGGCTGGTGACAACGCGGTCACGCTGGTCGCGGTCGACGGCGGGGGCAGGGAGACGGTGCGGACAGTGACCGTCCAGCGCCGGTCTGGGGCCGGTGCCGGCCTGCCGTTCCAGCTCGACTGGGACACCGGTGCGACCGTGGCCGAGCAGGCGCAGGTGGTGGACGGAGCGTGGTCGGTTACCGGCGGCGGGCTCCGGACCGACATCACCGGATACGACCGGCTGGTGACGGTGGGCGACGTCGGCTGGTCAGACTACGAGCTGACGGTGCCGATCACCGTCCACGAGCTCGGCCCGGCGGCGTACACGCATCTGTCCGGGGCGCCGTTGATCGGGGTCGGGATGCGCTGGAACGGCCACACCAGGGTCGACTCCGCCCAGCCGGCCTGGGGCTGGTACCCGACCGGCGCGTTCGCCTGGTACCGCTTCTACGAGGGCGGTGGGAAGTTCGTGCTCAGCGGCGACGGTGGCAGCCCGGCGAAGTACACCCGTCCGGCGTTCGCGATCGGCACCACCTACCAGCTCACGGTACGGGCGACGACGCTGTCCGGAGGCGTCACCCGCTACCAGGTGAAGCTGTGGCCGGCGGGTGGGTCGGAGCCGGCCGGCTGGCTGTCCAGCATCGACGTGACCGGCGGGCCGCAGTCCGGCTCGATCGTACTGGTGGCCCACCAACTCGACGGCAGCTTCGGGGCCGTGACTGTGCAGCCGGTGTGACCCATGCCGGTTGGCGTCGTCGACCGTTCCGTGGTAGAAGGATGTGCTACCCGCGAGGTCGAAACCCTTGAACTGGAGCAGATGCACCGGGGCAGAAGGCGCTCACATCGAAGGGAGGTGGCGCGGCATCGGCGACGAGCTGCGTTGCTCGCCGTCCTCGTCGTGCTCGCCTCCGGTCTGACCGCGCCGGAGCCCGGCAGCCCCGGTGGTCCGTTCGTCACGGACCGGTTCGGCGGCTCGGTGCTCGGGTCGCACTGGCAGCCGGTCACTCCGCACGGGGTCGGGGACGTGCAGCTCGCCGAGTCCGGGCGGGGAGAGCAATGGCTGGCGCTGTCGGTCCCGGACGGGGTGAACCACCATCCGTGGACCACCAACGACACGGTCCGGGCGGTCCAGGCGGTGTGGGACCGGGACCTGCGGGTGCAGGCCGGGTTCGGGTCGGTGCCGTTCGCCCGCTACCAGATGCAGGGGCTAACCGTGGCGGCCTCGGAGGACACGTTCCTGCGCTACGAGGTGCACCACGATGGCGCCGGACTGCGGCTGTTCGCGGGCCTGACCGTGGACGGTGTCCCGTCCGTGGTGTTCGACACCGAGCTGCCGGCGCTGGACCAGGTGCACCTGCAGGTGACCCGGGAGGGCTCCGACTGGGAGCTGTCCTGGTCGCCGGACGGCACCGGGTGGTCGGTCGGCGGGGCGTTCTCCCAGCGCATGACCGTGGCCGAGGTGGGTCCGTTCGCGGGCAGCTTCGACCGCGCCGGCAACGCGGTGGCGTTCACCGCACTCGTGGACTACGTGGCCGACACCGCTGGATCAGCCCCGGCGGTGCCGGAGTCGCCGGCCGGTCCCGACCCGGCAGCCCCGTCGGTGACCGGGAGCGGGGCCGACCCGCGGGCCCGGTCGGCCCGGCTGACCTGGGCCACCGACGAGGTCACCACCGGTCGGGTGGAGTACGGCCCCACCGATGCCTATGGAGAACAGTCCGACCGTACGCCGGCCGGGCTCGGCCACGCCCGCACGCTCCCCGATCTGGAGCCCGACACCAGTTACCACTACCGGGTGGTCGCCACCGACCTGTCCGGCAACGTCACGACCACCGAGGACGCGGTCTTCACCACCGCGGCGGACAGCCCGGCCGGCCGGCTGGTGTCCGACAACTTCGCCGGGACCGACCTGGACCCGCACTGGGAGCCGGTACGGCCGCTCGGGGTCGGTGAGGTGGGGCGGACCGGACCGGCCGACGTGTCCGGACAGCTGCTGCTGTCGGTGCCCGCCGGGCACAACCATGACCCGTGGACGGCCAACGACTCGGTCCGGGCGGTGCAGGCGCTCGCCGACGAGGACCTGAGCATCGAGGCCCGGTTCAGCTCGATTCCCGTGCAGCGCAACCAGATGCAGGGCCTGACGGTCGGCGAGTCGCGAGTCACGTTCCTGCGGTTCGGGGTGCACAGCGCCGGCGCAGGGGCCGGCGCCGGGTCCGGGCTGCGGCTGTTCGGCGCGGTGACGCACGACGGTACGCCGACCGTGGTGGTCGACGTCGGGCTGCCGGCGCTGGAGGCGGTGAGCCTGCGGGTGGCCCGGACCGGCGACGACTGGGAGCTGTCCTGGTCGGCGGATGGCGCGACCTGGACCAGCGCGGCGGTGTTCAGCCAGCGGATGGTGATCTCCGAGGCCGGACCGTTCGCCGGCAGCTACGACAAGGCGGGTGCGGCCCCGGCGTTCACCGCGCTGGTCGACCATGTGCACGAGACCGGGAGCCCGGATGGTGGCGGGGCACCAGGTGGGCCGCCGGAGGTCCAGAACGTCTCGGTCGACACCTCCACCAACATCGTGCTGGTCCGGTGGCTGACCAGCACCGAGGCCACCGGGCAGGTGGAGCTCGGCACCGACGACTCCTACGGCGACACCTCGCAGACCACGACCGCCGGCACCGTCCACGGTGTCCAACTGGCTGACCTGGAGCGGGACACGACCTACCACTACCGGCTGGTGGCCACCGACCCGGACGGGCAGGTGGTCCGGACCGAGGATGCGACGTTCACCACCGCCGCCGGCAACACCGGACCCACCATCGACGTCTGGTACGGCCGGGAGCAGGTGACCGGTCCGGTGGCGCCCGCCCAGCAGTGGGTCAATGTGCTCGGCAACGTCCGCGATCCGGACGGGGTCAGCTCACTGCGCTACTCAGTCAACGGGAATGGACCGCGTCCACTCACGCTCGGGCCGGACACCCGGCGGCTGCAATGGCCGGGCGACTTCAACGCCGACATCCCGGTCGACGATCTCGCACCGGGAACGAACGAGGTGACCATCACCGCCACGGACGGGCAGGGAGCGGTCACCACCGTCCCGGTCACCGTGCAACGGGGATCCGATGCGGACACCGACCTTCCGTACCAGGTCTCGTGGAGCGGCGGCCGATCGCCGGCCACCCAGGCGCAGGTCGTCGATGGACGGTGGACGGTGCTCGACGGTGGCTTGCGGACCGGGCGCACCGGCTACGACCGGGTGGTGGCGGTGGGCGACCTCGGCTGGTCCGACTACGAGGTCACCGTTCCGATCACGGTGCACGAGCTCGGCCCGGCGGCGTACAGCTACCTGTCCGGTGGTCCGATGATCGGAGTCGGGCTCCGCTGGCGCGGCCACACGGCGGTCGACGACAAGCAGCCGGCGTGGGGGTTCTACCCGACCGGCGCGTTCGCCTGGTACCGGTTCCACGAGGGCCGGCCCCGGTTCGAGCTGTCCGGCGACGACGGGAAGCCGACCGTCCACACCTCCCCACTGTTCGAGATCGGGACCACCTATCTGCTCAAGGTGCGGGTGGAGACAGTCGGCGACGTCACCCGGTACCAGGCCAAGCTCTGGTCGGCCGACGGGCCGGAGCCGGGGCCGGGGCTGTGGGACCTGGAGATCGAGCAGCCGGACGGGCCGGAGTCCGGTTCGGTCGCGCTGGTAGCCCATCAGCTGGACGGGACGTTCGGCGACGTGACCGTCCGGCCACTGTAGGCGGTCCCTACCGGACCTCGACCACCGAGGTACGCGGCTGCCGGTCCCGCCACGCGCGCAGCCGGGCCCAGACCTGCGCGCTGAGCCAGCTGCGGACCCAGCGCGGCCGTGGCAGCGGCAGCACCGCCGCACTGCGCACCTGCCGGGCCGGATGCGTGAACCGCCACATCGCCCCGGCGACACCGCTCAGGACCGCCAGCACGGTGGTGTGGGTGGTGAAGCTCATGGCGTCGAACGTGCCCGCCACCAACATCGCCATGACCTGGACCGCGATCAGGCAGGCGCACAGGTGGCGGTCCGCGGCCCGGGTGGCGCGGCGGTACGCGGCGGCGGCCAGGGCGATCACCGTCAGGTGCCAGGCGGCGAAGGCGGCAGTTCCCAGGTAGCCGGCGGTGATCAGGTGCATCAGCCACTCGTTGTCCAGGAACCGGTAGACAGTGGGGATGAAGGTCCCCGGTCCCCGCCCGAACCACGGTCGCTCGGCCAGGTACGCCCCGACCGTCTCATAGTCGTCGGTGCGGGTCTCGACGCTCGGGTCGTTGCCGAGATTGGTGAACAGCGACCGGATCGTCCCGAGCAGGCCCGGGCGGACCAGCATGATCGTCGAGAGCAGGCCGAGCCCCAGCACACCGATGTTGAACCGCATCCGCCAGGTCCAGAAGTAGCCCAGCACCAGCAGCCCCGCGAACACCGCCAGGATGCCGCTGCGGGACAGGGTGACCGGGATCGCGCTCGCAATCACGACCGCGGCGACGCCCGCGAGCTGGCGGGACAGCCGGCTCGGGCCGAACCGGGCCAGGTGGATGGCGAACGGAAGCACCATCGCCATCACCGTGCTGAACTCGATGTAGTGGGCGGCGGTGCTGGCCACCCGCACCAGGTCGGTGCCGCCCCGGTCGCGGAAGCCGAGCACCTCGTCCCGGCTGCTGACCAAGCCGGGGACCTGGATCAGGGCGACTATGTTGAACCGGAACGCGAACTGTATCAGCCCGATCCCGCCCATTGCCCCGCCCAGCCACACCACCAGCCGGAGCAGGTCGTCCAGCCGGGACCGGTTGGGCACCCCGTCCGCACAGACCAGCGCCACTCCGAGAAAGACCACTGTGGAGATCAGTGCCCGGTCGGCGCCGCCGGCCTCGATCGTGGTCAGACCGCGTAGCTGGCCGGCTGCGTAGGCCAGCAGGATAGCGGTCAGATAGGCGGCGGCCGCCCAGCGCAGCGGCTGCGGCCCGCGGACGGTCAGCCGCGGATGGAACCGGGCCAGCATCCACCCGGCGGCCAGGCCCAGGCCGAGGATCGACGCCGGGCGGCCGATCCCGACCGTCAGCTGCGGCACGACCAGGTCGGCCGGGATCAGCACGGCCAGGAACAGGGTGACCCCGAGCAGTGCGGTGATGTCGACCAGGTGCCGCCGGCGGCGGGTCGCGTAGGTCTGCCGCTCGACCAGCGACGGGTCTAGGTCGAGCGGATGGACCGGGGCGGCGGTCGTGGTCAAGACGTCCGGACGTCGGAGGGCGGCTTGTGCCGGCCCCCCCCGGACCGACCCGACATGATGCCGGACAGCGGCAGCACGACCGTCGAGTCGTCCGGCGGACGCGCAGGCGCCTCGCCGGGCGGAGCGGCCGGCGAGACCGGCCAGCCGGTCGACTGCTCGGCGGTAGCCTGCTCACCGTACGGCTGGTCGGCGTACACGTGCTCGCCGTACGGCTGGTCGGCGTACTCATGATCACCGTAGGGCTGGTCGGCGTACCGGACCTGGACCGGCCGGGCCGTGCGGGCGACCTGGGCCGGCGCATCCGCCCCGTTCGGCGGTTGGCCGGCCACCGGGATCGCGGCCGTACCGGCGGCGGTGGCGTACTGGTACCGGGGGCGGCGCGGCGGCTCGGCGCTGTCGGCGCCGGTGGCCGGCTCCGGCTGGCCCGCCTCCTCCTCGGCCGCCGTCCGGCGCCGGCGGGCGATCGCGTCGTAGGCCACCACCAGGCCGGTAGTGAGAATCAGCCCGGCCCCGACCACCACGATCAACGCCCGCTTCACCTTGCCAGTGACCGCTTCCACGGTCTCCCCGCCGTCGTAGTCCACAGTCGTCACCTGCTCCTCGGGTGCGACGTTGTACTCGGCCTGGCGGTCCCGGACCTCCAGGTCGATCGCCTCTCGGAGCCGCTGCAGCGTGGCCTGCGCCTGCTCGGGCCGCTCCGCGACCACCTCCAGCCGGATCACTGGCAGCCGGCCGGTGACCAGCGCCGACCACTCACCGGTGTAGCCCTCTGCCTTGAGCAGGTCGGCCAGCGCCTTGCCCTGTAAGCGGATCGTGGCGGCGTCGGCGAGCGCTTCAGCGGACCACGGGTTGATCCGGGTCACGGTGTTCTCGCCTTCGGTGCGCTGGACCGCCGGCCCGACCAGCGCGACGTGACCGGTGACCTGGTAGTCCGGGTTCACGGTGAGGCCGGTCAGGACGGCGCCGGCGAGAATGAGCAGCAGTGCGGGAAGGGTAACGTACCAACGTCGCCACATCAGCTTGGCCACGTCCCAGAAATCCATCCCGTCCCCCTTCGGCGCTGCCTGGCTGGCGGAGTGTTTCAGATCGCCCCCACGCGCACTCCGGCCAGGTATGAGTCTGCCGGTCGGGCGCCAACGGAACAAGCGACGTACGGTCCAGTTCAGCGACCGCCGTCCGATTTGCCGTGTCTCAAACTGACGGATATCCGACTCTTCATTCGACGGACCCGGCACAGCAACCTAGGTTGGCCTCCAGCAAGCGCGGGCAGACCGGGACTGGGCCCGGTCACCTCCCCGTACCCGACCTTGCGCGACCACCGGCGACCGAGGAGACCGATTGCTCACCAACCCGTGCCGGCTGTGCGGGCAACCGCTCACGGAGACCTTCGTCGACCTCGGGATGTCCCCGCTGTGCGAGAGCTACCTGCGGGCCGACCAGCTCGACCAACCGGAGACGTTCTACCCGCTGCACGTGCGGGTCTGCTCCGCCTGCCTGCTGGTCCAGCTGCCCAGGTACGTGCCGGGCGAGGACATCTTCTCCGACTACGCGTACTTCTCCTCCTACTCGGACTCCTGGGTGGCGCACGCCAAGCGGTATGCCGAGGCGATGGTCGAACGCCTGCGCCTCGGCACCGGCAACCTGGTCACGGAGGTGGCGAGCAACGACGGCTACCTGCTGCAGCACTTCGTGGCCGCCGGGGTGCCGGTGTTGGGGGTGGAGCCGGCCGCCAACATCGCCGAGGTCGCTCGCGCCGGGGGGGTCCGGACCGAGACCCGGTATCTCGACGCGGCGGTCGGGGAGGAGCTCGCCGACCGGCACGGCCGCGCCGACCTGGTGGTCGCAAACAACGTCTACGCCCACGTCCCGGACCTGCGCGGCTTCACCGCCGGCCTGGCCGCTCTGGTCAAGCCGGACGGTCTGGTCACACTGGAGCTCCCGCACCTGCTCCGGCTGATCGAGGGCCGGCAGTACGACACGATCTACCACGAGCACTATCAGTATCTGTCGCTGTTGACCGCCACCCGGGCGCTGGCCACGGCCGGCCTGACGGCGGTCGACGTCGAGGAGCTGCCCACGCATGGCGGGTCGTTGCGGGTCCACGCCCGACCGGAAGCCACTGCCGGTGAGCCGTTGCCGACCGTCAAGGCGGTCCTGGAGGCCGAGGCGGTCGCCGGGCTGCACACCTTAGAGGGTCACCGTGGCTTCACCGCCGCGGTGTACGAGATCAAACGGGACCTGGTGGGGTTCCTCCTTACTGCGCGAGCGAACGGGTCTACTGTGGTTGGCTACGGCGCCCCCGGTAAGGGAAACACGCTGTTGAACCACTGCGGCATCCGGACCGACCTGCTCGCCTGGACCGTCGACCGGAGCCCGCACAAGCAGGGCCGGTTCCTGCCAGGCACCCACATCCCGATCCACGACCCGGCCCGGATCGCCCAGGACCGGCCGGACTTCGTGCTGGTACTGCCCTGGAACCTGCGGACCGAGATCAGCTCCCAGCTGTCCTATGTGCGGGACTGGGGCGGTCAGCTGGTGTTCCCGATCCCGGAGCTGGAGGTCGTCTAACGTGGAAGAGGTGGTCCCGGCGTGAAGGTGGTCCTGTTCTGCGGGGGTCTCGGCATGCGGATGCGGGAGGGCGAGAGCTCCGCGCCCAAGCCGATGGCGATGATCGGCGACCGGCCGTTGCTGTGGCACGTCATGCGTTACTACGCCCACTTCGGGCACACCGAGTTCATCCTGTGTCTGGGGCACGGCGCGGCGGCGGTGAAGGACTACTTCCTCCGCTACGACGAGACTCTCTCGAACGACTTCACGCTCACCGCGGGCGGTCAGGACCTGCGGCTGCACTCGGCCGACATCACCGACTGGAAGATAACGTTCATCGACACCGGGCTGCACGCGACGATCGGGGAGCGGCTGCTGCGGGTGCGCGCCCACGTGCAGGACGAGCCGGTGTTCCTCGCCAACTATGCGGACACGCTCACCGACGCCCCGATGCCGGAGCTGATCGAGCGGTTCCGGGCCAGCAACGCGGTCGCCAGCATGCTGGTCGTTCCTCCGGTCTCCAGCCACCATGTGGTGGAGATGGACGACCGCGGCCAGGTGACCGCGGTCCGTGCCATCCGCGAGCTGATGCAGTGGGAAAACGGCGGCTACTTCGCGATGACCCCGGAGATCTTCGACGTGCTGCGGGAGGGCGAGGAGATGGTGCCGGAGGCGCTCGCCCGGCTGGTCCCGCAGGGCCGGCTGCTGGCGCAGCGGTACGAGGGGTTCTGGCGCGCCGCGGACACCTTCAAGGACCGGGCCGAGCTGGAGCACATGTACCAGCGGGGGGAGTGCCCGTGGATGCTGTGGGATCCGCAGCGGCGGGCCGCGGCGGTGCGGTGATGCTGGCGCTCGACCTGCCGGCGGTGCGGGAGCTGGTGGTGCTGGCCGCCCACCCCGACGACCTGGAGATCGCGGCCGGCGGGACGCTGCTCGCGCTGGCGGCCGCCCGCCCCGGGCTCCGGGTGCACTACGTGCTGTTCACCGGGGTTCCCGAGCGCCAGGCCGAGGCACGCGCGGCGGCGGAGGCGTTCCTGCCCGGTGCCCGGATCACCTTCCAGGTCCACGATCTCCCGGACGGCCGGCTGCCGGCCCGCTGGGCCGAGGCCAAGGAGGTGGTCGAGGCGGCCGCCCGGCAGGTCAGCCCCGACCTGGTCCTGGCACCGTCCCGCCAGGACGCTCACCAGGACCACCGGACCGTCGCCGAGCTGGCGCCGACCGCGTTCCGGGACGCGGTGATCTGGCAGTACGAGATCCCGAAGTGGGACGGGGACCTGACGCGCCGCAATCTCTACCTGCCGATGGATCCGGCGACCGCGCAGCGGAAGCTGGAGCTGCTGCACACCCACTTCCCATCCCAGAAGGGCCGGGACTGGTGGGACGACGAGGTCTTCCTCGGGCTCGCCCGGCTGCGCGGGATGGAGTGCCGGTCCCGTTATGCGGAGGCGTTCTGGTGCGACAAGGCGGTGCTGCGGATCGGCACCGGCCCGCGCTGACCGCTAGTGAGGGCGCCGATCTGAGCCGCACTCGGCCCAGTGCGCACGTCGGGGCTAGTCGGTGTGGACCCGGGACGGCCCGGCCGGCGGGTCGACCAGCTCCTCCTCCGCGCCGGCTGGGGGCGGCAGGTTGGTGGCGAGCTGGACGTTGGTCAGCCGGTGCCGCTCACCGGCGAGCCGCTCGGTCAGCTCGGTCAGCCGGCGCTGCGCGTCCTCGACCTCCTGCCGCTCCTCCTGCCGACGGGCCACCAGCTCGGTGAGCCGGCGCTGCGCCTCCATCAGCTCGGTGCGGTGCCCGGCCACCTGCGCCGCGAACAGCTCGGCTTCGTGCTCCGCCGCCGCCGCCCGCTGGGCTGCGGCCGCCGCCTGCTGCTCGGCCTGCTCGCGCAGCTGCGCCGCGTACCGCTGGGCGTCGGCACGCACCTGGTCGGCGTCGCTGCGGGCCGTGCTGTGAGCCGCCGCCGCGTCCCGCTCCGCCGTCGCCTGGATCGCGGCCGCCGACTGCTGGGCCTGCTCGACCAGCCGGGTGGCGTGCGCCTCGCCGTCGGCGCGGGTGGTCTGCGCGTACGCCTCGGCCTCGGCGGTGACCTGACCGGCGCGGGCGTCGGTGTCCGTGGTGACCAGGGCGGCCTGGGCGGCGGCCTGGTCGGTGAGGTGGGTGGCGTGCTGCTGGGCCTGCTCGGCCAGCCGGGTGGCGTGCGCCTCGCCGTCGGCGCGGGTGGTCTGCGCGTAGGCGTCGGCCTCGGCGGTGACCTGGGCGGCCTGCGCGTCGGCCTCCGCGATGCGCTGGGCGGCGTGCGCGTCGGCGTCCGCGGTGCGCTGGGCGGCGTGCGCGTCGGCTTCGGCGGTGACCTGGGCTGCGTGTGCGTTCGCGTCCGCGGTGACCTCGGCGGCCTGCGCGGCGGCCTGCTCGGCCAGCCGGGTGGCGTGCGCCTCGCCGTCGGCGCGGGTGGTCTGCGCGTACGCCTCGGCCTCGGCGCTCACCCGGGTCGCATGGGCGGTCGCCTCGTCGACGAACCGGGCCGCCTCCCGCTGGGCGACCGCCAGCTCCTGGCCGGCCTCCTCGCGCATCGCCCGTGCCTGCTGCTGGGCGGTGACTAGTTCCTGGCCGGCTTCGTCGCGGGTCGCCTGTGCCTGCTGCTGGGCGGTGACTAGTTCCAGGGCGGCTTCGTCGCGGGTCGCCCGTGCCTGCTGCTGGGCGGTGGCCAGCTCCTGGGCGGCCGCCTCGCGCATCGCTTGCGCCTGCTCCCGGCCGGCCGCCAGCTCCGCCGCCAGCTCGGCGCGCCGCTGCGCCTCGACCCGCTCCGCCTCGGCCCGCCGCGCGGCCAGCGCCAGCTCGAAGTCCCGCTGCGCCTGCGCGGTCTTCTCCTGCGCCTCGGTGATCAGCCGGTCCAGCTCCGCCCGCCGCTGCTCGATGTCTCGAGCAGCGGCGGCCCGGATCGCCTCGGCCTGCTGTTCGGCGACCGTGAGCAGCTGCTCGACGTAGGGACCCAGGTGCCGGAACGAGACCCGGTTCGGAGCGGCGATCCGGGGGCGTAGCTGCGCCAGCTCCGTGCGCAGGTGCTCGACCTGGCCGGCCAGCGCCTGGATCTGGGCCAGCGCCTGCTCACGTTCGGCGCCGAGCGTCGCGATCTCGGCCTCGACCTGGGCGACGTACTTGTCTACCTGCTTCTTGTGGTAGCCCCACACCACCGCTTCGAAGCTGGCCTCCGTGCTGACGCCTTCACCCAGCGCCATCAGCTCCCCGCTGTGCGACATGCCCTCTATCCTCACACGCCACGTTCCGTCCCGCCCGGAAACCCCCGGAACGTGGCAGGACGCAGCAAACCGGTCCGGGAGGGGCCTTGCTCGGGTCCAGCCCCCGAGCCAGGCCCCTCCCGCTAGCCGCTAGCCGGGGTCCGGCCTCCGCTTAGCTGGTGGCCTTGCGGGAGGCCGCCTCCTTCTCGTCCGGATCGGCCTTCGCGGCACTGGTGCCGCCGCCGACCCCGGGCACGATCCCGGCCAGCCCCGAGAGCATCTGGCCGAGCTGGGCAGTGACCGCCTCCTTCTGGCGGGTCAGGTTGTCCACCTCCTGCCGGGCGGCGGTAGTCGTGCGGTCGGCCTCCTCCCGCGCCTCGGTGACCAGCCGGTGCGCCTCGCCGTTCGCGTCGCCGCGGGTCTTCTCGGCCTGTGCCTTCGCGTCCGCGATCAGCTCGCCGGCGTGCCGCTCGGACTCGACCCGGCGGGCCTCCGCCTGCCGGTCCATCTCCGCCTTCCGGTCCTCGGACGCCCGGGCCCGCTCCTCAGCGACCGCGACCATCTCCTGGGTCGCCGCCACCTGCACGGAGTGCCGCTCGGCGTCCTCCCGCTCGGCGGTCTCCCGCCGCTCCGCCAGCTCCAGCGCGAGTGCCTGCAGCTCCCGGTCGCGCTGGTCCTTGGCGTCGGTGAGCATCTTGGTCGCCTCGGCCCGCTTCTCCTCGGCCTCCCGGGAGGCCTTGGCGCGCAGCTGGGTGATCTCCCGCTCGGCGGTGGCGCGCAGCGTCGCGACCTCGCGCTCCACATTGTTCTTGAGCTCCGACACCTCGTGGGCGGTGGAGGTGCGCAGCGCCTTGGTCTCTCGCTCGGCGTCGGCGCGCAGCGTGTCCGCCTCCCGCCGGGCCTGCACCCGCACCTCGGCCGCCTCCCGCTCGGCCGCGGTGGTCACCTCGCCGGCCTCCCGCTCGGCGGTGGCCTTCATGGCGGCCGCCTCGGCTCGGGCCTTGTCGGTGATCTCGCGCGCCTCCAGCCGGGCCGCCGACAGAATCCCCTCGGACTCCCGTTTCGACTCGCCGCGATGATCGTTGGCCTGCTCCTCGGCCAGCCGGAGGATCTGCTCGACTCGGGTGCCGAGCCCGGACAGCGTGGGCCGGCTGTTCTCCTCCAGCTGCTTGCTGGTGTCGGTGAGCTTCTGCTCCATCGAGCCGAGCCGTTGTTCAGCGGCCCGGAGCCGGCGCTGAGCATCGCCGAGGCGTTTCTCCGCCTCCTCCTTGTCGGCCTGGTGCTGGGCGACTGACTGGTTCAGCCGGGCGATGTAGTTGTTGACCTGCTCGCGGTCATAGCCGCGCAGGCCGACCGTGAAGTCCGGACTGCTGTTGGCGTTGTCAAAGAACGCCAGGGAGGATTGCTGCTGGGGCATTGGGACATACTTGCAGATACCCTGGGGGTTTGCGCAAGGGTGGGGCGTAAATGTCGCCCGATTCGGCTCGGCGCCGCCTGGTTCGGCACCGCCGGCTCAACCGGGCGCGCGCCGCCCCGCTCAACCGGACGCGCGTACCGCCGGCTCGACCAGCTCAACCAGCACCCCGCCGGCGTCCCGCGGGTGCACGAAGTTGATCCGGGAACCGCCCGTGCCGCGCTTCGGCGTGTCGTAGAGCAGCCGCACCCCCCGCTCCCGCAGCGCCGCGCTGGCCGCGTCCAGGTCCGCCACCGCGTACGCCAGCTGCTGCACGCCGGGCCCGTGCCGGTCCAGGAACTTCCCGATCGGCGAGTCCGGGCGCAGCGGCGCCAGCAGCTGCAGGTAACCGCCGGGACCGGGCGGTTCGCCGATCGTCAGCATCGCCTCCCGTACCCCCTGCTCCTGGTTCGTCTCCTGGTGCACGCAGCGCATCCCGAACACCCGCTGGTGGTACGCGATCGCCGCGTCCAGGTCCGGCACCGCCAGCCCGACGTGATCGATCCGCAGCAGCCCAATGCCCTCGGCAACCGCCTCGCTCATAACGCTAGTCTGGCTGAAGGATCGTTCAGACAGACTGGTGGGGCAGGGGCATATGACTTCGGTGATCGTCAGCGGCGCGCGTACCCCGATGGGGCGGCTGCAGGGCAACCTCAAGGACTTCCCGGCCACCGAGCTCGGCGCGGTGGCGATCCGGGCCGCGCTGGCCCGCGGCGGCGTGGCCGCCGACCAGGTGCAGTACGTGATCATGGGGCAGGTGCTGACGGCCGGCGCCGGGCAGATCCCGGCCCGGCAGGCGGCGGTCGGCGCCGGGATCTCGATGTCGGTGCCGGCGCTGACCGTCAACAAGGTCTGCCTGTCCGGGCTGACCGCGATCGCGCTGGCCGACCAGCTG